>CAZRMQ010000033.1:0-18958 GCA_964601185.1 uncultured Pirellulales bacterium
CAGATTATATTGGGATATGGAAATGGTGCGAGGTTTCGCACCCTACGTTCTACAATTGTCGAGAATCCTCTAGCTCTGCCACAGGTACAAATCAGCCCTGTTTTATGCAAAACAAAGCCAATTTCAAAAAAGCCCGAATGAACGTAAACTATTATTTGCAAAAGGATTGCGAAAATGAACCACGCCTCTGTAGGCTGGGAAAACAAAGCCAAACAAACCCAATTTTCAGACGACAGACGACGGAGAACAGAAGACAGAAGACGGAGAACAGAGTACAGATTATGGAGGTTTACCCGCCGGAGGCGTGAGCTTTTTCTTGGTTATTTTCTGCTTGTATTTTTATTGTTTTCAGAAAAAACACACACCAGTCAGTCCAATTATTATCTCTTGAGACAGACAGCAATCGAGCATAATACTCATCACGATTCGCTTAAAGATGGGCACTGATATAAAACATAGGGCTTTGAATCAAGCCGGTTTTATACAAGAACAATGGCACAAACATACGTCCAAGTCGTCCATTACCATCTAAAAATGGATGCAAGGCCTCAAGCTCAACGTGAAGTACTGCTAATTGTACTAACCGGTCAGATGTTTCGGTGTGAATATATTTTTCCCAGTTGCTTATTCCTTCAACTAGTCTCTCAGCAGAAATAGGTATAAATCGAGCGTTCTCAATTAATTTATCTGGGCAGATCCAATTTGGAATTCTTCGATACTCTCCTGGAGACTTGTTGTGTCCCCTTACACCTTCAAGAAGAGTTTGATGTGCTTCTTTTATAACACGTTGACAAAGCGGTAAGCTTTTCAATAATTCGACCGCTTTCCAAATCGCTTTCCGGTAGTTAAGGACTTCATTAATATCAGCCTCCTTCTCAGGTGTTAGGCCCCTGGGTGATTCCTTAGCCTCGTATTCAAGAACTTCCCCCATTGTTGCCTGAGTTCCCTCAATACGGGATGACAAAACAGCTTCCTGGGTAGTAAGCGGTGATAAGAGTACTAAGGGATTTGGTATAGAAGTAAGTAATCCATCATAGCGTGCAAGAACTGCACTGGCGGGGCTTATATGGGGAATTATCTTGAGCCAATCAAGGTTTGATGGAGGAAATCTGTCGTAATGATATTCTACTGGATTGCTCATCTTGTTTATCCGCTAACTGATTTTTTATACATTCCTTAAGTCTATTTCAACTATATTGTAAACTTTTATCACGCGATTGGCCAATCTCATTTTTACCCGTTACAAAGTTTTCCCGCGCAATCCCACAGGTTATGATGATTCAGGATTAGAATAAGATAAATAAAAAGATTAACTGCTTCAATAGGACGATTGAGATGACAAATGTAAATTTTTGATTTTTAAAGCCAACGGTCGGATTTGAACCGACAGTTTGCCCCAACGACAATTGTGGCTGAAGAATTATTTGTATCATCACCAATAAAGAGCTAACATCTGTACGAGCGGCTTTCTATTTTAAGAGGCTTATTATGACAGTCGAAAAAGATTTGCATATTCCCAATGGCTCTACCATGAGCGAGCAACAATACATGGATTTCCTCATCGAAGCACATAACCTGATAAAAGAGTTTCCCTCGTACCTGGCATCAGTAGAAGGTATAAACTGTCTTGAGTTAGCTCATCTGATTCCTTTGGTACCGGAAACAGTACTGTCAATTTACGCAGGCATCAACGATGCCGTCTGCAATAAAGCCCTGGTAACACCGCTGCTGCCCCGGCATGGCCACAATAATGTTTTTGTCTTTGACCCACAGGTTTACTCGGGTGGTAAGAATGTACCAGCTGGCACAACCGACGCCCAGAAGATACTTGCAGGATTTGAACCTCCCAATGAAACATGGGACAGAAACTGGACTTACGTAATGATTCAGGACCCTTCTCGCGGCTTTGAAAGCCTTTGGGCTGAGAGGGGATACATAGACATGATTCCAGCCAAGTTCGAAGATTTTACTATGCTGACAAATTCATCGAAGAGCAAGCTGTGCACTTTTATTGACGCCAAAGCTTTCGAGCATCCAGTCAACAAGTCCCGCAGATACCTCAAAGCTGCCAGAGCACGGGGCCAAAATCACGCCGCTGAATTTACTATCCCTGAAGCCATAAGAGACGAATTCGATGGTTTGGTGCCGGTTATGCTGGAGCGGGGTGAAAAACTGTATGTCGCCACAACCGATTTTAGTCCCTGTGCGCATGGCTGGACCAATATCCACGAAGACAATGTCAAACTGGCTGTAGTAAATGAAAATTCTACCGTACCTTTGGATTTAGTAATCGCCAAACCACCTGTGAATCCTAAGTATTCAAAGTTACTTATACCTGCCCGGGGTTCCGCTGATATGACTACAGATTGGTTTTACCGGGGCCACCTGGTTTCAAGATTTCCACTGCTGACGGGCCTGTTCAAGGGCTGATGTTTTCAATCCTGATTTCTCTTGAATCATTGAAGTATGCACCCTATTATGCTATAATCCCTCCCACCGATGAAAACCAATTTTCCTATTATGAATCCTAAACATCAAAAGCTGTTATCCTTTTGTATCTATTTGGTGCTTATTGTAAGCGTCCCCCTTAATGCACTGAACGCTGATACTCCTTCAGATATTCACGTATGGCAAATGAAGGAAGTCACGCTGCAAGCAGAAAAGGACTATGAAAACTGTTATACAGATGTGACATGTTGGATAGAGCTAAAAGGCGCCAATTTCTCAAAACGAATTTATGGTTTCTGGGAAGGCGGCAATACTTTTATTGTACGTATTGTGGCAACGGAACCAGGCCAATGGCAATGGACCAGCGGTTCAAACCAGCCTGATGATAAAGGCCTTAACAACCAAACAGGTGAATTTAATGCGGTTGATTGGACGGAAGAGGAAAAGTTACACAATCCCAACCGTCGCGGTTTCGTTCGTCCATCGGCTAACGGACATGCCTTACAATACGCTGATGGCACGGCGTTCTTTATGGTCGGTGACACTTGGCTTGCAGGGGCCACGTGGCGGCTGCCTTTTAGGGGCGTCGCTTCAGCGAAGAATTATGTGCCCGGTCCGGGCATTGGGTTCGAAGATGCCGTGGCCTATCGGAAGGGGCAAGGCTACAATTCCGTCAGCATGATTGCCTGTTTTCCAAACTGGGAGTCAGATTGCCACGCCAGTACTTATGCAGATTCCAGTGGTATATATCTGAGAAACGCATGGGAAAAATTCGACTATCTGGTTGAAGATGGCAAAATGACGGCAAAAAATATGCGTGATGAATATGGCAACAGGCCTTTTAAGATGTCAGATGAGCATGAAGGCGTAGCTGATTTTGACCATATCATCCCTGAGTATTTTCAAAGCTTAGACAAGAAAATGCAGTATTTGTCCGAGCAGGGTTTTGTCCCTTTATTGGAGACTGTAAGGAGGGACAACTGCCCCGCGTGGAAGGCTTATTTTAACTTTAATGAATCATACTCACGATATGTTCAATACCTGATTTCAAGATACGGTGCGTATAATATAATCTTCAGCGGGATTCATCTTGATTGGATTCCAAAAGAATACAGCCTGACCGCCGATGAATTCAACGAAGCCCTGACGTATCATTTAAAAAAATATGGCCCATTGCCGTTTGGACAACCCCACACGACACTAATCAATGATTCCACTTATACACAGTTCGGCCACGATCAGGATTGTCCCTGGCTAACCATGCACAGTGTAGGCAACAAGCCTCGCGACCACGGTGTTTACAAGGCGATCGAAACTCTCTTTAACCTTGATCCTCCATATCCTGCCATAAATTTTGAGCCGTATTATACAGGCTGGAACCATGAAATAAATATGCCGAATGGTGAACGCCCGCCGGCAGATTCGCCGCGCGATAACTATTTCTCACGCGCACAGATGTATGGCTCCGTTCTTTCAGGGGGACTGTCGGGACATGTGCATGGCACAAGCGCCTATGATATTACCTCAACCGGAGAACCTGCATGCGCTCGACCCCATTTCTGGGATGCGTTAAAGTTCGAATCGGGCCTTTATATGCAACATCTCAAGGCATTTATGTTATCCGAAGGTAATAAGTACCAACAATTACAGCTCAACTCGCAAAATATACACCCACGAAAAGCTCCAAACAGCCCTGAAAGAGGTTTGGATGGCTGGTCATTTATGATGAGTACCGCGGGAAAAGACCTTGCTTTACTTTACTTTGAGAATAAGGCGGTATTGCCCAAATTAAGCGGGTTTAGACCTAATACATCATATCGTTTCCAATGGTTTAATCCCAGAAATGGCCAATGGAAAGAAAGTATTGCCATTAAAACAGATGAAAAAGGAATACTGACACCACCAGTATTTCCTGATGGACAAAATCCATCTGCCATTGACTGGGCGGCCAAAATTTGTGAAAGTCGGTAAAGACGAGGTTTGTTGAGCACCAACTTTACCTGAATAAGAGCCAACGGTCGGATTCGAACCGACAACCTCTGGTTTACAAAACCAGAGCTCTACCGTTGAGCTACGTTGGCAATATTTTTATTTCGTCATATTTCGCAATACTTTACAGCAAAAATAAGGTAATTGCAAGAAAATCAAAGGCAAGTAATATCAAAGTGAAGTGTGGTATTTATGTTTTTTCATTGAGTTTAATTATATTTCTGGCTGCTTCGAGGATCCTTTGCCGCAGGGCTCTTGGTGCAAGCACCTGTACCTGGTCACCGTAACCGAGTATCCACCAGCTTATCTCACCCAGGCCGTCAACACGAAACTCCACAATGGCTGAGCCGTCACTGTTTCGCATGACCTTTTGTGTGCTGTGCCATTGTACCTCCGTGATGTTATCAGCTACTTTAGGCAGGAATCGCAGCTTGATGTTATAAAGCCTGCCTTCAGGTATCATCGACCAGGCTCTGCCGAGATAATCCACCAAATCGAACTTTTCACCACCCACAAAGCACTGATCTGTAACTTCAAGCTCTTTGATACGATTAAGCTTAAAAGTGCGGACACTTTTGTGCAGGCTGGAATAGCCCAGCAAATACCAGGCTCGTTGATTGTAGAGCATATGGTAAGGACACAGCTCCACATTGATAATCTCGCCCTCAAACAACGAGTGGTACTGTATGTTCACCTTTCGTTTATTAACTATAGCTTTTTCCAATTTTGCGAAGGTTCTATCGAGTCCTCCTTCCAGGCGGATTGGTGCCTGGGCGTCAAGTTTTGCGGAGATATGTTGCAGAACTGAGCTGCAATATTGTCTGATTTTGACAGGCAAATTGTTCTCCATTTTCAAAGCGGCCAGAAGCGCCGATTTTTTAAACGGCAACTGTATCTGACTGCCTGCCTTGTAGACCAGCAGGAGCAGACTCAGAGCCTCCTGCAGGTTCAAGTCTATGGGCGGCAGAAAGAATTCAGGCTCTATGATATAACCGCCGGTCTTGACCTCGTAGTGGTAGGGCACACCTATAGTCTGCAGCTCTTTCAGGTCACGAAAAATTGTCCGTCGGCTCGTTCCGAACATCTCCGATAAATCACTGACAGCGTAGCTCTTGCCTGCCTGTAGAGTTGTCAAAATCTGTATTACCCTGCTGATTCTGCTGTGTTTCATGCTTTACCTTCTTAGCCGGAATTATACGCCGATATGGCAGCGGCGTCAAAGCCTTGTCCTGATACCTCAACAACTTTTCGGCTAAATTACTTTTGACACAGCTGTTTTTTGCCGAGATAATGATTATTAACTGACAAGTAAAGGTTTTTAATAAAGTGAACCCCGTTAGAGAACGAAATTCTCTAACGGCCTTCAACTGGTAATGACCACCGATTAAAATCGGTGGCTTTCTCTAACGGGGTGAACCAGTAAAAGGGTAAATTTATGATAAGCTATCCGCGTCGGCTCAAAAACAAATGTGGTAAAAGCAAAAGAACAAGCTTTTTATGTCTCATTCTTTATATTTTGCTCTTTTTGACAGTTTTCGGTCTAAGTTGTTGCTCGAAAAAGACTCCAAAGGCCGATGACCGGACTCCCAATGATGTTGTTGTTACCGTTAACGGCTTCAATATCACCGATAGCGACCTGGAAGCGCTAGTTAAGCCGGAGCTTGAGAGGGTAACGGCTAAAGCTGCAAAACTGCCTGCCGAATTTATTGAGCAGTATGAAAAACAGGTCAGACAATTGGTTTTGGAAAAGCTTATTAGTGGGTACCTGCTGGACGAGAAAGTAAAAGAAGACAAAATAGTAGTTACCGAAGATGAACTCATGCGTCGAATCACCGAAATAGCCGCTGCGCAGCAGCCTCCACTCTCACTGGAGGAGTACCAAAAAAAATTAGAAGAACACGGCCAAAGTTTTGACGCGTTCAAAAACGATTTTCGTAAGCAAATGCTCTATCTGAAACTTTTAGAGCCGCAGTTGGCCGGTAAATTGGATGTCACCGAAGACGAAATCAAACAGTATTATTCCGACTATAAGAGGGAGTTTGAAACTCCTGAACAAGTTAGAGCGAGCCATATTCTTATAACACCTGATGCCTCCCAGCTCGGCACCGATCCGAACGAAGCCAAAGCCATAGCGAAAGCAAAGGCTGAGAGCCTGCTTAAACAAATCAGAGAGGGAGCCGATTTTGCCGAGCTGGCCAAAGCCAATTCAGCCTGTTCCTCTGCGGCAAAGGGCGGCGACTTGGATTTCTTCCCACGGGGTAAAATGGTGGCGCCTTTCGAAAAGGTTGCCTTTGTACTGCAGCCCGGACAAATAAGTGATGTTGTGGAAACCATATTCGGCTATCACATAATAAAGGTTACCGACCGCAAAGAGGCCGGCGTGGTTCCGTTCGAGCAGGCCAAAGACCATATAATAGCCAAGATTACACAAAAGAGGCGGTCTGAGATTATTACAGAGTATATAGAATCGCTCAAAGATAAGGCCCAAATTGTTTATCCCATCCGCCCGGAACAGAACCAGTGAGAAATCCCTTCGCTTCTGTTTTCGCAGAAAGCTGCGGGGATTGGAAGTCCTGTTATTTCAGAAGCGTTTGCGGATCAAGATTGGCTGATTCTATATCTTTGAAGTATTTTACAGTGCCATACCTTAGCTCCACTGTGGCTTGTTCGTCACATACAATAATGCCTTTGGGGTGCATTTGCAGGGCGCTGATTGTCCACAAATGATTGACACTGCCTTCGATAGCATGTCGCAGGGCACGTGCTTTATTATGGCCGTTGACAATAATCAGCACTTCCTTGGCATCCATAACGGTGCCCACGCCTACCGTCAGAGCTGTTTTGGGGACCTTGTTGACGTCACCGCCGAAGAATCGCGAATTGGCTACGATGGTGTCGTATGTGAGGGTCTTAATACGGGTTCTTGACGATAGCGAAGAGCCCGGCTCATTAAATGCAATATGGCCGTCCGGCCCTATTCCTCCGACGAAAAGTGTAACACCACCCACATTTTTCATCTTTTCCTCGTATGCGGTGCATTCAGCATTGAGGTCCGAAGCGTTTCCGTTGAGAATATTGACATTGTCTTTCTGGATATCTATATGATTGAAGAAGTTGTTCCACATGAACGAATAGTAGCTTTCGGGATGGTCTTCAGGGATGTTTACGTACTCATCCATATTAAAGGTGACAACATTTTCAAACGTAACCTTGCCTGCTTTGTTGAGATTTATCAGTTCTCTGTACATTCCCAGCGGCGAAGAGCCTGTTGGAAGCCCTAATACAAAAGGTTTTGATTCATTGAGGCCAAAATCATTTATTTTTTTAGCTACGTAGTTGGCAGCCCATTTTGATACTGCCTCGTAATTGGGTTGCATTATTACTCTCATTTAAAATACTCCTTGATTAAATGTTTGCCTTAAAGCAAATTTTCCATCCGGCTGATAAGTTCATTGCCAAGCTCTGTTTTAGCGGCCATGTGTTTTTTGATTTCGGAAACAAAACTAACCTCTTCGAATGTCCCCCTAACCCCTGCGAAGTCTGAATGTTTTATCTGTTCATCGCCATCTATGCCGAAGCCAATTTGTGCAGTAGCGGCAAATTCTTTTCTGGCATCGGCGTAAAGCAGGTGATCAAGTTCCAACACGGCATCCTTCCATTTCTTCGTTAGGGCAATAATGTCATCAGGTGTTATTTCATCTATTGTTTTAGCAAGATTTTTCTGCAGAACATCTACAGCCCAGGCCCACTCGTACTGCGGATAATTTTCATATATCAACCGAAATCTTTCATCTACCTGTTCCAGGGTGCCGATAGTGTCGTTTTCTATATCAGAAAGTATTTCTTGCACGGCTGCTTCCGGGGCCAACAGACCAGCTAAATCCACCCATTTACCGGGGCCCACATTGGTCTTCGGCTGCATCGCTGCTCTAAGCTGGCCAGCATTTTTAAACTGCTTATCCTCCAAATGCTTGAGTAAACAATTACCTAAGAATTTATCGATGCCAATCTGGTATAATTTGATGCCTCGATCTAACGATGTATTCTTAATTTTGACACTGTGGTATGTAAAGTAGTCGGATGTTTCACCGGACGTCGATTTTAGCTTGCAGAGCAGGTCACGACCGTTGATCATCTTCTGAATTGTATATGGACTTAGCAGTTTGAAGTTGATAAGGTCGAGTTTTCTGGGATTTTTTCTTCTGTCGCGTTTTGGCCATTTCCGGGCGTCTCGTACGGTACCTAAACTACGCAGATTCACGCCTGGCGCGAGATGACTTTCGTCTTCATGCTCAACCAGGTATGAAAAAGGCAAATCTGAGGTGTCTGAATTCCTGTAGTGTCTACCCATCACAACAGTAAATGCACCGACCTTTGCGGGCCAGAGCATATATGAATCGCTGGCGGTTTTTGAGCCGCGTTCTACTACGCCTTGATGGACTGGACCTAATTTGTACATGTGGTTACTTTGGTTGGTTCCACTGCCAGCATTCAGAAACGAGAAAAGCCCTGCAATAAGCAGTGTTGATTTGTGATGTGTCACGGTGTAGGGGCCGGCAAATATTGCACAGGCCTCACCGTGGAAGCCGCCGCAGTTGGCGAAAAAGACAGAGCTCTCCGCCGAATACTGCTTGGATAAAACGGTACCCTGGCCTACGAAACACTCGGCTATTATGGTGCCGTCTGAAATCTTCGAGCCGCTGCAGACGATAAAGTTTTCCGCAAAGACACCCGACCCAATGTAAATAGGGTCTTGGGGACAACTATTGATCGAGCCGTTTTCTAATCTGTTAACTCCCTCGATTACACTTGCTGGTCCTATTTTGACATTTTTAATAATTCGGCAGTTGACGATTCTTGCCCCTGCCGCCACAAGACCTATAGATGAGGTGACGGAAGCAGCGTAGCTGGCTATCATCTTCCGAAGTTTTTCGATTACTATTGGCCGATGACGATAAAATGCTATTACATAGGCAGTATGAGCCGACAGGTTGTCATAGATCGGTATCTCTCTGCCGCCGGCTTCGTTAACGACAGCCACCTCCTTCCCATTTCCAAAAGAACTTTCACCTTCGGTTGCGAGCAGGTCGATGTTGTCTATCACCACGTCATCTTCGATAATATAGTTGGCTATGTAATTTCTTATCTGACTAATGTAAACGTTATTGCCGATAGTGCAGTTGCATATAGTAGCGTTGCTGATTCCGGTCGGCTTTGTAACGCCGCCGAAGAAAGATACATCCTTATCGAATACGCCTAATTTTACATCGCCACAGAAGTGAGTCGCTCGTACTCTGCCTGCGTCGAAGCCTTCAGCAACCTGTAGCTTTGACCAGTCGCTGCAACTACAGCCTTGATTGGTTAGACTTGAAATTTCCTCTTGAGATAGTGAACGATATTGTGTTGCCATTTTCTTTTTTACCTCAGTTTCACAATCCCATGATACCTTCGATTATAAACTCTTCCATTTTAATTAGATCTCCAAACCGGCAGTGCAAATGTACCTATTGTAGTCCCATAAATCAAGATATTTAAATTCAAAAAGATATACCGGCAAAATCGGTGGTCAGACAGCAGGCTACGCGACTTGCGGCGCTGAAGGACAGAAAACAACAATTTTTTGAAAAATAATTTGGAGCGTTTTGCGAATAGCTGCCGATGTATAAGTAATACAAAGAATTAGATTTCCAATTTTCGATTTGCGATTTTCAATCGTAATTTGGCAATCGAAAATCGGTAATTTTCGTTAACTTTTTGGATAATCACTTATAACGTTATTCCCCGGATTGCTTGTAGGATAAGAGCTTTTATGAACGCGGTTATGTCAGGGCAGACAAGGGTGTTGAAAGTTTTAGCGGCATTATTGATGTCAATGACGACAGGTGCAATGGTTTTAATCACTCTTGGCAATAATCCACCTGCTGAGGGGCCGTTTTGTCTTTGGAGCTATTATCGTCTCGACCCGATAGAAGCAGCTATTTCCTCAAAAGCCTGTCAATCTCCCGACCGTTGGAGCCGGATTGAGATTTACTATAGCGGCACAAAAGCAGGCAATATCGGGCAGTTAACCTCGATGAGCGGCCTGGCAAGTCCGGAAGATCTTAATTGTCATTTTATAATTTGTAACGGTCTCGGCGGCAGCGATGGTCAAATACAGCCCACCGAAAAATGGCAGAGACAATGGTCGATCGAGCCGGGAAGAACATGGTACGGCAGCAGCCAGACAATCCGTATCTGTGCCATCGCCGACCCACCGCAGCGAGTCGGCCCAACAGACTGCCAGATTAAAAGGATAGAATCACTTGTAGATGGGCTGTGCAGGAAGTTTAGAATTAAGCCGACATCTGTCTATTACCCCGGCGATTGGCATTGAAAACCTAAACACTTTGAATATTATTTAACCCTCAGTAAAACTGGGGGTTATTTTTTTGACAAAGCCGGGTCTGAGCAGCCCAAAGTTCTCTTTATCCGTTAGAATCACCCACGCTCGCCAGTCTTTTTTGTGGATTCGCACAGGCTTGATCGGCTCTACGTCTGTCAGCCAGATCAAAAGGCCAAATCTGCAATCATACCTGCTTTGCCAAATTTGATCGGTACCTTTAATACGGTGGTTAAATTCCTCTTTAATTTGTTCAATTTTCTCAGGTGTTAGATTTTCAAAGGATTTAACCGCTGCTACGGTAGCTATCGCACATACAGGCCCGGAGCTTATTTTTAGAAGCAGTTTATCGCCGGAGAATATTCGTCCAAAAGGTTCGCGTCTGGTTTTGGTAAAACGCGATTCAATTTGCTTTTGGCCATCCAGGATGGCATCTAAATACGGCTTTTTCAGTATTACTAAATGGTAATTTGTCATTGTTTCTTTCTATTCAACAAGCTGGCGACTGCGCGGATGTGCGCCGGTGTTGTTCCACAGCAACCGCCGACAATTTGTGCGCCTGCCTGCAAGCATTTATTTATCCCTACAGCAAAAGACTCCGGCTCCATATCAAATACTGTTTTATCTTCAACCAGCTTCGGTCTGCCAGCGTTGGGCTGCGCTATAATAGGCACATTTGCTTCCTTTTTGAGCAAAGACGTAACGACAGCCATTTGAGTTGGGTCAAGATCACCGCAATTAGCACCGATAACGTCTGCACCCGCATCTGTGAGCTGTTTAGCGCACTGGCCTGCGGTGTTGCCCATTATTGTTCTTGCCCCTTTAGTCTCCGTTGCAAAAGCTATCGATACAATGACAGGCAGCGAGAAGTTATCCTTGCACGCTTTAAGGGCGCATAGTGCCTCGCGAAGGTCAAACATCGTCTCGATGATAAATCCGTCAACGCCTGCTTCAGCCAGGATTTCAGCCTGCTCTTTATACGCATTATAGAATTGCTGCTCTTTATAGGTGCCATACGGCTCAAGCATCTGACCGGTTGAGCTTATATCGCCAAGCACATATTGTTTATCGCCTGCTGCCTGTCTTGCTATCTCAACTCCAGCTTTATTTACATCCCGCACGGATACGCCGACGTTGTGTGTCTCAATGTAGATGCGGTTCATCGTCAGTGTGTTTGTCGTTAGAGCATCGCAACCACATCGGGCATATTCTTGCTGGATCTGTAGCACAACCTCCGGAGCATCAAGATTATTGCCTGCCCGGCCCATCAGGCCGCGTTTGTCCAATTCCGTACCTATCGCACCATCAAGCAAAATAATGTGCTTATTTTGTAATGCTTTCGATAGATTCATTAATCACCGAACAGAACCCCCGGTGAAACCGGGGGCTAAAAATTTTTCTAATTCTTTTTTGACCTGATTTAGATTTTTGAAAACAATTCCTTTCAAACTTGCCTGCCTTGCACCATTAATAAATTCAGCTTTATCATCTATGAGGACGGCCTGTTCAGGCTGCAAATTAAGTTTTCCGACGACGATATCATAGATTTTTTTCTCCGGCTTAGCCGAGCCTTCGGCACAGGAAAAAATCAGCTCATCGAACATATCGTAGTTCAACTGCTGAATCATCTGCATAGCCGGGACTTCGGTATTAGATAGAAGCGCAGTCTTGTAACCTTTTTTGTGCAATCCTGAGGCAAAAGAAAAAACCTCTGCCCGCTGCGAATAGGCTGCTCGAAAAGCGTCACCCCAGAGAGAGTTCCGTTCCGGTTTCGGCCTTTTAAGCTCTTTGCAGACCCTCTCCCAGAAAATCTGTTCTTCTATTAGTCCTTTCTGGAAATCTTCCAGAAACTTATCGTGAGTTTGGGTATAGACATCAACCGGCACAGCGAAAGCCTCAGCGCAGAACCGCATCAGAGCCGGCCTTGGGTCGTCTATCAGCACTCCGCCCCAATCGAATATGACTGCTTTTATTTTTTCCATTGCTGTCGTCTGTCATCCAAAAATTGGGTTTGTTTGGCTTTGTTTTCACTAAATGTCCGGTGCAATATTTTTCTCATAATCCCTTGTTATAATTAAGCTTACATCCATTTGACTTTTTCGAAAATTGGCTTTGTTTCGCAAAAAAATAGTCATAATTATTGTCGATTTTTCCCCTGATTTACCCCGTGAGATAGGCGTAGCCGCCATCTCATGGGGTGAACTTCGATATCCGCTAACTGCGACATGCTATCTGCTAACTATGATATGCTATAATATATACTCAATACGCGATACGCGTACTGTTAGGCATGGCCAAGCCCATTACGAGGCCATATTATACCCAAAAACGGCAAAAAAACAAGCAAAATCTTTTCTCGCCTGCCCTGCTTGCCCGCCGAAGCTTCTGCGAAGGAGGGAACGCTAGCCTGCGGTGAGCGCGGTCGAACCGTCGAAGGGATGCTCGATTCTCAACGTAGCACAAGTCCGCCTACGTGCTACCACTACGGCGGGCAGGCTTCCAGTTTGTGAAAATACAATTTTATACGCCTGCCCGCCGTGCCATCCTTCGGAAATACATTCTCCTTCTTATGATACTCTGGGCAGGCAGGCCTCCGGCGTACTCAAGCAATGATGCTTGAACTACTCTATTTTTTGTTTTGGCAATAGCAATGGATGGCAAAAAAAGTTTCAGGAAATACAGAATTGACAAGGAGACCTGGTCATGGTTCGGCTCTTTCGACTACGCTCAAGACAGTCGCTACCACCCTAAATAAAATACAAAATATTTAGTCCCGCGTTCCTTCGACCTTGGGTGCACGTCAAGTTTGTAGGTGAGGTGGACGCCATTGTATTACATATTATCTCAAGGGATAATGGTTGGTCGCCTTTTGTCACCTCGACCGAGGCCGTATGGCCGAGTGGAGAGGTCTGCCTTCAAAGCAGATTTCTCCACTTCGGCCCACTCATGGTGGGCCTACGGTCGAAATGACCCCCACTTGTCAGGTTTTCTCTCTGTAGATTTTACCAACAATCCTGGCACGCACCCTTCGACCTTGCTCAGTCCTAAGGACTCCTTACGGAGGACAGGTTTACATGTGGTTCATCAAAAGATATAATCAAGATGATTTTTAAGGATACTCAATATGGAACCATTCCTGATTACTATCGTTATCATTTTGATTGTATTTGTCCTGGGCCTTTTGGTTTGGCTCATTACATCCAGCTTTGCCGGCAGAAAAGAAATTGCCGGCCAGTCAGCCGGTATGAGCATGCTTGGTCAGCAGCTCGAAGCGCTCAAAGCAGCTCAGGACGGTATACGCGCCGAGCTTAACAAATCGTTACAGGATGGGCAAGCCACTACCATCAAAAATATACAGGCAAGCCAGCAGGTGCTCACACAGTTGAATACCCAGATAGGCGAATTGCAGGGTACTAACAAGCAAATGCTCCAGCTCGGAACCGATGTCAGACGTTTGCAGGATATTCTAAGCTCTCCGAAACTGCGAGGCCAGATGGGTGAATGGTCGCTGGAGAACCTGCTTGCTCAGATTCTGCCGAAAGACAGCTACAAGCTGCAATATGCTTTTAAGGACGGCAAAATAGTCGATGCGCTGATTCAGATGCCCGATTTCTCGGTGCCTGTCGATGCAAAGTTCCCACTGCCGAGCTTTGAGCGGCTCGTAAAGGCCGAGGCCGACAACGAGAAGTTAAAGCTTCGCAAGCAGTTCCTCAAAGATGTAACTAATCACATCGACAAAATTGCCTCCGACTACATCAGGCCCGCAGAGGGTACGGTGGATTTTGCTCTTTGTTATATACCCGCCGAGAATATCTATTACGAAACGATTGTCAAATGCGCAGACGATACGCAGGACGTTGTGCAATATGCGCTTGATAAAAGGGTGATACCGGTCTCGCCGAATCTTTTATACGCGTATCTGATGACGGTGGCGATGGGCCTGCACGGCCTGCAGATTGAAAAACAGGCAGCGGAAATCCGCCAGAACTTAAAGAGGTTGAATGCTTCGTTTGCTGACTTCGGGGGCAACTGGGAAGTTCTCGGTAAACACCTGCGTAACGCATACAGTCAGTACGATGAGGGCCAAAAAAAGCTCGACCGCTTCGGCCTGCAACTGGATCAAATCCAGGAAGAGACCCCCAGTGAAACTGGGGGCTAAAATATTAAACTTGTGGTATTACCACGGGTTTAAAACAAACATTGTTGACACAAATCATTTTGCACTTTAGTATCAGATTTCGAATCCAAGATTTTGACGTTTTTACGAGAAGGAGAACAGGCATGGAAGCAAATATGACAATCGACATCAAAGATGACACATTTGAAGACGAGGTTCTCAAATCGCAGGTGCCGGTATTAGTAGACTTCTGGGCGCCCTGGTGTGGACCCTGCATAATGGCTGCCCCGGTATTGGAAAAAATAGCTGAGCAGTATAAAGGAAGATTAAAGGTATGCAGGCTGGACGTTGACCAGGCACGCCAGACAGCTATCAAACACAGCATTATGAGTATACCAACATTGAATATTTTCAAAGATGGCCGGATAGTAGGCCAAATTGTCGGGTTTACACCGAATTATGAGTCCGACCTTAAAAAGAAAATTGAGCCACATTTAGTATAAAAAAGGAGCCCAGTTCGGGATGAGCGATATTGTATATGATGTTATTATCGTTGGAGCCGGCCCGGCAGGCCTCGCGGCGGCTCTTTATACCTCACGTGATAGATTAAAAACCTTAATGCTTGAAAAACTTATGCCCGGCGGACAAATCAACACCACTAATAGAATAGAAAACTATCCCGGCATCGATCGAATCGACGGCCCAGGCCTCGTCGAGCAGATGCAAAAACAGGTTACAAATTTCGGTGCAGAGATAAAGAACGGTTCTGAAGTTACCAAACTTCAGAAGCTAAAAGACGGCAATATTGCTGTCTACTTCGACCAGGATAAATACACGGCCAAAGTGGTAATCCTTGCTCCGGGCAGCAGTTACCGCAAACTCGGCGTGCCAGGCGAGGAAGAATTTCGTAATGCCGGTGCAGGCGTCAGTTATTGCGGAACCTGCGATGCGCCGTTCTTTAAAGGTAAGCACGTCGTCTCCATCGGCGGCGGAAACACTGCTGTCGAAGAAACGCTACACATAGCAAAATACGCCGATAAGGTCACCATGGTACACCGCAGAGATGAGTTCAGAGCTTCCAAGGTCCTGATCGAAGAGCTTCTGGCAAAAGCCAACGAGCCGAATTCAAATCTGATTATTAAATATGACACTGTTGCAACCGCAATACAGGGTAAAGACAGGGTTCAGTCAGTCAAATTAAAAAACGTCAAAACCAACAAAGAAGAAGATTATCTTTGTGATGGTGTGTTTATATTTATCGGCATGGTGCCGAATACAGACTTTTTGAAAGGTTTTGCGGAGCTGACCGACAGAGGATTTATCAAATGCGATTGCGCGTATCTTCGGACAAGCGTGCCGGGTGTCTTCGTTGCTGGTGACTGCAGAGCAGGGGCAGCCATGCAATTAGCAACAGCCGTCGGCGATGGCGTCGTCGCTGCAATGATGCTTAAAGAATATTATCGAAATCCTGCTTGGTGGAAAGAACCTGTCAGCGACCAATTTTCGCCCGGAGGTTGGTAATCAAACCTGTCTCGAGCGCGGTCCGCAAACGCGCTTCGTTTAACGGTTGCGCTGCTCGTTTCGTCTATCGTCCTTCGGTTACGTCTTTACGCTTAACGCAACCGATACGAGTCACGCAACCGCAACCGTATTCCGTTCAACGGTTTCGCTGCCCCCAAACCTGTCGTCCCTTCGACAAGCTCAGGGCAGGCTCTGAGCCTTGTCGAAGGATTCATTTTGGACGTTTATCTGAGCTTTTCAGGATGTGCTTTGCCATTTTTGGCCGATGGCCGAGCAATTCCGTGAAGTGGCTGATCAGAATCTTCTCAATTTCCTTGAGTGTTCTTTCCGATGTCTGGGCGACCTGTTTCAGGTTAATTAAACAAGACGCCCCTGAGGGGCTCAGTTTAATCTTGTCAGAAAAATTTGATTCACAATCTTTGCAAATCATGCCGTTGGCAGAACTGCTGAAATAAACTTCGTTGCTCGTTGCTCGTCGCTCATCGCTCGTTATTTGTATTTCGTATTTTATTTTGCAGTTAGCGCAAGCATTTAGTACCGGCATCAGGCCGATTTCACTGAGCAGAGTTAATTGAAACAGTATAAGTAATGACAATATGTGTCGATGCTCGATGCTCGATCTTTGATGCTCGTTAACATCCTGCAAAAAATGTAAGAAACCATCGAAAAGCTCCGGATGTGGGTCGTAGTCATCTGTCAACTTGTTCAGCAGCTCGGCAGCGAAAAGACAACAGTTGAAGGCAAAAAGATTGTTTGTCAGACCGGTAAAGCCATGCTGCTGGAATTCTGTCAGGGTCACAAGTTTCTCTTTTGTTGGATCAGAAAAAACAATCTCACCGTATGAAAACATTTCTATAGGCCCATCAAACGCCGATCTGGGCCGTTTCGAGCCTTTGGCGATGGCGCCGATTTTGCCGGTTGATTTGGTGAAAAACGTTACTATCTGGGACGTTTCGGAATAATCTACCGTTCGTATGCAAACACCTGTGTCTTTACTTAACATGGATTCAAATAATCAGATTAATTCTAATTTACTTCGGTTGTTTTTTGGATTCTGATATGTTTGATTCTGCGAGGTTCGGCTGAAGTGATGCTAAATTTCAGGTTCTCGTAATCGAAGCTTTCTCCAGCTTTGGGGATATAACCCAGACGCGAACAGACAAAACCACCTATAGTATCATAGTCTTCATCTTCTGGGAGATTTAGCTCGAGCTGGTCGTTGAGGTCATCGATGTATGTCCGTGCATCCACATCAATGGTGTTCTGGTCGATTTTTTTTATGGGTATCGGCGGAGTTTTTTCATATTCATCAGTTATTTCACCGACAAGCTCTTCAAGGATATCCTCCAAGGTAATGATGCCGGCTGTTCCGCCGTACTCATCGAGCACTATAGCTATGTGCTGTTTTTTATTTTGAAACTCGTGCAGCAGAACCCGCAGAAGTTTTGTTTCAGGAACGAAATATGACTCTCTCATTTTATCACGTATTTTAAAGTTCGCCGGGTTTTTACCGATCTCTGCCAGGAGGTCCTTGGCATAGATAAGGCCGACTATATTGTCGATATTATCCTCAAAAACAGGAACGCGTGTATGACCGGCGCTTTTTATAGTTTCCAGAATCGTTATCAAATCGGATTTGACTTCAACAGCTACTATGTCTGTCCGCGGAGTCATAATTTCGCCGGCGGTTGTTTCACTTAACTCCAGTACATGCTCGATCATTTTTTGTTCTTCTCTGTCGAGCACGCCCTCGGTTCTGCGTCGCTCAAGGCCGGTCAGAAATTCCTCCTGTTTTTTTTCCTGCCGTTCTTCAGGTGATATTTGAGCGACCCCGGCCAGGCGTCTAATCAGGCCATCGTATAATCGAAAGACGTAGAGAATGGGGGAGACTATTATTGAAAAAAGCATTAGCAATCTGTATGTTCGAGCCAGGATTTTTTCGCCTGCGTATTTCGCCCAGGCATGAGGTATGGCAAGGCTGAATACCGAGAATAATGCCATGGCGATTATAAATGCAAGAGCAAAGTCACTAATTGTCGGCTTGGCTGGACGCAGCTTCGCTAAAGCAGCTACCAGCAGCAGCAATATACACATATTAAAGAAAAGGCGATATAACGAACAGGTCAGAATGAGCTTCTCGGTGTTTTCTATGACTCTATCGGTGAGGTCTAATATCTTGCCCCGCTCCGGCTCGCGCCTGCGCCGAGACGAGAGAGCTTGCTGTAACTTAACGTGTGAAAATGTGCGTAAAGCAATACCATTGACGGAAAAAAACAGAGTAGCGCCGGTGAAAAGGCAAATCAATAAAACAGTCCAGCCTATATAGCTCACGGCTTATTACCCTTTAAATAGAGGACAGAAGACAGACGTCAGAAGTCAGAAATTAACCCATAAGGTGTTAAATTTTCTGTCTTCTGTTTTCTGACATCTGACTTCTTTCATTTGCCTTTATTATACACCAAACCATAACCAAATTGTTGCAAAATTTCATCTTCGGTATCGTG
>CAZRMQ010000034.1:0-18821 GCA_964601185.1 uncultured Pirellulales bacterium
TGGAAACGGATGGCCCTTAAGCAATTCGGAATGAAAGTCGGCGAAGGTCTGCTTACCGATATGCGAGCGGTGCGCAAGGATTATTTTCTTGACCATGACCACAGCGCTTATGTCGATCAGTGGGACTGGGAACTGGCTATTACCGAACAGCAGCGAAATCTCGACCTTCTCAGAGATATTGTGCGCAAGATTTGGAAGGTTCTAAAAGGTGCCGAGACCCACGTGCAGGAAATGTTTCCTCAGCTCAAGATTGACAAATATCCAGACCTGCCCGATGAGCTTACTTTCATTCATGCAGAGGACATCCTCGATATGTACCCGGATTTACCGCGAAAACAACGAGAGACAGAAATTGCAAAGAAGTACCCGGCTATTTTTATTATCGGTATCGGCTGGGTGCTAAAGGACGGTTACCCCCACGAGATGAGAGCCGCTGACTATGATGACTGGGTAACCGAAACAACGTCCGAGGACGGAAAACCGATGCACGGCTTAAACGGTGACATCCTGGTCTGGAATCAGGTGACAAAACGTCGTCACGAGCTGACCTCTATGGGTATACGAGTCAATAAAGAGACGCTCAAGCAGCAGCTTGAGATATCCGGCCAGCTTGATTTTTTGAAGCTACCGTACCATCAGGCTATATTGAATGACGAAATTCCTTTGAGCATCGGCGGAGGTATAGGCCAATCTCGCACGTTTATGTCATTATTGAAAAAGGCCCACATCGGCGAAGTCAGTTCCACCGTCTGGCCTAAAATTCTAAAAGATATGTGCAAAAAGAAAAACATCCATGTAATTGAGTAAGGATAAAAGTAACCGTTTTACGGTCTGTTATAAGCTAATCCGATATAGTACAGATTCTCTAAGCCACGAATATAAATACGGCCATCGACAAAAGCTGGCGATGCATTACACTTCTCGCCCAGCCCCTCAGGGGCCAGCTCACATTTAGCTAATTCTTTATATTCGGGGCCGATCTCTATAATGTACATGACACCTTCTTCGTCCAAAAGATATAGCTTATCCCCAACTATGCTTGGCGAAGCCTGGAAATTCTCTCTCAGGTCCTTTTCCCACAATTTCGTCCCATCTGTCACGTTATGGCAGCTAATCAGGCCCTCAGAAAACAGCATGAATACCACTTTCCCATTGCTGACCGGACTACAGATATTCGGGCCGCCCCTCTCGCTTTTCCAGGCAATATGTGTTTTTGTCATATCCCCCCTGCCGTCCGTGTTCCCCTCGCAGCATCGATATTGTGACTTCACCCAAGTCTCTTGCATTAGTCATGCCGGCTTTGTACCCAACCCATCTCAAAAGCGCCGGCGCGTCAAACGTACGATCAATCCAGCGAGGAGTCTTTTGGAAAAAGCCTGACTTTTGCTGAAGATATACATTGATCCCACCGAAAAAAATAGGTGCGTTACTGACCGGTCAGCCCTGTCTTTATCCAAATATTTTCTATCTGAGCCTGCGGTGGGATATATAAAAAACCTGTCTGGAAAACAGGTTTTTTATACCAAGAACAGTTAAGCCTGCACGAAAGGTTTATTTGTTCGCTTTATTCCAAAACGGCTAATTGCGTGTAAAACACCTGTATTCTATAGGACAATATAAAAAATACGAATTTCTACTATTATACGATTTCCTATTGCTTAATGAGCCTCAGAACGTTATTAGTATCAATGACCAAAACGCATTTGTTAAAAAACACAAAGAACGGATTTCCTTCATGGCCCAGGGAAAGGCTCCAGCTAAATTCTTGTTGAAGCAATTAATGATGCGGCGCGTCTTGTTGGCTCTGCTGCCATGCGTAGCTGGGGGCATTTATTTCTTCGGCTGGCGATCCCTTTTTATGGTGGCCTGGGCGGCGCTGGTCGGCTTCATTGTTGAGCTTATATTCACCCGACGTCGCGGTGAACCTGTAACCGAAGCCGTCTTTGTCACCACCACTATATTTGCGCTTATCATACCGCCAACCGTTCCAATACATGTGCTGACTATCGGAGTTGTATTTGCTGTAATGTTCACCAAGGAAATCTTTGGCGGCTTTGGACGTAATATCTTCAATCCCGCAATGGCAGGCAGATGCTTTGTATACGTTTGCTTTCCGGTCGCCCTTACAGCCACATGGGCGCCGGTGGCACAAGGGTCGTTAGGAGCATTGAATAAATGGACTACAGCATCAACTACAGATGCGATAACCGGCGCTACTCCAATGGCATTTCTAAAAGCGGGTAAAATAATTTTGAAAAACAAAGATGGGAACTCTGTGGCATCAGAAATACCCATTGATGTGGCTGAAGGCCAGATTGAATACCTAAAGGCAAGCACATTGTATCGAGCGCTGTTGTTCGGAAGAATCAGCGGTACAATGGGAGTAACCAGCGTACTTTTAATTCTGGTTGGAGGTATTTATCTTTTCTATACAAAAACAGCCAGCCGAACTATTATTCTTTCTTTGGTCACAACTTATGCAGTATTGAATCAGGTTTTATACTGGTTTGGCATTGAACCTCTGCTGGGGGCTGTACCAGCGGTACTCGGCGGAGGATTTTTATTCGGTGCCTTCTTTATGGCGACCGACCCTATCAGTGCTCCCAAAACCGAGCCTGCCAGGATAATCTACGGAATTATCATTGGTGTTTTTACCACTATCATAAGAAATTTCTCGATATTCAACGGCGGCCTGATGTTCTCAATTCTGATTGGAAATATGTTCGCTCCGATACTGGATTATGCTGTAAGGTCATACAAAAGAAAGTCCGGCAGTACTGACAGATTAAAGGGGGCCGCCTGATGCGACAGAAACGATGGTTTCCGATTTTTTATATGTTTGTCGCAACGGCTTTTTTCAGCTCAATAGTGATTGGCTTTACACAGCTCACAAGCGAAAAGGTCAAGGCAAGTGAAAAATTATCCTTTGAAAGGGCTGTTCTTTCTGTTTTGCCGGGACTTTACCGGGAGAAAATGAATAATTCGGAGCTGCATCGCATTTTTATCGAGCAGGTCACCGAGCCGGATGAGCTTTCAGCCGGAGCCTATACACTTCGACAGAATGGCAAAACAATTGCTTATGCTCTGCCGATGTCAGGCCAGGGCTTCTGGGCACCGATTAAAGGTGTCATCGGCATAGAAGCAGATAAAAAGACAATTACAGCAATAGCATTTTACCAGCAAAATGAAACGCCCGGTCTTGGCGCTGAAATAGCAAAGGCTGCATTTAGAGAGCAATTCAAGGGCAAGGTTATTTCGGTCGGGGACAAACCTCTAAGCATCAAAAGGCCTGGGATGGAGCTGGGCGCCAGTGATGTGCACGCCGTCACCGGGGCCACGCAGACGAGCACCCGGCTGGAAAATATAATCAACTCGGCGCTGACAAACTGGCGGCATCAGCTCAATAAAGGGGACGTGGCAAAATGAACGCTTCAGGTGCAGGAGCACCAAGAAAAAATATTGCCATAGCAGGACTATGGCGCGATAACCCCATATTCAAACAGGTTCTCGGTATATGCAGCACATTGGCTGTGACAAACCTTGTTTTGAATACCATTGTTATGTGTGTCGCTCTGATATTTACACTGTCACTAAGCGCTGCTACGGTTTCCATCCTGCGCAGGTTCACGCCACGCAACATCAGGATGATGGTGGAGACCCTGATTATAGCTTTCTATGTAATTATCGTGGATATAATACTCAAGGCTTATTGGCCGGAAATGAGCAGAAATCTCGGCCCTTATGTCGGCCTGATTATCACCAACTGTATCGTTATGGGCAGGTGTGAAGCGTACGGTATTTCCAATCCACCGGTGCCGGCCTTTCTGGACGGATTTTTCAACGCACTTGGCTATTCGTTTGTGCTATTAATAATTGCAATATTTCGCGAGCTTCTTGGCATGGGGACATTGTTAGGCTATCCGATGCCTTATTTCAGCGGCCCTTACTGGGACAAGTGGATCATAATGGTAATGCCGCCGGGTGCTTTCTTTATGCTCGCTATTGTGACATGGATATTCAGATCGATTCAGCTCGCACAGGAGAAAAAAAGCAAATGAACGTAGAGGCTCAAATATGGCAGGCGTTTGTGGTTTGTGTTTCAGCGGTATTCACACAAAATATCCTTCTGTCTTACTTTCTGGGACTTTGTCCATTTATTGGGGTTTCGCGTGAAATTAAATCTGCGTTCGGCTTAGGTCTGGCGGTCATCTTTGTAATGACTACAACGTGCATGTTAAACTGGTTAGCTTACCATTATGTACTTGAGCCGCTGGGCCTGGAGTTTTTCCGGTTCATATTGTTTATCATCATCATCGCGGCTTTTGTGCAGTTTGTAGAGATGGTTATTGAGCGATACTCACCGGCTCTGTATTTGAGGCTCGGCGTATTTCTGCCATTGATAACGGTCAATTGCGCTATACTCGGCGCATCGCTTTTTATGTTGATTCGCAACTATAGTTTCATTGTGACCGTTGGTTACGGTCTTGGCAGCGGAATCGGCTGGTTCCTGGCAATAATAGCTATGGCGGGTATCAGACAAAAGCTGGCTAACGAGCGAATCCCACAGGGACTCCAAGGAGCTGGCATAACCCTTGTAATAGCTGGCATCATGGCAATGGCTTTTATTGGATTCAGCGGTGTCCTGCAAGGAAGATAATCACGACAATGGTTCTCTCAGTTCTTATAGCTGTCACTGTAGTTAGCTCGATCGGAGCGGGTTTAGCTGCTGTCTTGACCATATCCGAATATTTTTTATCTAATTACGGACCATGCCAGATAACTATTAACGATGAACGCAAGCTGACCGTCCAGGGCGGCAAAGACCTGTTATCGATGCTTACCGCAGAGAAGATATTCATCCCCAGCGCCTGCGGCGGTAGAGCCACGTGCGGATTGTGCAAGCTAAAGGTCCTCGAAGGAGCGGGTCCCCTGCTACCAACGGAAGAGCCCTTTTTAAACAGGGAAGAAAAAGAATCAAATGTACGTCTTTCCTGCCAGGTGAAAGTCCGCAATGACCTAAAAATTGAGATTCCACCTGAGCTTTTCGCGATTCGCCAGTTCTCCTGCCGATGTGCCGAAATTATTGACCTTACATACGATATTAAGCAATTCCGGTTTGAACTGAAAGAACCAAAAACTATTGATTATATACCAGGTCAGTACATACAATTGCTGACGCCGGCTTACGAAAAAAACAGCGAAGAAGTATATCGGGCATACTCGATTTCTTCTGACCCGACGGATAAAAACAATATCGAGTTAATTATTCGCCTCGTACCCGGAGGAATTTGTACTACATACTGCTTTGAGTACTTAAAAGTCGGTGATGAAGTGAAAATCAATGGTCCTTATGGAAACTTTCGGCTGTCCGATACAGATGCACCTATAGTTTTTATTGCGGGTGGTTCTGGAATGGCGCCCATCAAATGTATTTTGCACCAGATGAAAAATGAAGGCATTAAGCGCAAAGCCACATATTACTTTGGGGCGAATACCATTAAAGATATGTTTATGGCAGAGCAGATGAGAACCTTTGAGAAGGAACTTGCTGATTTTTGTTTTGTGCCAGCCGTGGCAAAGCCTCAGGGTGATGAGAAATGGGACGGCCAAATTGGGTTGGTTACTGAAGTATTTCGCCGGGACTTGAAAGACGCCACTGAATATGAGGCGTACCTATGCGGTAGTCCCGGAATGATTGACGCCTCAATAAAAGTCTTAACTGAGTTAGGCATAAACAAAGATAATATCTTCTATGACAAATTTGAATAATAAGCGGGGAAATTTCTAAAAATGAAAGAATCGCCACAAATGCGGAAATTGGAAGCTGTCCTTCGGTCGTCAAAACTCGTCGCCGGTGGATTTATGGGAACGGACACCCGCAGTTTATCTGAGATTATCGAGGCCGATGTCGCACAAATTTCGCGATTAGGCTTTACAGCCAAACAGATCGCCGCCAGAATGCAGAAAATCACCGATATCGCTAAAGCCGCCCTCGGCAATTGGGTTGATTTAGATGAGAAGCGCCGGGCCAGAGTCGATGAGGCAAAAGGAGTCATAGTGTGTCCCTGGCCGCATCCAGGCCGATTTGCCAAAAGAGTGACGATAGTTGATATTATCGAATCCGGTGAAAGCATCCATTGGTCAGATCTGAATATACATTTGATCGCTGAACACGGCTTTTTTGAGGGAAAAGGTTCGACTTTTCGAATTGAGCCTGATATATTGGCAAAAATTATACTCTAAATAAAATAATAAGTTATTGAACAGCAATTAAGCGGATACGTAACAATTTTTGATATCTAAATCCTGTAGGAGTTTTGCCCTGATAAAATACAGGTCATAAAAATTGTACGTTCTTTCTCAAAACAGAGCGGTAATTGATATACGCGCAAAAAATTAAATGAAAGGAGAAATGACAAATGCCGGAATTTGTAAATCCATTTAGCGGTATTACGCCTGGCCGTAAGATGACCGATTCGGAATTAGCACGGGCTTTACGCCTGGATCTGGCTGCGGAAGAGGAAGCGGTACACCTGTATGAATCTCATGCCGACGCCACGGATAATGAGCTTGCCAAAAAGGTCCTGCAGGACATCGCCAACGAAGAACGTGTCCATGCCGGCGAATTTCAACGACTGATTAATATCCTGCTGAAGGATGAAGAAAAATTTCTTGCCAAGGGCGCAGAAGAGGTTGACGAATTAGCCAATGAAAAATGATGCATGAGCGGTTGCTAATACAGCCGAAAGATTGACATTTTAGAAAGGTAAATCAATATTAACCATTGACGACTTTAGGCAATCACACTGTTTTGCCAACTGTCCGGCTGAAGATTGACGAGGTTATCAAATCAGCAACAAAGAGGCTGCTCAACTTCCACATTTATATCTTGAAATTGATTGAATAAGCGAAAGGTGCGTAATAGATATGGCGAAGGTAGATGATACACAGGACAACTTCAAAATTTGTATGCAGAACAATTGCAATAACTGTCCCAGTTATCCGAAAGGCGGGGAAGGATTATATTGTGCTCGCGGCAAAAGCACCGCCTCCATTGAAAGGAAGGGATGTAATTGTCCTGAGTGTCCTGTTTGGATAAATAATGGGCTGTCCGGCATGTATTATTGCATCAAAGGTCCTGCCACGTGAAACATTGCGCCTGTAAAAAAGGACCAGAGAAGTATTTAGCTCTTTGTTTTACGCGGGTTTCTCAAATACGATATGGATAAAAAGGACTCCAAATTTACAGAACTTGAAAGCAAAGAATGGCTTGAATCTCTTGATAGCGTTTTTCAGAACGAAGGTCCAGAGAGAGTTCAAGACCTGCTAAAACAGCTCCATATAGAAGCACAAAAACTTGGTATTAAAATACAGCGGTCTATCAACACTCCTTATATCAACACAATACCTGCAGAGCAGCAACCGCCATATCCGGGCAAAATAGAAATCGAGCACCGCATTAAAAGCTTCATCCGCTGGAACGCAATGGCTATGGTAGTCCGAGCCAACCGGATGTCCTCCGGCATCGGGGGACATATCTCGACATACGCATCGGCTGCCACTTTATACGAGGTCGGATTTAATCACTTCTTCCGCGCTAAAAATGAAAAACAGGATGGTGACATTATCTATTTCCAGGGACATGCTTCGCCTGGGATTTACGCCAGGGCATTTTTAGAAGGTCGTCTTTCAGGTTTTGATTTGGAAAACTTCAGGCGTGAATTAAGCCCGGAAGGAGGATTGTCCTCATATCCCCATCCAAGACTTATGCCGGACTTTTGGCAGTTTCCAACCGTCTCGATGGGATTATCACCGATAATGGCTATCTACCAGGCCCGCTTTAATCGTTACCTTGAGGATAGAGGCTTAAAAAAAACAACCGACCAAAAAATATGGGTTTTCTTAGGTGACGGAGAAATGGATGAGCCGGAAAGCCTCGCAGCTTTAGGGCTGGCCGGCCGAGACAAACTCGATAATCTGATCTTCATCGTCAACTGCAACCTGCAAAAACTCGATGGGCCCGTGCGCGGTAACGGCAAAATCATCCAGGAATTAGAGGCCCTCTTTGCAGGGGCCGGCTGGAATGTTATCAAAGTTATCTGGGCTTCTGAATGGGACTCGCTGCTGGATAAGGATAAAGACGGGCTATTAGTCAAACGAATGGAGGAGGTACCCGACGGCCAATACCAAAAATACGCCGTCTCCGACGGAGATTACATACGTAAAGACTTCTTCGGTAAAGACCCGCGGTTGCTGGCGATGGTTAAGAATTATTCCGATGAGCAGTTGGAAAAGCTGCGACGCGGCGGTCATGATCCTGTCAAGGTATACGCCGCCTATAAAGCAGCGGTTGAGCACAAAGGCCCACCAACAATCATCCTGGCACAAACAATTAAAGGCTATGGACTCGGTGAAGCCGGCGAAGGAAAAAATATCACACATCAGCAAAAAAAGCTTAACGAGCAGGAATTGCTTGAATTCAGGAGTCGATTCGGCATACCTATTCCCGATGGAGAAGTGCAGGAGGCTCCATTTTACAAACCATTCGAGGACAGCGAAGAAATAAAATATTTACAGCAATGCAGAAAAAAGCTGGGCGGCTACGTCCCTAATCGTATTATAAACGCCAAGTCAATCACGACACCATCGGAAGATTTATTTCAGGAGTTTTATAAAGGCTCCGAGGGACGCGAAGTCGCTACAACAATGGTTTTTGTCAGGCTTTTGTCCAAACTCTTAAAAGATGAAAAAATCGGCAAGTTGATTGTACCAATTGTCCCGGATGAGGCCCGCACTTTCGGAATGGAGTCATTATTCAGACAGGTGGGCATTTACTCTCCTGTAGGTCAGCTTTATGAACCTGTGGACAAAGAAAGTCTGCTTTACTACAACGAGCAAAAAGATGGCGCTATTTTGGAAGAGGGAATAACGGAAGCCGGCTCTATGTCGTCGTTCATCGCGGCAGGAACGGCTTATGCCACCCATGGAATAAACACCATTCCATTTTACATATTTTATTCCATATTCGGCTGTCAACGCATGACCGACCTTATTTGGGCAGCCGGTGATGCAAAAGCAAAGGGCTTTCTGATAGGAGGCATTTCTGGCAGAACCACCTTGGCTGGCGAAGGCCTGCAGCATCAAGATGGACACAGCCATCATTTTGCCTATTCTGTGCCTAACCTTAAAGCATACGACCCCACCTTTGCTTATGAATTAGCAACGATAGTGCGAGATGGAATATATCGCATGTATGAAAAGAAAGAGGACATATTTTATTATATAACTGTTATGAACGAATTCTATAATATGCCTCCTATGCCCGAAGGAGTTAAGGACGGAATCCTCAAAGGCATGTACAGATATAAAGGTTCAGGTGGACAAGTACACCTTTTAGGCAGTGGTGCAATCCTTAACGAAGCTGTGAAAGCACAGCAAATTCTGGAGTCAGACTATAATGTAGCCGCCGACGTCTGGAGTGTCACCAGCTACAAGGAGCTGTACACCGAAGCTTGCCAGACAGAACGTTGGAACATGCTTCACCCCGATGAGAAACAAAAGATTCCGTACATACAGCAATGTTTCGGCGAAACAGGTAGCGTATTTGTCGCCGCAACGGATTACCTTAAAGCTCTGCCGTACTCGATTGCAAAGTGGATTCCGGGCCGCTTCGTAGGACTCGGTACCGATGGTTTTGGACGAAGTGACAATAGAGCAGCTTTGCGAGACTACTTTGAAGTTGATGCCAGATTTATAACGCTGACTGCGCTGCAATGCCTGGTACTTGAAGGTAAAATAAATCCTGATAAAGTCAAAAAAGCAATGGTGGATATGGATATCGACGCAGAGAAGGTCGATCCGGTGCTCATCTAAAGGTACATAATAAAAAGGACAATATTATGATTAAAGAGGTCCGATTACCTGAAATATCTGAAAACGTGGAATCAGGTGAAGTCATTGATGTTCTGGTAAAGGTCGGTGACTTTATCAAAGAGGAGCAGTCTATCGTTGAGATCGAGACGGAAAAGGCAACCTTTGAGGTACCCTCACCGGCAAGCGGAAAAGTTATCGAAATAAATGTTAAGGAAGGACAAAAGGTAAAAGTAGGAGAAGTTATTCTGAAGGTCGAGACTGAAGTATCAGCCCCAGAAAAAAAAGAACCTGTACCTCTGGAACAAAAAACAGCAACCGTAAAAAAGCCGGAGCAAAAGCCTGCACAAAAAGCTCAGGCTGAAGAAGCCGCCGAGGTACAAGATCAAGCAGAAACAACAGAGGAAAAACCTCGGCCAGCCACAATTGCTGTATCAGCTTCCCCATCCGTCCGTCAGTTAGCACGAGAATTAGGTATTGATATAAACGATGTTTCCGGCAGCGGCCCCAAAGGGCAAATCACGCTGGATGATGTAAAAGAGCATGCAAAAAGAATTATTTCATCCGGGCCGATGCTCTCTGCAAGCACGCAAAGCAGGCCTCTTCCCGACTTTACCAAATGGGGCGACATTGAGCGCCAGCCGATGACAGCCATCCGCAGAATAATCTCCGAGACTCTAAGTTACACCTGGGCGAACGTCCCTCAGGTGACTCAGTATGATGAAGCTGATATTACAGAATTAGAAAGGTTTCGAGCCGAGTACTCAAAGAAGGTTGAGCAGGCCGGGGGCAGATTGACTATAACTTCAATAGCGATGAAAGTGGTTGCATCGGCCTTAAAGGTATTCCCAAAATTTAATACCAGTGTGGATATTGAAACTCAGGAGATTATTTACAAGAAATACTATCATCTTAGCGTTGCCGTAGATACGGATCGCGGGCTTTTGGTTCCGGTTATACGCAACGTTGACAAAAAAAACATTCTGCAGCTATCGGTTGAACTCACAGAACTGGCCCAGAAAACACGTGACAGAAAAATCTCTCCGGAAGAGATGCTCGGTGGCAATTTTACTATTTCCAATCTCGGAGGTATCGGCGGCACAAACTTCGCTCCTATTATCTATTGGCCGCAGGTTGCCATTCTCGGCTTAGCCAGAGCGCGCCAAAAAGCTGTGTATATAAATAATATTCTGCAACCTCGCCTGATATTGCCATTGTCACTTTCATACGACCACAGGATTATAGACGGTACCGAAGGCCTTCGCTTTTTAAGATGGATTGTAGAAGCATTGGAAAGACCTTTTACATTAGCTATGCAAGAGACTGAACAGACAATTTAAACAGAACTTTGAAAGGTTACATTATGGACATATTCGAATTCGCCATGCAGAAGGAAAAATTCAGCGAGAATTACTATCGCGAGCTGGCAGGCAAAACCGGCAACAAAGGACTTCAAAACATACTCAATATGCTCGCGGATGAGGAGGCAAAGCACTACAAAATCGTTCAGCAGATGCGAAAAGAAACTCCAGAGAAGATTACCGATACGAAAGTGCTGACAAATGCCAAAGAAGTTTTTGAGAAAATGAGAGAATCTACGGAGAAATTCAACTTTGATATTAGTGAGCTTCAGCTTTACGAAAAAGCAAAGGACATTGAGCAGGAAACCAAACAATTTTATCTCGAAAAGGCTGATGAAGTAGATAATCCTGACAAAAAGGAGATTTTCAAAAAATTGGCTGAACAAGAGCAAAAGCATTTTATTATCTTAGAGAATATTTGTGACTTCGTAGCAAAACCGCAAAGTTTCCTCGAAAATGCCGAGTTTTATCATATAGACGATTATGTGGAAGGTGTTTTTTGATTCGCCCTTCGCCCCTAAGGGGCTGCGGAGAATGGAAAGGACAGCAAAATGAAAAAGTCAAATAAGACAATATTATTAGCCGTGACGTTATGCGCGTTACTATTGTTCGCCGCACTACCCATCGCGTTTTCTCACTGCGAGATACCCTGTGGAATTTATGATGACCCGATGAGGCTGAATATGATGGCAGAACACATCACAACAATCGAAAAATCAATAAAGGAAATTCAACATCTATCTGCGGAAGGTGACAAGAATTATAACCAGTTAGTCAGGTGGATTGTAAACAAGGAAAACCACGCCGATTACTTCAGCGAGATAGTGACACAGTACTTTATGACACAGCGGGTCAAGCCGGTTGAAGAAAGTGACCAGAAAGCCTATAAGGAATATGTACACAAACTAACGTTACTGCACAAAATGATGGTTCTCGCGATGAAGTGTAAGCAGACAACAGACCTCGAAAACGTCGAACAGCTCAAAACATGCTTGGCACAGTTCAAAGCCGCATATTTGGGTGCCGGAAATTAACATACATTTATCGCTCTTTTACGGTCGCGACTCTGCACAAAAAAAACAGAATCTATAGGAGTTTATTATGGCGAATAAAATTGCTAAATATTTAGGAGACGACTACAAAAATTTATTAGAGCACAAATGCACTGCTATTCCAAAAAATATGCTCCATTTGCCCGGACCCGATTTTATAGACAGAGTTTTTACAGCCACAGATAGGCCAAATACAGTCTTGAGAAATTTACAGATGGTCTTTAATCATGGCCGATTAGCAGGTACGGGACATCTTTCGATACTTCCTGTGGATCAGGGAATAGAGCACTCGGCTGGCGCCTCATTCGCACCCAATCCGTTGTATTTCGATCCGGAGAACATAGTAAAGCTGGCTATCGGGGGCGGCTGTAACGCCGTCGTCTCAACAGTAGGCGTTCTCGGTGCAGTGTCACGCAAATATGCCCACAAGATTCCCTTCGTTGTAAAAATCAACCACAATGAGCTTCTCAGCTACCCCAATACATACGACCAGCGTATGTTTGCTTCTGTTGAGCAAGCCTTTGAAATGGGAGCGGTAGCTGCGGGAGCTACGGTCTATTACGGCTCACAGGAATCACCGCGACAAATAGAAGAAGTCTCAGATGCTTTTGAACGCGCACACCAGTTAGGTATGTTTACCGTACTGTGGGCTTATTTGCGAAATCCTGAATTTAAAAAAGACAGCGTCAATTACGAAACATCAGCGGACCTGACCGGCCAGGCAAACCACTTAGCAGTCACCATACAAGCTGATATTGTCAAACAAAAGCTGCCGACATGTAATGAAGGTTACAAAGTCCTGAAATTCGGAAAAACTCATCCCTTGGTTTATGAAAAGCTAACGTCCGAGCACCCTATAGACTGGACACGATACCAGGTAGCAAATTGCTATATGGGCAGAGTCCCCTTAATCAACTCCGGCGGAGCATCCGGTGATAATGATTTGCAGCAGGTTGTCAAAACCGCTGTAATAAATAAAAGAGCCGGCGGCACAGGACTTATCACAGGCAGAAAGGCCTTCCAGAAATCCATGAAAGAGGGAATTGAATTGCTAAATGCCGTACAGGATGTTTACCTATCAAAAGAAATAACCGTTGCCTAAATCCCTAAATGGATAAGGTCGGCAGCTTTCTACGCATCCTGATCTTATTTTACTTCGAGGTTCATTTTAAGGTCGAGAAATTTCAGCATATCTTTCAACGTGATAATGCCGACTAATCGACCTGCGTCGACAACCATTAACCTACTATTGCCAGTTTGACTCATTATAGATAGCGCCTTCACAGCACTTGATTGTGGGCTGATAGTATTCTCAGCCGAACACGGTACAACAAGATCGCCAACAGTAAGATTATCCCACTGCTCCCTTGGTACTTGCTTTACTTCTTCTGGGGAAATACAGCCCAACAGCAGGTCACCATCACATACAGCGAACATTTCAAAATGGTACCTGTAAAAATAATCATTGACTAATTGTCCAATGGAAATTGATGAAGGCACGGTGACAACATCTGTTTTCATAAAATGCCAAATCTCATCGCCGTCGAGTGTTCTTCGTTCCAACAACTGTTTATAAGACCTCGCAGATGCGTTTCGGATAAACATACCGATCAAAGCTGACCATACGCCTACTACAAAACCATATCCCATAACAACACATAAGATACCCATGATAATCAGAAACAAGCCAAATCCTGAGCCTAATTGTGAAGCGATTTTAGTCGCCCATCGCAGATTACCCCTCACAGCCCAAAGAATCGACCGCAAGACACGTCCACCGTCAAGGGGAAACGCCGGCAGCAGATTAAAGACAGCCAGGGCAAAGTTCAATAATACAAGATAATACAGAACATTATTAATAGGTGCTGGCCAAGCCAGCCATACTCCCACCATACGGATAAGATACAGCCCTGTCGCCAACAGGACGCTTGAAACCGGGCCTGCAATTGCCATTAAAAATTCCGCCTTGGGGCTTCGTGGTTCCTCAAGCATCTCAGCCACTCCACCAAAAATAAAGAGTGTGATTCCCCTCATAGGCAAGCCGTATCGCCTCGCGACCAGCGAGTGACAGAACTCATGAAAAATAATTGAAGCAAACAGTCCTAATGCCCCGGTAATTCCCATCCATAAATAGGCGACTTTTGAAAAACCCTCGAAGTAGCTCGGAAAAAAACTATCCGATAAGGTCCAGATAATAAGTGCCGCAAGAATAAACCAGCTTACATCAACATTGACACTAAAGCCGAACAGCTTAAACAGAGGTATTCGTTTTCCAAACATACTCTATAAATTAAATCCTAAATTCTAATCTCTAAATCCTAAACAAACCTGTCCTGAGCAAAGCCGAAGGATCCAAATGACCAAAATTCAAATCAACAAAACGATTTTTTTGAAAATTTGAAATTTGAAATTGTTTAGGATTTAGAACTTCGGATTTAGTGCTTTCATACTATTACTCATGCCGCAGCGACTCAATTGGGTCCATATTAGCAGCACGATAAGCCGGATACAAGCCAAATGTTATCCCCACCGCAGCACTAATACCAAAGGCCAAAAATAACGAAGTGATTGAAATCACAGTCCGCATCTGGCTGAAATGAGTTACCATAAATGGTATAGAAGAGCCTAAAATAATTCCCAGGATGCCTCCAAACAACGTTAAAATCAGCGTCTCCGAAAGGAATTGAAAGATAATATCTCGTTTCCTGGCCCCGAGGGCTCGACGAATACCAATCTCCCGCGTACGCTCGCTGACGGTGGCCAGCATAATATTCATAATTCCAATACCGCCTACCAAAAGTGAAATCGCAGCGATTGACCCGAGAACAATAGTAAAGATGCGTTGAAATTCCTTCGCCCGCCTCATTAGCTCCAGAGGAACGGTTATTTCATAGTCATTTTTCTTGTGGAATCGTTTCATCAACGTCTGCACACTCTGGCGTGTCCCCAGCACCTGGTCTATGTCACGAACCTTTACAATTATTTCCTGCAGTTCTACCCTTTCTATAGTCCGTCCACTGCCGGAGCTAATCTGTAATGACATCTCACCGAAGCGATCTCTAACCGTAGTCAAAGGAATATAGATACCCCCCAGGTTTGCACCAGATTTCTTTGCCCCTGTGGCATCCTTTTCTTCAAGATTGCTCGCCATTTTAGCAACAGCTCGTTCCGTAGTAATGCCTACCACTCTGTAGTAATCGCTCGCTATTTTAATATCCTGGCCTAAAGGGTCATCAAAACCAAACAGATCTTTGACCAATCTCTCATCAACAACACAAACACCCTGCTTGTAGTGCATATCCGTACTGCTGAGAAACCGCCCGAACTTTACCCGGAGCTGTGATATATCGGTGTACCACGGCACTGTACCAATAACTTCTGCAGATATTCTGTGAATACGGTATTGTGCCTGCTGAGAAACACGACGATTCGGTACTATAACCTGAACGTCCGGTATGGCGTTACGGAAACGCTCAGCGTCGGCATAGGTCAGGCCATATTCTTGTAAGGTTTGCTGTTGACCGCCGGCTGTTTGCTCTTCCGGAGGTTTAACAGTTGCTATAATAATATTGTGGCTGCCAAGCTGGGCGATTTTTTCCTGTGCGTCCCGGCTGGCACCCTCACCTATTGCCAGCATTGCGATAACTGAGGAAACGCCGAAGATTATGCCCAATGCTGTTAAAGTGGAACGCAGTTTGTGCATCCAAAGACTTTTCACACCCAGCTTTACTGTCCGTTTGAAACGAAATAAAAACATAACGTATTCACCACTTACCGCTCCCTAACGGTCGCGGCTCTGTTTGTATCAATTTTTATTCTGTCTTCTGTTTTCTGTCTTCTGTCTTCTTATTATATTCCTGTCTTTGTATGCGCCCATCCAAGAGACGTATAACCCTTTCGGCGCCTTCAGCGATGCCCTCGTCATGGGTTACTGCTATTAAGGTCTTTCCCTGCTCGTGCAAATTATCAAGAATAGTCAGTATCTCCTCACCGCTTGCCGAGTCAAGATTGCCCGTCGGCTCATCGGCCAAAACAATCAGCGGATCGTTTGCCAATGCCCGTGCAATTGCTACCCGCTGCTGCTGACCACCACTTAATTCCGAAGGCCGATGTTTCATTCTGTCGCCCAGGCCTACTAATGTGGCTAATTCCCTTGCACGTTCGGCACTTTCGTGCTCGGTGAAACCCTGGTAATACATCGGAACCTGAATATTTTCTACAATATTGAGCTGGTTAATCAGATTAAACGACTGAAACACAAAACCGATGCGTCTTCCGCGTATCATCGATAACTCATCGTCATCAAGTATTGAAACACTTTGTCCGCCGAGTATGTAATCTCCGCTGGTTGGACGGTCCAGACAGCCAATCAGATTAAGCAATGTGGATTTGCCTGAACCGCTGGGGCCCATAATAGCTACATATTCACCACTGGTAATGGCCAGGTCTATTTCCTTCAAGACCCGTAATTCAACCGAGCCGAGCTGGTAATTCTTACACAATTTTTCCATCACCAAGATGGGTGTATCGGTCTCGAAATTTACGGCATTATCTACTTTCTGTATCACTTGGTCCCTGTCCCCCTGTACGATTTCTGCCTTGCCTCATTGTTCCACGCATACTTTTCATAAACTCCGCGAGCTCTGTTTTGAATTTCTCAGGATCGTCTTTGCGTAACTTCTCTAACTCTTGGGCTTTTTCCGGGTTGAGCTTTTTCATACCTGTCAGCATGCGATCAATCATTTCGTCTGTCATTTGAAACTGTCTGCCCTGTGGCGGCCCTGTAGGACCTGGTGATTCTCCACCCTCCTGCGGTTTCTCAGCCGACATGTCTGGACTACGCCCTAATCCTCCTCCAGCTCTCCTCTCGGTCTGGCCGCCAGGTCGGCTTTGGGCTTCTGTATCAGCTTGACCTTGTTCAGTTCTCCTCTCTGGTAATGGTTGTTGCTGCTGGAATCCTACAGCACCTGTCGTTTCACTGAAGAGCGGAGGATTCAACAGCACTTCTTCGCCTTGCTGCAAACCTTCAACAACCTGCACAAATGTATCGTTAAAAGCCCCGGTTCTCACAACACGTTCCTGCGGCCCCTGGGGGGCTATAACGAAACAGACCTTTTTGCCGCTGCGATTTGACACTACCTGAATGGGCACAACTATCACCTCTTCAAAACGATTGACGAGAATCTGAACCTTGCAGGACATCCGACTTCTGAGAAAATCATGGGTACCATCTATTTTTACAAGAGTTTTGTAAACCTTAAGGTCCGGATTCATCCAGCCGCGCTGCTCATCTGGCAGCGGCGCCACTTCAAGCACCTCTCCCTGCAGTACCTTGTCTGGAAAGGCATCCATAACTATAGTCGCCGGCTGACCTGAACGAACCTTATCAACCTCAGTTTCGTGGACGCCGATCTCTGCAACCATTGAAGCCGTATCAGGCATTGATACAATCACCTGACCTTCAGAGACAACTTCTCCTTCAGCGACAATTCCGCTGCCCATACCGCCCCTGCCCCGCATAGCTCTAAAGAAGTCAGCTTCACCACCGGTACCATATACCACCAACCCCGGAGCCTTTGCCTTAATTGTACAATACTCAATTTGCTGTACTAATTCTCTCACTTGCTCATCCTGCTCCTGAAATCTTGATTTTGTCATACTAAGCCTTGCCTGGGCCTGCGCCATTCTTGAACGGCATTCGGCATACGTCCGCTCTAATTGTCGTCCGGCTTCAACATAGTTACTAAGTAGCTGCTCAACCTGTTTGGGAAAATCGTAACGTTTAAATAACTCCAAATTCACCTCTGCCTGTTCTTTTTGTATTGTTAGGCTTTGTGCCTCAAGTTCATTTGCCTGCTTCTCAGTGGCAGAGACGTATTGTTTCTCGAGGAGCTTTATTGTCCAGTCCAATGTATCTTCCGCTCGTTTGAGCTTGCTTTCAGCCAATGTGATACTGTCAGTCAATCTTTTTAGTTCCTGCGAAGCCCCTCCACCCAGATTGGGATCATCAAGCAGCGGAAGTATGTCAACTTGTGAATTCAGCACCGCATTTACATCCTCGACAAATTTGTATGCGACAGTTTCGCCAAGATATTTTTGAAAATCCATCAAGGCAAACTTAACTTTCAATTTGCCATCAGCAATATCGCTTTCATTTTGTAGCTGCTGAATGTGATATGCCTCTTCCGCTGAAGTAACATTTTCCTGGTCACTGGCCAGGCTAATCCTTTCCTGCGTCAATCGATCTTTTAGAGCCGAAGAATCCAGCTCCACCAGCATCTTGCCGTTATTTACATCTTCCTGAGTTATATAAGTACCCGCAGGGACGACGCTGAGAATTGTTACATCTCCTCCTCTTCGTTCGACCTGACATTTATATTGTATTGACTTGTGGGCTCTGATGCTTCCCCCCTCGGTTACGGTGATGGTTAAATTATCCCGGCGTGCGGTGAATGTGCTGCTGGTAGTTGTAACCGGGCCTGTTTTTCTCGTTGCCGCCACCAGAACCGTAACCGTCACAGCCACTGCGATAAAGAGC
>CAZRMQ010000035.1:0-8383 GCA_964601185.1 uncultured Pirellulales bacterium
CCACAATAAATGGTATATCATTTTAGTATTTCATCCTTGAAAACCCCGCAATAAACCCGTCCTGAGCCGGGTCGAAGGATTGCGGGGCTAAATATTTAGCCCCCAAATTTATTTGGGGGTTTTGAGCTTTTCAATAACCATTTCCAGTTTGGCTGTCCTTGAGCCTTTCACTAATATTATATCGTAATCTTTTATGAATTCTTGAACATTATTACAAGCTGAAATCGTATCTTCGAAACACATTGTCTGCAAATCGTAGTCCGCGGTTTGTCTTGCGGCTTCAGCAGTAGTTGTTGCGTATTTACCCACAGCCAATAAGACTTGAACGCCGGCTTGCGCAACAGCAGCTCCAAGCTCGGCGTGCAAGGCTTGTGATTGCTGTCCCAATTCGGCCATATCGCCGCAGATAAAGAGCCGCCTGCCTTTCTCCTTAGTTTTAATATTACTCAAAATATCAAGAGCGTTTTTCATCGAGGCGGGATTCGCGTTATAACAGTCATTTATAACCGTTAGCGTTCCGATTTGCAGCATCTCTAATCGCATGGGAATCGCCTTTATTGTTTTTACTGCTTGAGCGAAATAGTCAATGGTCAAGCCAAACCGGCTGCAAATAGCCCAGGCAGCGACCGCATTCTCAACATTTCCCAGGCCGGGTAGCGGAAGTTCTATTTTCATACCGTTGATAGTAAAACTGCTGCTGAAGTCATTATATGTAATGTTGTGAACCTGGTAGTCTGAAGGCTCCGATTTGCCGAAAGTTAAGATTTCGTTATTGGTAACTGGTAATTGGTAATTTAACCATTTAACCAGTTCTGCGTTGATTATTAAGGCGCCGTCAGGCTGTAATCCCTCTGCTATTGACAATTTTTCCCGTGTGATAGTTTGTAAATCGCCGAGTCCTTCCAGATGTGCGGGATGAACGTTAATTACGACGGCGACATTCGGCTGGGCGATACGCGTCAGGCAGGCTATTTCGCCGGGATGATTGGTGCCAAGCTCGGCGATAACGATTTGGTGCTCTGGATCGGCGCCGAGCAGCGTTAAAGGCAGACCAATATTGTTATTGAAATTCTTCGGCGACTGATAAACGCGGAAGTGTCGGCTTAAAACGTGATAAGCGATTTGTCTTGTCGTTGTTTTTCCAACCGAGCCGGTTATGGCGACTACCTTATAACCCGCCCCTCGGCGATATTCTCCGGCAAAATCGCCGAGAGCTTTTATAGTGTCATCGACCTTGAGAACCGTGCCGCAGGATACGGGATCCGTGACACGATTTTTGTTAGCCACAGCGCAAACGGCTCCCTTGGCAAAAGCATCGGCTATGTAATCATGGCCGTCGAAGTTCTCGCCGGCCAGTGCAAAGAAGCAGTCGCCGGCTTTTACCGTTCGTGAATCGGTGCTTATGCCGGTAAAAAAATCATCGCTCGCATCCTGCCTGGGGCATGCTTTTATAATTTGCGACAGCTTTTCAACAGGGAACTTCTTCATTTTTTCAACAAACCACTCTACAACTATAACGAGGTTAAACGATAAGATTATGATATAATTCTAAAAATGGTCAAGGACTTTGAAATCGTCGATGAAATGATTTAGCGATTACGTTAAGGCTTCTCCGCCCAGTATTAAGGATAATACGAATCTATACGTAGTGCTACCCTACAGTTTCTGACAACTCCTCTGCCTCCAAGTAATATCTGCGAACTGATTATTTTGCTAAATGGCAACAGATTCTGTTACAGGAATTTATCACCATTATAATGAATCAAGTGCTCAGGTACACTACTGATCCAAACCTCTGTTTCCCAAGCTATATTGGTCATGTGATTTTTGAACTCTTTGAAGTCTGGAAACGCACTTACGTAAACACGGCCAGCCCGAACTCCTGAAAACATTTGTTCGAGTTCGTGATACCTTTTTGGAGATACCGGCCCATGGGATGTGACAGCCTCAATAAGGAAAAGACGATTTGTGTCAGAGTGGTAGAGAACTACATCGGGCAACTTCTCATGTTGGCTAATCAGAATATTCAGACTTTGCATTAGTTTCTTGTCTAAATAGAGCATTTTTCGAGCTGTATCGCCGAAATATAGCAAAAGAGCCCCCGGTGCAAAACGGGGTGCAAAGTCTTTTAAAACGGCTGCCTGAAGTTGATTATGCTTGCCAGGTGACAGTTTCAACTCCTTGCCCGTAGAGATCTTGACAGGAATCATTCGCGCTTTACGTTTCCTTCGGTAGATTTCGAGCAGTGTTCTTCGGTTATTGAGAAAGTTAGCAAGATTAACTTGCCAAGATTTGCTGCCAAAAGACTGGATTAAAACAGCAACTTCATTTGTTAATGCATAATGCGTACGAGGGCTATTTGTAGGTAAGTCAGGTTCATCGGGATTACGATCTACGATTCTCGCTTGCTCAAATTGATGGATTACTTGACGACGGATGGTCTCTCTCGTGTTTTCAGCATATTTGCGTTTATATCGATCTTGCGAAAAGAGAAGAACATCATGGATTCTCAATCTTACCTGTGTTGCTTTCGACCAGGGATCGCGCCTACCAATATTTGCCAGTGCTAAGAATGTAATAGCGGAAATTTCATTGCACTGGGGAGGTGGTAAACCTAAACTTTTCAGTATTTTCTGTGCTTCTTTTACTCTTCTCAATCATTCATCCTCTTTAACAGATTCTTTCGTTTTGTATAAGATTTCAATATTTCCCAAACGCATGTATCGATCTGTTGAAGTGAGGGAACAGAAAAAGATACTTTTAATTGTTTACCGAGCTTCATAATAGCATCTAAAGGTGGGAGTGGCATGGCTCGAAGCTCAGTAGCACTTACTTGTGTGTTCCCATTACAAATACGAAAGTATCGGTCTAAAATTGTGCTGTTTAGGATCGCGGCTAAACCCAACGCTTGAGCCTGGGTTAGTTCTGATCCGGGATTATGTATATAGTTAACGTGGTTCTCTACACCGATGAACTCAAAACCTAACTGTTTTCTGAATAGTGGAGAAGCTGTTAACCGCCTTTTTTGCTCTTTAGCGCTAAACCGACGGAGTAAAACCATATTCTTGTTACGCACGAGAAGTCTTCGCTGACGAGTTTCACTATTATCAATAACGAATTGTTGGTTTGCTTCTCGATTCATAGCACCATTGCAAGGCCAGATAATTTGCATTGGTTGCACATTTCTCATCCAAATCAAAGGAACATAGTCCTTTCTCGTAGAATTAGTGCTTACCGAAATGAAACCCTTTGCTCTAAAAGGCACAACTGGACCGGTTGATATTTTCAGATTATAATCTGAAAGCGTCGCAGTCCAGCAATCTATGATTTCAATTACCATGTTATCGAGATCATCTCTAGGAAGTCTAAGCGTAATATCGTTTTTATTCTTCCAAAGTACGTAGGAAAGCGGAATTCCGTTTCGAGTACCAGAGTTCAAATCTTCCGAATTTCTCGAGGTTGAAATAATAATGCTTGCAGGTGTTTTTTCTTTCTGTGCAATCAATATGGTGTTTTCCTGTAAGACCGACTGGCTTGAGAAAACGTCCTTCCTGGATTCAAAAAGGTGTACTCTAACTGGTTTAAATTGTTCAAAAAAAATCTGCCTGAAAGCCCTAAAGTAATATCCTGATGTATAACTTCGAGGTGTTATAAATACTATTAAACCATGACGTTTAAGCAATTTTGCGGCTGTTGCCATAAAAAGCATGTATAGATTCGGTTGCCCATGAACTACTTCACTGATCTTCTGCGAGCGTGTATCGTTTCCAGAGATTTTTGTATACGGTGGATTTGACACAACAACATCATATGGATGGAAATTCTGCGTATCTACCAGATCGTTTCCAGATAGTATAAAGTCCTCATTAGTTATATTATACTTCAGACGAATGCCTCGTAGATCTAACCAGTGATCTAGTCGGGTAATAGTTTTGTATAACAATTTAGCCAAATCCGGATCGTTTTCATAAGCATCAAGTTCGATCTCTTTGGTATGGCATTTACATGCAAGTTTTTGACAAACAGCACAGGATAATATCCCTAATCCCGCTCCTGGGTCAAGGATTCTTACAGACGACTTGCTATCTTTGACAGCTAATTCAGCCATAAAGGTAGCTACTGTCGGAGGGGTAAAGAACTGGCCCTTTTGCTTTCTGTATTCCGCAGATGTTGAGGAAATGTACTTCTCCGCAAGTTTCTGAGCGTATAAGATTGGTTGGAGTTCCTCTTCAAACAAATCCACTTTATGCCTGCGTTCTGCCGGGCTAATGCGATATGCGTGATTGCTTACCCGCTGGATAGATATGGTATCCCCTGGTGCGAGTTTATGACATCGCAAGAATTCTCTTACCCATTTTCTCTTCCGAAAGAACCACCGTGGCTTTCCTGTGATTTTATCAGTAGGAATATCTGTTTCGATCGTATTCAGAATGCCATCAGCTTTAATTGTGATCTGCGCCCCGAGACCTGTTTTCTTAGATGAGCCGCCAAAGGCATCGCCGGGGAAAAATTCTTTACCACAGGAACGTATATTTAGGTTGCCGTATTTATGAGCTGCGGTGGTTAATTGGATTACCCGTGAGTCCATTTTGCCCTCTTTGTTTCCGTACAATACGCAACCGTTGCTTCTTGTTACGGATTAGTATAGCAAAATGTACAGCAGGGTAAATAGCGTTTTTATATTCATAGCAGTTTTCCAGCCGATGGAATGTGCTTTTACTCACTCCTCATAGATGAATCAACGCAAGAAAATTTAGGGACAATTTCTTGATAAATTGGTTACTTTAGAGCTTCATTTATAGTTGGTTAAATTATAAAGACGGGCTGAATAGACAACACGCAGGCAACATCGGATGGTAATGGATTTTACCCTGCCTGGACCTGACGGGTGCATTGAAAGCCCTTGCCTAAATCGCACCAGACGCAGGCCCCCGGCAGGCTGTCAGCCATTATAAGCTGCCCTTCGCAGGCTAAGCAGAGGTACTCTTCGCCCGTCTTCATAGGGCCGGGGCAGGGAGTGATAGTCATCGGACAGATATCGATGCACGTATTGCAGCTCTTGCAGAAATCCGGCTTTCGACCGAACGGAAAGTCCACATGCCGATCTTTGCCGCGCCCGACAAAGCCGAGCGCTTTTGCCTGCCACATCTCAGCGCAAACACGAACGCAGCGACCGCAAAGCACACAATTGTCATTATGAAAAGGATAGCGCACCTGTTTGACTCCGCAACGCACTGCCACGTCTTGTATGGCGCGTGAGTTTGGGGCCTGAGCCACGAGAAGCTCGGCAATATTGCGACGCAGGCGTTTTATTCTGTCGGTGTCCGTACGAATGACCATACCTTCGGCGACATTCAATGTGCATGAAGCGGTAACCTTTGCTTTGCCGTTCACGATATGCTCAACTATACAAAGGCGACAAGCACCGATATCCGACAGGCCGGGATAGTGACATAAATGCGGTATGCAAATCCCGTATTCCATAGCTGTATCGAGCACAGATGTGCCTCTGATAGCGGAGATTTTCGCGCCGTCGATTGTAATATTCACATATTCCTGCATCTTGGGTCTCCTCAACAAATGCTTATAGCCTCGAACTTACAGACGTCCTTACATATACCGCACCTGCTACACAAATCCTGGTTGATTCGGTGAGGCTTCTCGGATTCGCCGGTAATTGCTTTATTCGGACAGGCCTTCAGGCACGCTCCACAGCCTGTGCAGTTATTCGGATCGATGCTATATTGGATGAGCTCACGGCAGACGCCGGCAGAACAGTACTTGTCCTGAATGTGTGACTCATACTCTTGCCGGAAATAGCGCAGGGTTGACAACACAGGGTTCGCAGCCGTTTTACCGAGAGCACAAAGGCATGTATGGGTCATAGTCTCACCCAGGTCTTCAAGCAGATCGAGCTGCTCCGGTTTACCCCGTCCTTCCGTGATGTCGGTCAGGATTTCAAGCATCCGCCCCAGACCCAATCGGCACGGTACACATTTGCCACAAGATTCGTCCTGCAGAAAGGCAATAAAATACTTTGCAACATCAACCATGCAGGTACGTTCGTCCATAACGACCATTCCGCCGGAGCCGACCATCGAGCCGGCTTCGGCAAGCGTCTCGAAATCGACCGGCAGGTCGAACTTTTCAGCCGGCAGACATCCGCCGGATGGGCCGCCGGTTTGAACCGCCTTTATCGCAACGCCGTCGTTTGGGCCGCCGCCAATGCTGTGAATAATCGTCCGCAGCGATGTCCCCATAGCCACCTCAACCAGGCCGGTATTTTTAACTCGTCCGGTCAACGCAAAAATCTTTGTCCCTTTGCTGCCTTTAGTACCCTTTGAGGCAAACCAGGCGGCGCCTTTATTGATAATCAGCGGCACATTTGCCCACGTTTCGACATTGTTCAGACACGTCGGCTTGTTCCAGAGTCCCTCCTGAACTGTATGCACGTCCTTGGGCCGAGGCTCTCCAACTTTGCCTTCGAGCGACGCCATCAAAGCTGTGGACTCACCACACACAAAGGCGCCCGCACCGCGCATAATCTCGATATCAAAAAAGTGTCTGCCCAATATATCATCACCCAGAAATCCAAACAGTTTTGCCTGCTCAATTGCCTTTCGCGCATTGCTGACAGCCAGCGGGTACTCATTGCGGACGTAGATGTAGCCCTGATTCGCTCCCACGGCGTAGCTGCCGATAAGCATACCCTCAAGAATAGCGTGCGGATTACCCTCCAGGACGCTTCGGTCCATATATGCACCGGGATCGCCCTCATCAGCATTACAGATGACGTACTTCTCATCGCCAGCGGCCTCTCGGCACTGCTGCCATTTTTGACCTGTCGGATAGCCGCCGCCCCCGCGGCCCCGCAAACCGGAACTCTTGATTTCCTGAATAACCTGCTCCGCTGTCACCCCGCTGAGTACCTTGGCCAGAGCTGAGTAGCCACCAACAGCTATATAATCTTCAATATTGCACGGGTCTATTTTGCGATTCAAGCCTAACAGAACTCGGTCCTGGGCGCGATAGAACGGGATATCCGTTTCCTTTGTTATTTTTTCGCCCGTGGCGGGGTCGGTATAAAGCAGACGTTCGATAACCTGATTTTTTCGGATTGTCTCGCTGACAATCTCAGGGACATCATCCGGTGAAACTCGGCAGTAAAATATGTTGGCAGGATCAATAGTAACAATCGGCTCCTGCTCGCAAAAGCCTTGACATCCTGTCACACGGACGTGCACCCTACCGGCAAAACCGTTGGAAGCCAGTTCTGATTGCATCGCCTCCACAACCTTTAAGCTTCCTGAGGCGTTACCACACGTTCCACCGGAGATTGTCACCATACAATCTACATCTTCTTTTTGAGCTGCCAAGGATTCTCGAAATTTAGTCAGATCCTTCAATGTCTTTAGCTTAGGCATCTGCTGCCACCTCCTTCTCGGCCTGCCGGACCGACTGCACCAGCTTGCGAAGTTTGTTTGGCGTCATGCCCGGGTAGTATTTACCATCCAACACAACCACCGGTCCAAGAGCACATGCACCGAGACAATTGACGCGTTCGAGAGTAAACATTTTGTCCGAGGTGGTTTGGCCCGGCTCTATTCCAAGCTGGCCGCGTACTTCATCCAGCATTCGCGGCGCTCCGCGGACGTGACAGGCCGTACCCATACAAACCGTGATTACGTGCCGGCCGCGCGGAGCTAAGCTAAAGGCCTTGTAGTAATTGGCAACTCGATAGACCTCGATCACAGGAACACCCAGCTCTTTGGACACAGCAGTCATTGCCTCCTCGGAGATATAACCAAAGGTTTCCTGCACATCCTGAAGCACTTCGATAAGCTGCTGCGGCTGACTGCATCTGTTCTCTAAGATTGTCTCAAATACATTCTCTGACATTGTTACCTCCTATGTATGGAGATGAAATAATGTAATGTCGATTGCTTGCGTCATAAAAAAGTCTCAGGTTAAAGCTTGACATAAATGAGAATAGTAAATATAAACAGATAAGTAAATACAATTAGAATGCCCTGATAGTGCATATAATATATAGGCATAATTATTGTTTATCATTACCTATCTAATACACTCTAAAAGTAGGCATTTATAAGGTGAGCTATGAAAAAACCTCCTGCCGATAAGCCCAATGAAAGCCCAAGTCGGTTTGAAGTCGACAGTCACCAACGATGGTACATTATGCCAAGTGAGACATACGAACCATCTGAGGTAGAAAGGGCGCTTCGGGAACGGATCAAGGAGCTAAATTGCCTTTACGGTATCACCCGGCTAACCGAGAGAGGCCCAGATTCTTTAGAGGAATTTCTACAGCGGGTTGTGAACATCCTGCCTCCATCATGGCAATATCCGGAGATAACGTGCGCGC
>CAZRMQ010000035.1:8483-17878 GCA_964601185.1 uncultured Pirellulales bacterium
CGGGTTGTGAACATCCTGCCTCCATCATGGCAATATCCGGAGATAACGTGCGCGCGCATAACATTCGAGGGACAGACATACAAGACGGCTGGCTTTAAGGTTACAAAATGGCGGCAGGCTGCCAGGATAATGATGTTCAATGAGCCTGTCGGCGAGGTCGAGGTATTTTATACACAACAGAAGCCGGCCCTGTATGAAGGGCCGTTTCTCAGAGAGGAACGAACTCTAATAGACGCCGTGGCTGAAAATATCGGCGCGGTGGCAATGCGGCTGTCAGCAGAACGCAAGCTCCAGGAAACAAACAAGCAACTAACGGTGGAACGTGAGGCTCTTCGCGAAGCAAATGCAACGCTCAAAACAATCCTAAGCCGAATTGAGGAGGAGAAGCTTAAAATCCACAAAGATATACAAGCCAATGTCCAGAAGGTTTTGCTGCCCATTATCTACGCGCTGCTGACGGAGATTCCAAAACCACAGCGAAAATATGTGGAGCTTCTAAGAGACAATCTTGTTGAGATAACATCTGCCTTTATCAATCAACTAACGGAGAAGTACCAATCATTGACACCCACGGAGATTGCTATCTGCAACATGATCCGGACCGGCCTGCGAAGCAAAGAGATTGCCGAGATACGAGGTGTGTCCACCGCCACTATTAGTCGTCACCGGGAAAGAATTCGGCGCAAGCTGGCGATAGCCAATAAAGACGTGAATCTGACGAGCTATCTACAGACAACAATGTGAGACACGAAAAAGTGAGCTAAAGTTTAAAATGCCTAAAGTGCCTAAAATTATAACTTTACACTTTAGGCACTTTAGTTCACTTTAGGCATTTGCTGTTAGTGTCCTTAGCCGTTTATAATCGCCTCGGCTTCTTGTCTGTATGCGTCCATAACATAAGGGATACCCGAGACCTGAGCGGCTTCAGGAGTTAAAGCCATAAGGTCGTCCCTGCTGATTGTCGAAGCCCTGAAGTTTCGACTGCCGGCCATCAATTGCTGTAAGCCAACTTTGAGCTTATCGACGAATGTATAAAGCCCAATAGCTCCCAGCGGCATTTCCTTGACGGTCTCTTTGCCGTACTTTGCAACAAGGTCCTCATAGCAGACAAAGATTTCCTCCACCTTTGAGCCGTAGGTGCTGATTGTTTTCGGAAGAGCATTCTTACCCTCCTGCAACCATAATCCGATATTTTTGCCAACCATACCAGGTATCATTAACGCACGGCCCATACAGACGGCTTTTGTAAATGGTGCGCCCATTGCCAGGACTTTAAATATATGATCTTCGGTGCTGAAACCACCTGCGGTAGCAATATCCGGCACGAAGGCTCCCTTAGCCGCGAGCTTTTGGCAAAAATCGTAAGTCATCGATTGTAGGTAGAAGGTTGGAACTCCCCATTCTTCCATCATCCGCCAGGGACTCATTCCGGTTCCGCCCGGTGCTCCGTCGATGGTCAGCAGGTCCAATTTGGCATCGGACGACCATTTAATCGCCATCGCCAGCTCCCGCATCGGATAAGCTCCTGTTTTCAATGTAACGCGTTTTGCACCGAGCTTGCGTACACGTTCGACCTCTTTCATAAAGCCTTCCTGATCCACGAATCCCAGACGCGAGTGCCTTTCAAAATGTTTCAAAGCGCCATCTCTAAAAGCTGCCTGGTGAGCCTCAACAGAAGGGTCGGGTGTAACTAAGTAGCCTCTTTTCTGCAGTTCAAGGGCACGTTCGAGCGAATCGACCTGAATTTCGCCGCCGATACATTTTGCGCCCTGGCCCCACTTAAGCTCGATACTTTCAACGCCAAGCTCTCCAATTACATACTCTGCCACACCCAGACGCGTGTCCTCGACGTTCATCTGAACAATCATATCACCGTAGCCCTCGTGCCACTTGCGATATTGCTCGACACGTTGAGCCATATTCGGTGCCTTTTTGATCTTGCCGTCTTTGTTTAGTTCCAGCTCGGGATCGATGCCGCAGACATTTTCACCACAGACGATAGTAATACCGGCGATACCGGCACCGGCTGCAAAGTGCTCCCAGTTCTTTCGGGCAATATCGGTGGAACCCAGCGCACCGGTGAAAATGGGCATACGCATCTTGACCTTGGTCCCACAGCCGTATTCCGTTTCAGTATCGACCATTGGAAACAGGGTGTTGTCCGGATTGCCGACTTGGCCGCTCGGCAAACCATCAGCACCCATAGCATAACCCTGAATATTAAGATGGGAGTAATCGATAGGATAGTCCTTGTCGCCGCCGGCTGTAAGGGTGCCGAACGGACCAGGATAAATCACCTCGCGACCGCGATAGGAAGATTTAAAAACCTCACAATTACCCCGGCAGCCATCAATGCATCGCGTACAGATACCAGAAACAGGAGAAACACTCCTCGAACGGTTTGAAGTCTGCGTAACTTCATTTGAATTGGGTCGCTGCAAATTCATCTTTCACTCCTTAAAAACCTAAAACTTTTTACTTGCTTCTTATTAGGGCTACTAATAATATGGACAATAAGACTAATAATATAATTTATAGTAGATAGTGAATTAAAACTAAAGCTTATTATCCTGATATGCGTTATCAGGAAAACTTATAATGCATATAGAAACGCTAAAGATATTCTCTGATTTAGCTGAGCTGCGAAGCTTCTCACAAACTGCTGATAAGCATTTTCTAAGCCAATCAGCAGTTTCTCAACAGCTTGCACAATTAGAACTAACGTTCAAATGTCAGCTATTAGACAGAAAGAAAAGGCCAATTGAGCTTACCAAAGCCGGTCAATTGTTTTACCAGGCCTCTAAAGATATTCTTGACCGATATGAACAATTAAGACTTGAGCTAAATGCCCTTAAATCGTCAGCGGGCGACAGGATAATGGTAGCTGCAATTTTCAGCATCGGCATGCACACTTTACCGGACTATGTCAAAAAATTTATGGTCAGCTACCCTAATGTTAATGTTCACATTGAATACTTTAGCGCCGGGAAAATCTATGAGATGGTTTTAGGCGGTGACATCGATATCGGCCTTGTAGCTGTTCCCAAAAAAGATAAAAGACTTGAGGTATATGACTTTGAGGATGAGCCGCTGGTTTTGGTCTGCAGCCCGAAACACCCTTTAGCAAACGAAACAGATGTTGATATTCATAAACTACAGTTTGAAAGGTTTATCGCTTTTGAGAAAAATGTCCCAACGCGCGTATGGATAGACAATATTTTGGAACGTTATAATATTATTGTCCGGCCGGTGATGGAATTCGATAATATCGAGACGGTCAAACGAGCGGTGGAAATTAATTCGGGGGTCAGTATATTGCCGCGAACCGCAATACATCAGGAAATTGACAGTGGAACAATAAAAGCGTTAACTATTTCCAACGAAAATTTTGCCAGGCCTACAGGAATAATCATTCGTAAAGGAAAGATTTTTGGCCAGGCTGGCCGATACTTTATAGAACTGCTGCGAAAAAAAGCAAAGTAGTAACGTAATTGATAATGCTTTGTAGAAAAGACCAGATGTCATTTCGACCGGAGTCCCGATTCATCGGGACGAAGTGGAGAAATCTACTAATAGCAGATTTCTCGACTCACCTTCGGTTCGCTCGAAATGACAAAATACGCTGTTTTCTACAGAGCAAATTGATAACATATTAAATACGAAATCTGAATATCAAAATCCTAAATAAAATAAGTGAGCAACAGTTTGGGGTGCCTTAAGTGATGCCGTAAGGCATCCTGTGGACTAAAATTGAAATTATAAATTTAGCTCACTTTAGGCACTTTAGCTCATTTTAGGCACTTTACATTTTTCGTGCTTCGATTTTCGATATTCGAATTTACGCAGGATATGTCAATTAAAGCCGTTATATTCGATCTTGACGGGACGATAACCCAGCCCTATTTTGATTTTGATGCCATTCGTGAGGAGATGGGTTTGACTAAAGATTCTGGGCCGGTTCTTGAATCTATGGAGAAAATGAGCCATGAACAACGCCAACAGGTGGAAAAAATACTACATTTTCACGAAGAAAAGGCCGTTACAGAATCCAAGCTCAATCCTGGTGCCAAACAAACGCTCGATGTGATTCGCCAAGCCGGCATAAGTATCGGAATTTTGACGCGTAACAGGCGATGCAACGCCCTGGCAATCGCTGCCAAGCATAATTTGATATTTGATTCTATTGTGGATAGAGAAGATGGGCCGGTCAAACCCAACGCTTTCGGTGTGCTGCAAATATGCCGGCAATTCGGCGTTAAACCGGAGGAAACCTTCGTGGTGGGCGATTATCTGTTCGATATACTGTCTGCAAAAGCCGCCGGTGCAATTGCTGTGCTCCTGACCAATCATAAAAGAGCCGATGAATTTGTCATCCACGCAGATTTTAAGATTGAAAAAATCGACGAAATTCTACAATTATTAAATATAAAAAATATCAACGAAACGAAATTTTAGCGATAACCCAACAATTTTGAAAAACCAATGAAAATGAATAAGAATATAATCATGATAATTCTTCTGTTGTCGTCGGCAACGGCTTGCTCCTTACAGGGAAACACGGGCACAGAAAGCGTAGCAGACAGCCAATCTGAAGAAAAGGACGCCAATTCAGTCGAAGCAATCCTAACACAATTAAAACAAAAAACCACAAAGCTGACGTCCTACCAGGCAGAGCTTGAGTATAGATTCAAACAACCACTGTTCGAATCGGAAACTCTAAGGAAAGGTGTTTTATATTATCAGAAAACCGATGTAAAATCGACGTTGAGAGTAAACTTTCAAACGCTCAAACAGGACGATGAAAAAGAGCAGAAATACGCTGAGCACTTTATCTTCGACGGTGTTTGGCTCACGCGCATTGACTATCAAATCAAGAAAGCTGAACGCCGTCAATTGACTGAACCAAATAAGCCCGCGGATCCGTTTGATTTGGCCAGCCGGGACCTGCCTGTGATAGGCTTTACGAAAACAACCGACTTGAAAAAACAGTTCGAAATAAAATTGGTTCAACAAAATAAAGTCGAAGCAGAAACATCTTTTCATCTGCATCTGAAGGTTAAGCCGGATTCCACATACAAAGATGATTACACTGCTATTGATTTATGGATAGATAAGAAGTCACACCTGCCGGCGAAAATAATAGCCATCACGACCGAAGAGGACATCTATGAGATAAAATTCCTCAAGCCGGTGGTTAATAAAAAAATAGATACAAAGGTATTTAAGTTTGACATTCCCAAGGACTTTACGATAGAAATAATCCCCTTAAAGAAACAGGAGGCAGAAGCCCGTCCTGAGCGACCTGTGGTGAGCGAAGTCGAACCAAGTTGAAGGGACAAAAGTCAGGAGACAGCATTCTAAATTCTGTATTCTGACTTATATCTTATGAGTCCGGTGAAGATTTCAGATGATGATTTTCACGAGTTAATCGCAAAACGAACGAGAAGGTTGCTCGGTCTTGCAAGCTATTTGTCCCACTGCACCTCAAACAGCGAGTTTCTTATACGCTCGTTCTTGGGTGAATTTTTTTCACAATCCATGCAGATTGAGGAGCTTCTTGATGCTTATGACGCACGTAACAATTGCAAGTGGTGTCCGTTCAGATTCCTCATAGCTGCTATCAAGCTTTTTTCCGACGTAAGTTATGAGCTGCTTCATATCAGTCACGCACTGCCTGCTTATCGGCTTTTGCCTGTTGAAGGTGACTTCGTAGAGGCCACGAAACAAACGCTTAACTTCGCTGGCGACGTCTTAACAAAAACGGCAAAGCAATTACTCCTCAGCGCTTCCAAACTTAATTTGCCTGTCCCTTCAGAGACCGAACGTGAGCAATTTTACTCCGAAGAGCTGCCTCCTGGGCGCCTCGTGCGTGACTGTAAAGCCAGTGGAGCTGAGACTGCCTCTGAAATAGTTACTCTCCTTGCTACAGCCTTTTTGAATCTCGCCGCTGAAAGTAAGGATGTCCGCGCCGCCAGCAGAGCAAAACCACAAGAATACCTTTCTTACGTCGAAAACTCTATTACCGAGGAAAGCCTGCGAGCTCTGGAGCTTCGCTTTCACAACCTGCAATCACAATATGATACATACGTCTCAAGCACTGAAGCTGAACAACAGGACAAGGATTTGCTTGTCTTGAGAGGTCACGTGAGCGTGGTCTTTCACCTTTTAGGAACTGCAACGTCGTTTGTACATTATTACGAACGGCATGTAAATAAACAAACATGCGAAGAAATGTGCCTGCAGGAACTCCTGGTAAAGCCGGACGAGCTATTGGCCGTACTAATGAATTACTCCGTTACATATATCAGCCTTTACATCAACTGTGCTGAAAATCTATGCCGGCAGATGTTAAGACGATATGCCGAAATTGGCCGGATCGAGGTCGGCGTCCCGCCATACCGCGGTTTTCATGTAAGGCCTGCCACCCTGATTTCAAAACTTGTTTTGCATTATGGCAGTGAAGTCAATATGCAATTGGATGATGAGCTTTATGACGCCGGCTCAGCACTTGAGCTGTTCCGAGCAAACGAAAAGATAAACGCACGAAAACGCAAGTTTCTGGCCGCTGAAATCGTTCGATTAAAGCTCGTCCCCCAATGGGCAACTGGAAAAGACCTTAAAACCGTTATTCGTGACACTATGTCAACACTTGCCGAGGAAAGTAAGCTGATTTTGTATGAGCAACCCCTGCAAATCTCAGATGTACCTGCACAGCAGGAAGGAACGTTGCTTGAAAAGGTCATAGATGAAATAGCTCAGCTTTTAGTTTTGGGCAAAATAGATATCGGCACTGACATGACAGTGACATTTATTGGCGACAAGCGAGTCCTGGCAGACATAGAACTCCTTGCAGAAGCCGGCTATGGCGAAGACAACCTCGGCAACAACATCCCTCTGCCGGAAAAGCTGGCGTACTTGCGGCGATAAATTTGACCTGCGGAAAACCGCGTTGTGAATCCCGCAATTTATTTCGGGGCTAAATACGCCGCTGTCTACCAAGGCGGACCTTTGGCACATTCAGCCCCAAAATTTATTTGGGGGCTTTTTGCAAGAAACTTCAATCTAAGAAAGGACATAAAATGGCTAAAGGAATTGTAGTCTACTACTCAAGAAGCGGTAACACCAAAGAGATGGCTGAGATAATAGCCAAGGCCATGAATGAAGCGGATTTAAAGACGGAATGTAAACCGGTTGATAAAGTAAAAGCCGACGACCTACCCGGCTATGACGCAATAGTAATCGGCTCGCCTACCTATTATGGCCACATGGCTGGTCCTATAAAAACAATGATAGATGGCCTGGTAGGCAGACATAGCCAATTAAACGGCAAAGTAGGCGGGGCGTTTTCCAGCGCGGCAAATATCGGTGGCGGCAATGAAACCACAATTATGGGCATTATAGAAGTCATGCTCATTGCCGGCATGATAGTCCAGGGCGATCCCCAGGGAGACCACTACGGCCCCGTATCCATCGGCAAGCCGGATAACCGAGTCAGGCAGCAATGTGCAAGACGTGGCCAAAGAATTGCAGAATTAACTAAAAAACTTGCATCCTGACTGCCAAAATAAATATTGATTTTTTTGGCAAAAAAAGCGTTTTTCTTTGACAAACCCAGGCAAGGTCGTTAAGTTTCTGTCAATTTTAACGCCAAACTGGAGGTTATTTGAATGCAAGAGTATGAAGATCTGAAAGCATTAGTGGCTGAAATTGAAGCTGATATCAACAAGGCCGAAGGTGGAAACAAAGCAGCAGGCACACGTATCCGTAAGGAAATGCAGAAAATCAAGCAGGCCGCCCAAAATGTCCGCAACCGCATCCTTGAAATAAGATCAGTCCCCTAAATCGGCAATAACAGCTGCTTCTATCGCAATATTCCAGCGTGGCTCCAACTGGTTTAATATACACCAGGGTGGGTATGCTATAGGTGTTTCTAACGTTAATCGTATGTTATAGAGGTTGGTAATGCCTCCACCATTATTGTTCAATTTATCACAAATAGACCTGAAAGGCAAACCTCTTTTCAACGGAGAAGCGATTTGCAAAATGAATCCGCAACGATTTGAGATGCAACAGCTTGATAGCATCCTGTGGTACGATAAAGAAAAATATTTGATTCTGGGCTATAAGGACGTAACAGAGAACGAATTCTGGGTACGCGGTCACATTCCAGGCCGACCGCTGATGCCTGCGGTAATCATGATTGAGGCTGCAGCTCAGCTTTCAAGTTTCTTTGTTAAACAGGTTTATGAAGTCCAAGGCTTTATCGGCTTTGCGGGCGTCGACTCCGCTAAATTTCGTGTCCCTGTTGAGCCGGGAACCAGATTATATCTGCTCGGCCATATTACAAATTTCAAGAGAAGAAAATTCACTTGCGATGTCCAGGGGGTAGTTGATGGTACGATGGTTTTTGAAACGGCCATATCCGGCTTGAATCTCTGATTGCGATTCTAAATTATCCACAATTACTCGATGACTCACCAATAAAGTAACCGCCTGGGGATGGGCATGTGCTTTCGGCAATCTACAACTATATTTGGTATAAGCTCAATATTAAGACAAATCCACCACGGGCGGATTGGGCAGAACTTTTCTCTAACTCAACACACACTGTTACATAAACTGCAAGGACTTCGACTAAGCTCAACCGAACGTCCTACTCTTGCTTTTTCGTTTTGAATAAGCCCTTCAGGCCTTCAGTAATTCCCTTGCCAAGGCTTTCCGTACCTTTTAAGACCTTTTCGCCGGCGTCTTTACCTTCTCCAAAGATGCTTGTGCTCAAATCTAAGGTCTTACCCAATGTTGATGTCATTGTGTTGATCATGTCCTTAGGCAGAATATCGAGGCCTTGTTCGATTATACCACGGGCTATGGCTAAGATTATTTGTCCTGTAAGCGCTGCTAAATCGAGTTCTTTATCACTGCCGAGATCGGTCATTTTGATGGCAGGTATTTTCAGCGTGACTGTATCTGCTTTTCCCGGTAAAGGTAATAACTTCACATTAGCTGTGATATTGGTGATTTCGAGGGTATCGATAAGCAGCTTCTTGCCGGAGGGTTTTTCTTGTTGAGGCATCCCTTTTATAAGGTCCTGAAGGTTGTTGGACAATCCTTTTTGCTCGACGGCAAGATTTGCCCCATCAAGCTTGATTTCTTTTATTCTGACCGTGTCACTGAGAAGTGACTTTATCTGTATCACAACTTCGGCATCTTGGAGCTCGAGAAGTTTAGGTTGCTTATAGCCGGGCAGATTGTCGATAGTGAGATCTTTCAGGCGGGCCTTACCTGCCATTATCGAAAGGTCTGCACTTTTCACCTTTACGTCCACGTTGAGGGCTTTTGATCCGGCTGACTCGACGGCAATTTTTAAGGCACGGTCGGCAAATAAAGCTGCCGCC
>CAZRMQ010000036.1:0-17735 GCA_964601185.1 uncultured Pirellulales bacterium
GGAGCCGACATCTCTATTGGTGCCGCTTCTATAACAGTCAAAACCGCACTATTGCAGGGCGTTGAGATAGATATGAACAGAACCCCTGATGCCCTGCCGGCTATGGCTGTTACCGCAGCATTCGCAGAAGGTGAAACCCGTCTCGTAAATGTCCCGCAGGCTCGAACCAAAGAAACCGACCGAATCAAGTGTATGGCTGAGGAACTAACAAAATTATCGGTGGATGTTGAAGAGCTGCCGGACGGTCTTATAATACGTCCAAGTAGGCCTAAACCGGCAAAACTTGACGGCAGAAGTGACCACCGAATCGTAATGGCCCTATCGCTGGCAGGTTTAATGCTCGACGAAGAATGCGTTACAGATACTGCAGAAGCAATGAACGTGACTTTTCCCAGTTTTGTAGATTTGATGAAAAGCCTCGGTGCAGATATGGAATTAGCAAGTGACTAAACTTTGGAGTGCCTAAAGTGCCTAAAATTATAAATTTATACTTTAGCTCACTTTAGGCATTTTAGTCATTTTATTTCACTTATTCAGGAGATAAAGATGATTGGTTGTCACTTTGGACGTATATTTGGTGTGACGGTTGCCGGCGGCTCGTATCAGGAGGGCTTGACAAGTGTAATACAGGGCGTACCGCCCGGCATACTGCTGACCGAGCAGGAAGTCTATGGAGATTTGCTTCTGAGAAAGCCGGGTGCTGATGAATTGAGTAGTCCCCGCAAAGAGCCGGACTTGCCGATAATATATTCCGGCCTAAACGCGGCAGATACAATCGAAAACGCGGGTAATAAAAACCATACAAACGGCACGCCGCTGACAATTTTGATACCTAATCTTGATCGACATTTCATTCACATCAAGCAATATCAGGATACAAACCGCACGCCACGCCCAGGCCACGCGTCATACGCATCATTTATAAAGTACGGCCCGGATGATGACGCCATCGGTGCAGGTATCTTCAGTGGACGCTACACTTCCACTATTGTTGCCGCCGGTTATGTCGCCAAGAAAGTTCTAAAAAAGTGTGGCATTGATGTATTTGCTTACGCAAAAGAAATCGCAGGCGTGCGATGCGACGATGTCCCACACAATAAGGCCCTTAAATACACCAACGACTACAAAAAAATGAGGCGAGACCTGGACCCGTTTTATCAGGAGATTTATGTTAAAGGCCGCATCACTATGGATATGAGATTTCTGCAGAAAACCGCGGCTTTAGCAGAGATCGAAAAGGAAATCGACGCCATCCGTGACAAAGCCTCCACAATGAGTCCGGAGCAGGTTCAGGAAAAATACAATGTTCACACGATAGTGAACTGTCCTGACATTGACGCCGCGCAGGAAATGGTTGATGCCTGCAATCGGATTTCCGCTACGGGCGATTCGGCCGGCGGCGTCGTTGAAGTAGTCGTAACCGGTGTTCCCATAGGACTCGGTGAGCCTGTTTTTTGCAAGCTCGACGCTGAGCTTGGCCGAATGCTCGGCATCGGTGCAGTTAAAGGCGTCGAAGTCGGAGCCGGCTTTGCCGTCAAAGATATGACTGGAAGCCAAAATAACGACCAAATGCGCAACGAAAACGGCAAAGTCACTTTCCTATCGAATAACGCCGGCGGTATTACAGGAGGTCTATCCACGGGTCAGCCTATCATTGTCAGGCTTACAGTCAAGCCTACACCGACAATCGACAAACCACAGAAGACAATCGACAAATATACTTTGGAGAACAAGGAATTAGCCGCTATTACAAGGCGTGATCCAACAATTGTTGCTCGAATATGGCCTGTCGCCGAGAACTACACGGCGATAGTGATACTCGACCACCTGTTGATGCACTATGGCTATCAAATGCTAAAAACAAAAAGTATATAAAAAAACCCCACGTAAAACGTGGGGTTAAATATTTGCCCTGCCTTTCAGGCAGGATTATCGAGTTTTTATAGATTATTATTAAGGAAAAGGCAAAGAAATCATCCGACGCTGTGGTGACCATTCGGTCTCATTGTTGTATATATCACGCGCCTTAACACGGAAAGCATAACCCCGCCCTCGCGGGCCAACTGTGACAGTCCAGGTTGGCTCAGTTATCCAGCCACTACTTAAGCCAGCGGGCCAAATAGCGGGCACATCCAGGCACTCGAAGTAATATTCCACGCCACCACTCGGATCTGTAGCCACAACCGCCGTCATAGTGGCAAGGTAATCTAAAGATCCGCCGCCGCCTTCGGCCTCCCGAGGCAGGCCGTTCGGATCAAACTGCATTGGACTGGGGTCCGGAGGATCTGTATCCGGAGCAGCAGGCGTCGTTACATAAACTATCGTTGACCAGAGGGTTTCATTACGTCTGGCAGATAAGTCTCTGGCCTTGACCTGGTAGCCATAGGTTGTACTGCCTTTGAGACCCGTATCTACAAAGTTCGGCTCGCTAATCCAGCCGCTATCGTGCTCACCGATAGTTATGTTCTTAAAGTAATACTCAACGCCGTTCTCATCAGAGGCAATAGAAGAAGTCACCAAAACCGAAGTCGACGTAATCCCCTGGGTAGGCTGTATAATATATGGAGCCGGCGCAGGCGGCGTAACATCATCTGTACCGACATAACTTGCGACAGACCAAGCAGTCTCATTGCCTAATTCATCACGTGCCTTTACCCTGTAACCATATCTGACACCGAGTTCAAGGCCTCCATCCACCCACTCTCTGCTGTTCTGCCAGCCGCTATTAGGATCGCCTAAAGGCAGCCGCTCGAAATAGTACTGTACATCCCAGCCCCATCCATCCAACGATTCTTTCGCCACCATTCTGATTGAAGTCGGCGATGCCAGATTTGGCTCAATCTCCCATACGCTTGGATTAGGAAACGGAGCTGTTGTATCTTGAGCAAGCCAGCATTCTACAAAGAAAGCCAGGTCATATCTATCAACACTTGAATCGAGTGTAAGGTCTGCACCACGGCACCAATCATCACCGTCGGAGCAACCAGTTTCAAGCCAGTGCGAAGCAAAGATTGCAAAGTCTTTAAAGTCAATGATGCCATTGGGAAGACCGCTGGTTGCTCTGTCAAAGAAATTACAGTAACTGCACGGTTCTGTAGTCGTAGTGAAGTGATAACCCAAATCAACAATACCTTTGTCGGGTCCTTCATCGGTCCGGGTAGTATATCTGGCCAGGCCGAGATGACCTGCCAGGTCACTACCAGCATTCAAACACGGACTATTCCGCGACTGCCCGGCTGCGGTTTGACTAAGATAGTAATCACCACGCAAGCCAGTTACAAACAATGGGTCGGCACTAATGTTGCCGGCAAGCCACCTGAGTGTGGAGCCCCCTTCAACCCTAATACCAGACTTTCCACCCATGACGTCGCTGTGAAAGATAGCAAGGATTGATGGTCTCCGCTCGAAGTCGGTGCTGGTTCCAACTGTAATTTCCTTGCCTTCATAGGCATAGTTATTCCAGAAAATACTATCGACGACCTCACCGTTACTCTCATAGCCACAATAGAGACCGCCTCCGAAACCGGTACTGCCAGCTTGGCCATTGGTACCACTGGCCAAATTGCTGACGAATGTGCAATTCGAAATAACAGGTCTGGCAAACCAGTTAACAGAAACTCCTCCACCACTTCTATTAGCTGTGTTATTGGCTATCAGAGAATTTGTAATTGACGCTGTATTGCTGCCGGCAAAGTAGATTCCCCCACCATTGCCGTTTGCGCTATTATGACCTACAGTACAATCAACAACCAAAACATTGGCATCAAAGCAATATACAGCCCCACCGTCACCAACCGATCCATTGGCAACGTTTCTGTTTAAATCACTTTGAATAATCTCACCCGAGCTGCGGGTTAAATATACACCGCCGCCGGTAAGCGCCACGTTATCCACAATGTTACAGTCGCTAAGAACCGGATTTGCATTAGACCAGTACGTTCCGCCACCGAGTGAAGCCTGATTTTCGTTAAATGCGCAATTGTTAAATACTACCGAAGCGGTATTTTCCGCACAAACGCCGCCGCCATGACCGACATAAGGATCGAGACGATACCTTAGTCCACTGGTCGGGTCGCCCGGGGTAGTATATACCGGCGGCGCGGATACGTTATCTGTTACGTTGCAGTCAGTAAATGTTACAGCAGAACCGGTTGCGCAATAAACACCGCCACCATAACTCGGTATCTCGTAGCTGAATTCCGGTTCAGGGTCTTCACCTGGTGTGTCGCCGCCTTCACCGCTCATACCGCCCTGAGCAATATTCCCACTTAAAGTGCAGGCGGTAAAATCAACCGTGGAATCTTCACTACAGTATACGCCACCGCCATAACCGGAGTAGATTCGGTAATCGCCGACATAGCCCCAGTATTGCCAGAGATTACCCGTTACCAAAATTGTTTGAAGACTGGAGGAATCATAATAAGCGGCTCTGGAGGAGCTCCAGTTTCCACCATAGTTAGCTGTGCCGCCGTTGGCTTGGTAGTCACCGCCGTTGCCGCCATTACCGCCAATGGCCGTATTATTAACAATCTGGCAGTTTATAAATTTTATAGTACTGGCAGGTCCGCAGAATATTGCTCCACCGTATGCCCAACCGCCCCAGCCGCCTCGTCCGGCGTGCTCATTGTCAGTGGCGTTTTCACCAACACCGCCGTTTCCACCACCAATAAAATTATTCCTGAATACACAGTTTTTAACGGTGCAGTTAACATTTGCATTTATATAAATTGCAGCACCTTCAGCTACACCTCCATCATAGCCATCAGGATGGTTGACGTCCTGCCTCACACCACCAATAGCATTACCGCCGTTCCAATTGCAGTTTTGAATCGTCAAACCATCCAAAACAGCACCATTTGCACCGGTAGTAATAATGAAAGCGCGGTCAAGATATCCTGTTCTATCAATAATCGTTTCCGCCACACAGTATGGATCGCCGGGATGCTCTGACATGATAGTAACAAGCTTGTTTAACTCGATTTGAGGGCCATAATAGATACCGGGGTAAACAACAATGGTATCACCCGTTTCGGCTGCATTAATTGCGTTTTGAATCGTCGGATAATCTCGTGGAACAGTCAATGTAACCGGCGGTCCAAACCCAACACGAACATTTCTGTCGGAATATACAGAAAGGGTATTTTCGGGAGCACGAGAGGCATCATTATCTGTGCCAATCCATTTTCTAACCCTATAACCTTCAGCAGGTTCAGCTATAAGCTGTACAGCCGTACCGAGCTTGATCGCGTCTGTGGCAGGTGCCATGATTGTGCGAGTGACACCATCTTCCAACCATCTCGCAGAGAGCCGGCCGTTTCCACCGTCTACCGCGATTGTCAGGTCATATTTAGTCTGTACAAGACGAGCGGTCACAACCTTGTCCCCATCCATTATCACGGTGTTGGTTGGTCCCGTTAAACTATCATCATCCGTGCCGGTCCATAAAATCTGATAACGGCTTGAATCGTAAGAGTTACTATCCACTATCAGACGGACCGTTGTATACCAGTTATAGAAACCATCATAGCTGGGATTATAAATGTCAGGCTCAATTACGTTGACACCGATGGACGTAAAGGTTAACTCATATCGAGGTATCGTGAAACTATTATAATGATAACCCATATCTACTATACCGCTGTCCGGTACACTGTCAGTTCTGGTGGTATATGTGTCCATACCAAGCACACTTGCCAGGTCGCTTCCCGTATTAACAGCCGGACTATCAACTAACTGACCAGCCGCAACCTGACTTAAATAATAGCCAGCAACAAAGAGCGGATCTTCATCGATGTTGTGACTATTGGGGTCCCATGTATAGGTATCGGGGTCCCAGTTAGATATGTAATTATTACCAACATAGAGGGGATCCGGGACTCGCGAAATCAATTCAACCGCTTCCATAAGTGCTTGAACCACTTCACTGGCAGTAGCCGCCGTCAGTACAGCCCCTCCAGTTTCGGAAGACAAATCATCGAGATATCTGGCCGCATCAGTATCCCGGCCAATCAATAGCGATACAATCCGTTTCGGCTCATTTCCGCCCGCTGCTTCGATAATATCTTCAAGCGTATAATTTGTGAAAGGCTCAGGGTCATGGGGCGGAGCATCAGCCATAAGAAGAATCATCCTGGCCACATTACCGGGCCGCCATGCACCCGGTCCCAATGAATCAGGGTCAGCTCCATATAACTGGCCGGCCAGCGTCTCCGCAAGTGAGTCGTGGTCGATACAGTGCATTAGGGCTGTATAAACCGATTCGGGCCAATCTGCACCACCAGATGCGATTAACGAATCAAGTGCATCTACCACATCATCGATATCAGTAGTGAAGCCCAAAACAGTTCTATATGGATAATCACTAACATCTCCATAAGGAGCGGCGACGTCCGGATCTATATTCGGCTGATTAAAATCTTTGTATTCGACTACAGCAATCCTGTAATCAGGGATTTTTTCCGCAATCGAACCTGTGATTTCCCTTGCCGCATCTTTAACAGCATCAATATCATCGTACATACTTCCGGTTGTATCTATGCAGAAAACAAAATCGAGTGCTTCCGTTTTCGCCCCAAACGCATTCGGATCTGTAGCTCCCTGAATGTCACTGTATGTGACATCTATAGTTGATGGTCTTGCATCATACTTAAAGTCGGTGGCAATGGCAAGTTGTGAACCTTCAGCACCAAGATCAGCGTTATTGCCCCAGATGATACTATTAATGATATTAGCATAACTGCCATAGGAGCAATATAGTCCACCGCCGAAGCCTTTTGCCGCAACTCTATTATCTGTGATCGTACAGCCGGCGATTTTTGATTCCGAGTACCAATTGGCTGAAATACCTCCACCGTCTCTGCCGGCAGAGTTATCTCTTATCAGGCAGTTTTGCAACCTTGCTTTATTACTGCCGGTGATATAGATTCCACCACCTGATGCCGCAGCTTCATTATTGAATATATTACAATCAACAACCGTAGCATTGGCATCAAAGCAATGTATTGCACCACCTTCTCCGAGCACTTCTTCAGGGACATTGGGGTCGGCTATGCTTGTATCAGATAAAGCTATATTATCGTAAAAATTGCTTTGTGTGATTTTGAACGAATTGCCGACGAAATAAACACCACCGCCGTGGTATGCCGTATTTGCCTCGAAGTTGCAGTCGCTGATATCCTGCTCTGTCCAGTTCGTCCACATACCTCCGCCGATAGTAGCTAAATTGTTGTTGAATGTGCAACTTTTAAAGGTGAGTACGGCACCGTCTTCAGCAGCTATCGCACCGCCATAACTATGGTATGGGTCATAACTTAACGATGTTACAGCGTCATCATATCCTTCGTGCCAATCTGATCCGTTGGCATCAGCTTCATTACCACGGAAGACACAGCCTGTAAATAAAGGCGAACTTCCTTCTGCAGCATAAACAGCGCCGCCGAAACTATCGATCTTGTAATGGTTTAGCGGCCAGGTAGAAGAATAAGGTTGGCCGCTAATGCCACAACTACCGCCGTAAGTTCGGTTATTGATAAAGTTGCAGTCTACAAATTCCGGTACGCTATAGGGATAACAATATACCGCGCCACCATAGCCGCTATACTTCCAGTAGGGCTGAAAAGGTCCCCAGTCCCAGATCCAGGAATCTTCGGGCCACATTTCCTCAGCCCAGGTACCGCCATGACCGCCAGGATTATCAGCACCGTCGCCAGCGTCACCACCGCGGGCCCAGCAATCAATAAAAGAACAGTTTGTAAAGATTGGTCTGCCAGAATAGCCAATACTTACTGCACCGCCATGTGCCCAGCCGGCCCATCCGCCATTACCTGGTGAGCCACGGTCATCGACCCCACCATTACCATCTGTGCCATTGCTACCCCAGACATAACAGCCTTCGAATCTACAATTTCGAACATCCGGCGAAGCATCACCCAGTAACTCCATGCCTCCACCATCATAGCAGCCCGCGGGGTAGCCGTCCATTCCACTTCCATCGGGTGTAGTCGAGAACCACCGAACGAGGGTAGGGTTTCGGATAGTCAGACCGTTTATAATTGTATCTCGCTGTACAGAAGAGTATATAAGAAAGCGCCCTTCTATAACTGTAGCTGCAACCGTGCAAGGGTCATCCGGATTAACACTTGTTATGGTAACGTTTTTATATATTGAAATCTCATCACCATTAGGATGCTGATTTGTTTCGTAGGAGTAAGTACCAGGCGCAATCTGAATAATATCACCATTGTTGGCGTCTTCAAGAGCAAGATAGATTCTCAGGTGGTCACCGGGAACATCGATAGTTCGCGGCGCATAGAACCTAACTTCAACCTCCTTAAACTCTCTGCCTTGAGGGTCTAACACAAAAGGCTCAGACATAGTCACCGTATTTCCTCGCTGATACGAGTAGTCATTGTCTGAGCCGTCCCATTTAATATAGTGCGCCGGATTAGTTGGAATAGCAGTGATATCGACAACCGTATCGCGTGTATATTGGCCGGTGCGTGGAGTTACTGTACCGTTGCCAGCGATAACCCGAGTACGTAAAGTCACCAAAATAGTCTCAAAATTGATAGTAACCGTTTTGCTCATATCCATTGTGACGACATTTATCTGAACGGGTGCAATCTGACTTGTGCTGGTCCTGTCTATACGAGTATCCTCATCCGTTCCACCCCACGATTTGAACTGATAGATATTGGGGTCGTTGGGAATAGCTATAAGAGCTACCTGGCTATACTGGGTGTAGACATTTTGGCTGACCGCCGGCTCTAAAGAAACCACTGCCGCACCGGCAGGGATAACAATCGTATTCAGAGCGTATTGCGTTGCCGGCTGTAGGTCATTGTAATGATATCCAATATCAACACGTCCCAAGTCCTTATCGCCACCCACATCCTCGTAGTTATCTGTACGGGTGGAATAAATGTGCAAACCGAGGGCCATTGCATCGTCGCTGCCGGCATCAACGGCAGGACTGGTCGCATCCTGAGGATTGACATTTGGATCCACGAACTGCCCATTTGCGTCCAAAATCTGGCCTGCCTCGTATTGGCTCAGATAGAAATTACCCAACCGGCCAGGCACAAACATGGGATTGCCGGCAAGGTTATTGCTACCGGTCAAAACGCTATCCGGAGCGGTATTCGTAAAATTATATATCCTGTTGCGGTCTCTGTCATAATAATCGCCGCGTGGATTATCATAGAAAAGACAGAAGTTAACGATCGGCTCAGAGCTTGGTTCTTGCTCGTAAATGGCGACATCATTATTATCACTGAAGATACAATTGGTTATTTGCGGTGTAGATGTCCCCGAACAGTACACAGCGCCGCCCAAGCCATCAAACAGATTTGCGCCATTGCCGGCAAAAGTACAATTAGAAATAGCAGGCGAGGCGTCCGAACAGAATACACCACCGCCATCCCAGCTAACAACGGCATTGTCGGTTATCAGACAGTTCTTAATCGGAATAGAGGTGCCATTACAGTAAATTCCACCACCGTCATAATCGGCTATGTTACTATTTACTGTTGTGTTCATAATACTCGGTATCGAGCCGGTATCGGAATAGACACCACCACCGTCCCAGGCCGACCTGTTTGAAGTAATTAGACAGTCGCTGACGAAAGGTGTACAATTCACGGTATAAATACCACCACCAGACCATTCTGCGGCGTTTCCCCTAATTGTACACTTAATGATGTTCGGATTGCTGTTTCCACCAGAGTAAATACCGCCACCATTACCTTCTGCTGTGTTCGTAGCCATCTCGGAATCGGTGATATTAGGATCAGAACCATTGTCGAGGTAGATACCTCCGCCACCACCATCGGCTCTATTACCCATTATTTGACAATTACTAATGTTGGGATCGGAGTCGTTGTTACAATAAATACCACCACCATTCTGCCGAGTCCTGTTGGCAGCGATAATGGAATCTAAAAGTGCAGGCGAGGAATTATTACAATAGACTCCGTGATTTGAATTCAAGGTAACATTACAGTCGTTGATGGTCGGTGAAGAGTCCTGAATATAGATTCCCTCCACTCCATCAACTATAGTAAAGCCTAACAGGACACTATCGCTTCCTTCACCAGTGTTAAATGTTACAACACTGCCGCCGTCAAAAAGAGCGGAAATAAAAGTATTCTGCCGTGAAGGAAGACCATGAGTCCGGCCACCACCCTCAACATCACCACTACGCACCGTGACCGCTTTGCCATTGAAATTAATGGTTTCGATATACCAAAAGTCTGAATCTGCTACAAGGGTATCTCCGTTAAGAGCACCATCAATCGCTTCCTGAATAGTTGGATACCTCCTGGATGTCCTGGTATTTAAAACGGTACCCTTCAGCGCTAAGTGCAAAGCATTATATAGATTAAGCCGGCCGCCTGAGACACACAAGCCCGGCAAAGTTGGATCCACCGAGCGCAGGATTATCTGTTTTATCTGTGTATACGTCAAATCCGGATTAACTACTTTCATCAGCGCACAAGCACCGGTTACATGGGGTGCAGCCGATGAAGTGCCGCTGGCAAAATCATAATCGGTTGAAATATCGTTGCCGTCCATCCAATCCGTTTCTTCCACTGGTGTAGTGCTAAATATACCAACACCTGGAGCGCCTAAATCGACATCACGAAGGCTATAGTTGGAGAAACCCCACATATTGTCAAATTGATTAGTCGCCATTACAGAGATGATGTTATCAAGGTCGAAGCCCGCAGGATAAGCAGCCATGCCAAAGCCATCGTTACCAGCAGCAGCAACAAAAAGGATACCCGCCTCATCTGCGGCTGCAATAGTATCGTATAAAGCCATGTTATAAAAATAACCTCCCCATGAGGCATTTATGACATCCACGTTCCAGGAAATGGCATAATTAATGGCTCCAATAGCATCTGATGTCACACCATTTCCATTTTCATCGAGCATCCTCAAAGCCATTAGTGAGACATCCCAGCAAACGCCGGCAATACCTAATCCATTATTGCCAACAGCGCCGATGATTCCAGCTACGTGAGTGCCGTGAAATTGCTCATCCATTGGATCAAAATCATTATCTACAAAATCATAGCCATAAATATCATCGATATAGCCATTACCGTCATCATCGACATCGTTATAGTCAATATCTTCATCTACAACGCCGGGCTCGTTGACTTCTCCTTCATTTATCCACATATTGTCAACCAGATCAGGATGGGTGTAATCAATACCTGAATCTAAAACCGCCACGACTATATCAGCACTGCCGGTTTCGATATCCCAGGCCTCTGGTGCGTCGATATCTGCATCCCGTAAGCCACCCATCTGACCATTATTATTCAATCCCCATTGTTGAATGAACAAAGGATCGTTTGGAACAACCATCGCTCTTATCTTGTAGTTTGGCTGAGCGTATAAAACATAAGGCGACTGGTTGAAACGGATAGCAGCATCTAAAACCGCCACAGCCGGCGGTAACTTCACAAGGCTTAAACCGGGCACAGCTCTGTCATATTCTTTCGTAACAACAGCACCACTGACAATGGAGTCTGCAATAGAGCTTCTTGCAGACGTTGTTGTCTGTGGACCACTAAGCTGTTGTGCACCGGAACCGCTGACCATCTGAGCCTGAACCTGACTGTCAATAAAACGAACAAGTAATTCACCTTGCCTGTAATCGGAGCCGTTCTGACTTGATTGGTCGGATGGAATCACAGACCAGTTTTGTGCTCGTGCAAAACCGGTTAGCGTACATATTATAATTATTGAACAGACTATTCCGCCAAGCCTGCTCTGAGCCAGGTCGAAGGGGCGGATTCTATGCCGTGTCCAAATTTCTCGCTTCATGCTTGTCTTCCCTAAAAAGGGTAATTGGTTAAATGGTTAGCGGTTAATTAGCTGCACATGACCAATTACCAGTCCCCAATTTATTACAAGTTACCTATTAAAAACCTCTTTCCATCGCGGCAATAGCTTCAGCTTCGCGCTCATCCTGTAAAATTATGGTAGGCTTAACCAGAATTAGTAATATCTTATTATCTTTAATCTTGCTTCGACTACCGAATAGTATTCCAACAACGGGTATCTTGCTCAATATCGGTACTCCCACTTCCTTTTCAATCTCAGCGGTTACTTTCTGACCACCTAACAGTAATGTCCCGCCGTCGGGCACGCTCACCCGTGTCATTACCTGCGAGGTTTCCATTTCAGGAACAGTCACAGCATATGGGACTATATCAGTTCCGCCATCATCACCACCACGTGTAACAATAGCTGAAACTTCATGAGTCTCGAACTTGAGGAAATCCTGCATCATAGTGTTTATATTCAATAGTACATTTTTCTTATCATGAGTAATAACCGGAGTAATATTCAGAGAAGTAAAAACTGGCTGGAAGTACACTTGCTGCTGTATTCCCAGCTCTTCAGTTCCACCACCGGCATAATAGCCGCGGCTGACGCTTCGCACAACATCCGGCGGCAGCGCATACGAGACCTGACTTGAAATACTGAAACTCGCGGTTTCTCCGCTCAGAACCGTGGATTTAGGGGCGTTTAAAGTCTTTGCATCCGATCGGCCTTGAGTCATTCGCAAAAGGAAGCTAACCTGTAAATCATCAAGTATACTGCCATAGCCTCCGGTTGCTGTGGCCGCTGGTGCCATTACACCCAGGCTACCAGGAACCTTCGTTTTTTCGGATATGCGAGCAGAAGCTTCAGAACTTTGCTGGACGCTTACTATACCCCATTTACCACCAACATTATATGAAAAGTCTACATCAAGACCGATATCTTCAAGAAAGTTCTCGCTTACAACCATAAATCTGGCTTCAATAGAAACCTGATTCCCAAGTGCTTTACGCAGGTCTGCCAGTAGTTTTTCTATTCTTGTATGAATCTCACGGGTTTGCAGAACAACCAGTTTCCTGGGTCGTTCACCGCCGCCGAAGCCGCCGCCACCACCGCCGCCGTATCCGCCACCACCGCCGCCGAAGCCGCCAGTTGTGCCGCCGTAGCCACCAGTTGTGCCGCCGTAGCCACCACCCATACCGCTTGGATATAGTGTTATACTACCCTCTCCACCGTAGTCATACCAGCTATCCGGCTCGATGGTATCCTGAATAAGGTATTGCAAGTCTTGGGCTCGATTCATACTCGTATCACCACCGCCGCCGCCGTAGCCGCCGCCGCCCATGCCGCCGCCACCCATGCCGCCGCCACCCATCATGCCACCACCCATCATGCCACCTGTCATACCGCCGCCCATGCCGCCCATGCCGCCGCCCATGCCGCCGCCCATGCCACCCATGCCGCCTATGCCGCCGCCACCAGTTGTGCCGCCGCCACCACCGCCACCACCATAGCTACCACTGCTACTCATCATCAGGTACATCATAGACATCTGTTGTTGTAAGATGTTATACTGTTGGTAGATGTCATAGTTGGCCGGCTGACTGACAAGATCGGTAACATCATAAACTCGTGTCTCCATCTTGCTGGGTAGTGATCCTACAGTGGCAATTGTAATTACACCATCTTCAACCACATAACCAAGCTCGGCAAATCCTCCGGCAACAGCTTTTAACAAATTCTCCAAACCTGTGCCCAAACGGACTGACGGCAGCCCATCCATATTTATTTCGGTTGCTTGCTCAATCTCCGCATTATCAAGTAAATCACGCCACAGCACGACAATCTTTAACATGGGGGAAACAGAATTTTTCAACATATTGATAGCCACGTTGAAAGGCATTGTCGTTGTCAATTCCGAAAGGTCAACAATCTGATCCAATTGCTCATACACCATTGCATCAGCGGGGTCCATTCCAATCGGCCTATCGGGCTGCCGGGTCGGTTTCTGGATAATCTCCCGCCAGTTCTTGGGATAAGTAAGCTCATCCGCATACGGAATTCCTGCCTCATCAGTTTTTAGCAAAATATCTGCTCGCTGTTTATCGTTCTCCTTTTGTACCTCCAATAGTTTGCGTAAGTAAACCGTATCTTCCAACGCATCCTTCAAAACAAGCGCCTCTTTATTTAGCGGATCTATCGCAAGCAGGGTTTCCAATTGACCAAGAGCAGCATCATAACTCTGCTGCTTTGTATATGCCCTGGCATTTTCCAGAAGTGTTTTTATTCTTGTCTGCCTATCGGTTTCCATCTGTTCTGTGAACTTATGTTGCGCCTCTATAGCCTCCGCACGCTTTTGTTCATCCAGCTGCTGAATCCTCTTGCGCTTTTCCTCGGCAATCTTCTGACTCAATTGTTTCAACGCATCACTGTAAAGTTTGAAAAGCTCATCGCCGAGGTCCATCTCGTATTCTTTTATTATCCGTTGAGCTCTTTCGACCGTTTCTTCCGCCTTATCGAATTCGCCCCTGCTTATATTTTCTTGTGCGTCGGCTACTGCATCGTTAACAATCGCTCTGGCGTGGCTCTGCCGGATATTTCTCCTATTTTTAATCTCTTCAATATAACCGCCTGCTCTTGTCACCGGTTCAGCAGAGACGCGCATTTCAGTTTCCGGCCCAATAAAATACGGCTGTATACTTTCCCGCCCTATACCCGCTGGCCTATTAACTTCGTACTCAACGGGGTATTCGGCGCGGGGGGCTGTTTCAGCTACCTCAGGTCTTGTCCTCATCATACCCAAAGGCGGTGTAGCCGAACCACTCACAGACTGAGCACTATCTATTTGCGCAATATAATCCCGCAATGTCTTTAGCATAGCCGGCGGAACCTGGCCGCTATTTATAACTTCAATAAAACCCCTACGAGCCTCTTCCAACTGGCCGCTGCGGTACAATCTAAGGCTGCGATAATAAATTTCGGCAATTCGTTTATCCCGATCATTTACAAGGCTTTCCGCCCTCTGCGACTGGGTATAATCCGGCCCAGTCAATCTTTCTTGTGGTACACTTAAGTCGCTCACTGAAGTCTGGGCCGTATCAAGACCACCACCTTTTTCTATTGCGGGATACGATCTGGTTTGGGCTGACTGAGCGTTTATTCTTTCAAGCAATTGCGCATTTTGTGTTCTTTCCTGCTCATTCAAGAACCTGTTGTCTTTAATCCTTTCAAGACTTGCTTTGGCCTCTATCAACCTACCCTCCCTAAATAGTTCAACAGCCTTTTGTCTATGCTCTAATGCCCGATTTCTCTCAAGAGCTGCAAATCTCGCTCTCTCCAGAAACTCGCTTAGACGGCTGCTCTCTTCAGCTGTCATGTATTGCTGGTAATCCACAGCCATAGATAAGGTTTTTTCGGCTTCATCATAGTAGCCACGTTCGTATTGGGTCGTCCCAATCTTGATCATCTCCTGCACCAGGTGGCGTATTGTCTCGTCTCCATTAAATTCTCCTCTCGGAGATGAAGCGCCATCAGCTCGACTAAGCCCGCTGAAACACGAGAACACTGCCAATTGAAACACGATTGAAGCCAAAACAATCAATAGGGACTTTTTCCCCAAGGCTTTGAAAAGAAATCTTGAACTGTTCAAAGCTAACCTCCTGCCTATAAAAAAAGAAATCACCCTCTAAGAGAAACCTTTTACTTATTATATATTGTCAGCAACCTCCAATGTAAATAGGTTGGATTTGTGCCGGTTTCAGTGTATAAAAACGGATTTATTTTTGCAAGCGAAAAATTCTATTTATGTCCTTTAGACCTATAATATCTTATATTATAGTATAGTAAATAAGTAACTGCAAAAAAACTCCTTTGAAATAGTCATATAAAAAAAACTTTTTTTTCAAGTTTTTTGTCGTAATAATGCTTTATTCTGGGGAAAATCATAAGAACATAGCTATTCAAAATAAGTAATATGGCTCAAGAACCATTGATATTAGCTGTTGAAACTTCCAGCCGAACAGGCTCTGTGGCGATAGCACTTGGTGAAAAAATATTTGCCGAAACTTCATTTTCCGGCCCAGCCAGACACAGTTCAGAGCTTTTTCCTTCCATCCGCCAACTGCTGTATCGAATCGACCGAAAACTTCAGGAAATCGAGCAGATTTACATATCTATCGGCCCCGGTAGCTTCACCGGCCTGCGGATAGCAACAACTTTGGCTAAGATGATGCACTTAGCTATCGGTGCTAAAATCGTCACAGTCGATACACTCGATTGCATCGCCGCAAATGTAACCGGCCTCTCGATGCTTGATGCCGATAAACCCGGCTTTAGACAGGCCCGACGTTCTCCGCAGGATGCCTTCCGGCAGATACTCGTCGCTCCAGTTCTCGATGCCAAGCGCAACCAATTCTTCATCGCCGTTTACGAACATAATGGTGATACAAGTAAAAAACCACAAGCAACGAGACACGGCAACTGGCAAAAAATTCTACCTGATGTTTTAATCAGCGCCTCAGAATTTATCGAAAGGTTTGCAGTAAGCGACAAGCCTACCTGGCTGCTCGGCGACGGCCTTTTATATCATAAGGACAAATTCAAATCCGAAAGTATACAATTTCTGGACCAAAAATACTGGAGTCCACAAGCAAGCAAGGTTCATTATATCGGCTGGCAAAAAGCCTTGGCCGGCCAATTCTCCGACCCGCTAACATTAGTGCCAAACTATATACGCCTGCCCGAACCTGAAGAAAAATTAAAAAAACAGACTCCTTAAGATCAACCCGATGTGCTAAGCTCAAATACAATCGCCAAATCATCCACTTTCTTACTCGGCGTTGTGACTACCAGCCCGGAATCCTGCCGTTCCCACTTGATTGATTCATCTGTGCCGAGCATCGACACATTTGTGACCTTTATATCCCGGGCTTTTCCGCCCTGCCCGAACATATTCATCGTGATTGCCTTGTTTTCGCCTGGCCAGCCGAGAACGATTGCATAGACCGTATCGCCCTTACGAGTATAACGGATGTCCTCCGGGCCATAGATACCTTTCATCCTTACAAAACCTCCGCCTTTTTCCATTTGGGTAGGACCTTCGCCAAATTCAATAAAAGGACGAGTCCCGTAAATAGCTTCGCCGTATTTCGAGAGCCACTCGCCCACTCCCAGCAGAACTTGCCTCTGATTGTCAGGAATCGTACCATCAGCCATGGGAGAAATGTTAAGCAGCAATTGGCCGTTTTTGCTGACGATGTCGATAAACGTCCGCAGCACCTCAGCCGAGCTCTTAATCCGAAGGTCTTCAGTATAGCACCAACTACCCTTGCTGATTGTATCATCGGTAAGCCAGACAAAATCCGTTAGGCTATCGGCTCTGCCCTTTTCGTAATCATCCAGAGCGACTTCGCGCGGCAGGTCTTTATCCTTAAATGTCACGATGACTTCTTTTCCCCATTCATTGGCCTTGTTGAAGTAGTACGCAAGGTATTCCATTTTCGTCTGGTCGGGGATTTCGTCCAGCCATGCGTCAAACCACATCAGGTCCGGCTGGTAGTTGTCGATAACCTCGATCAGCTTGCCCTTCCACATCTCTAAGAACTTCTCACGCGGCATATAGCCGTACATGATTGCATTCTTCGGGTCTTCGAGCAAAGCCGGGAAATCCCTCTTGACAAACTCATAGTGTCCCGACCATACCAGCTTACCGTCCTTTTCAATTTGGTGCAGGTTGTTCCTGGCGTGATGAAACGTAGTTACGAACTTCATGCCGCGACTTTTAATCGCCTTAGCCAGCTCGCCCGTTATGTCACGCATCGGGCCTGTGTCCTTTGCGTTCCACGGCGTCTGCTTGCTGGCCCACATCGAGTAGCCATCATGGTGTTCCGCAACAGGCC
>CAZRMQ010000037.1:0-17702 GCA_964601185.1 uncultured Pirellulales bacterium
TTTAGCTCATTTTAGGCACTTTGCATTTTTCGTGCTACTCCATACTGATTGCCTCCTCAGGACAGGCTTCAACGCAAAGGCCACAGTCAATACAGTTATTAACATCAACCACCGCTTTTCCACTGGCCATGTTGATAGCCTCGCTGGGGCATTCCTCTACACAGGTTTCACATCCCGTGCACTTCATATGATCCACTTTTGCCGGCATTAAAACAATCCTTTCACAAAAATTGGGCATTTACCAAAAAGTGAGAAAATGTTACAAGATTCTGCTGATATTACAACACAATTATTTGGAAATCTGGACAGAAAAAAACCGTCGCCATACCGGCGACGGCTAAATATCGATGACGAGTCAAGGAGCAATTTTCTCACTCCTTCGACAGGATTAGGATGTCGAGCAAAGCCTGCACTGAGCCTTGTCGAAGTGTCGAACCATTATTTTCAGCTCTCTTTAGACTATGCCTTGCTGTATCATGGCATCCGCGACCTTGATGAAGCCGGCAATGTTAGCGCCACGGACATAGTCAATGAAGGAGTCATCCTTTCTGCCGTATTTGACACAGTTCTCGTGGATGGAGTGCATAATGCCTCGAAGCTGGTTGTCCACCTCTTCGCGTGAGCGCCGCATACAGCCGGCGTTCTGGTTCATTTCCAGTCCGGACACAGCTACGCCGCCTGCGTTAGCCGCTTTGCCTGGCCCGTAGAGGATTCGCGCGTTCAAAAATACTTCTACAGCCTCAGACATCGTGGGCATATTAGCGCCCTCACTTACACAGTAACAGCCATTCTGGATAAGTTGCTTTGCGTCGTTTTCGTCAATCTCGTTTTGGGTGGCACTGGGAAAGGCAAGGTCGCACGGCACGCTCCAGGGACGCTTTCCCGGCAGATACGTGCTGCCTTCAAATTGCTCTGCATATTCGCTGATCCTGCCACGCCGGCCATTTTTAAGCTGCTTTACCCAGGCAAGCTTTTCATCATTGATGCCATCTGTATCCATGATCGTACCGTCTGAATCTGAAAGTGTGATTGCTTTTGCCCCCAGGGCATTGAGCTTTTCGACCGTGAACTGGGCCACGTTGCCTGAGCCGGATACCGTTGCGGTTTTTCCTTCGATACATTCGCCGCGAGTCGCCAACATATCATTCGCGAAATAAACTGCGCCGTATCCGGTCGCTTCAGGCCGCAATTTAGAGCCTCCCCAGTTGGTGCTTTTGCCGGTCATAGAGCCATGGAAGCACCCGCTCAGCCTGCGATACTGCCCGAACAAGTAACCAATCTCACGCTCCCCTACGCCGATGTCACCGGCGGGGACATCGGTATCAGGTCCAATATAATGGAAAAGATCACTCATAAAGGCCTGGCAGAAGCGCATGACCTCGCCGTCGCTGCGCCCCTTGGGATCGAAGTCAGAACCACCTTTTGCGCCGCCCAGAGGCAAAGTAGTCAAACTATTTTTCAAGACCTGCTCGAAGGCCAGGAACTTCAGCACACCTAGGTTGACCGATGGATGAAAACGCAATCCACCCTTATAAGGACCAATCATGCCGTTCATCCTGACCCGATACCCGCGATTGATCTGGACTTCATCGTTATCGTCAACCCAAACAACATGGAACATAATAACACTTTCAGGCACTACCAGCCGATCCAGAACCTTCGCCTCGCGGTAAGCCTTGTTCACCTGCACAATCGGCATTACCGATTTGGCCACCTCGTGAACAGCCTGGTGGAACTCGGTTTCTCCCGGTGATTGAGAAATGACCCGTTGCATAAAGGCATTGACTAAAGATTCAATATCCGACTTGGTTGCAACATTGTTCGACACTATTACAGACATAATCTTTCCTCGTTCTATGTGCTATACGTAGCAGATATGTAATCGACTGCGAATCCTCCTCCTAAATCGAGCGAGTTTACCACTACGCAAGCGGGACTTAATGTTTTTTAGTGCATATTCGCTGGATAGAATCCAGGTAGTGCTTAATTAACCAGAACTTTTCAAGAAATTCCGGCCATCCACAGGTAGGAACAAAGCCGTTATTTACCTCCGGACTGATTAAACCACCCGAAGTCACAATATGTTTGAATTCAGCCCAAATTTCCGCCCAGACCTTGTTTGCATCCAACGCGACCGCATCGGCTACCTTCAACAAGTGCTCAAGCTCCGATATAGGTGTGAAGGGCAGAATAGTAGGCTCCTCTTTCGAAGCTGTTACGACTAATTTCTTTTGCATTGGTTTCACTGTATTAGAGTCCTCCAATCCCCGGCGACAAAAGACGTCAAAAAGATCAGTTAAATACCAAATAGGAGCAGCTATTAATTATTCTACCAGTTTATACCCAATATTATGAACCCAATACTATTCACACTTATTACACATATAACATGTATAATTTTATACACATTTATTACTCATATATAACCTATATCTATGCGCTATTATCTAAGTGGATACATTTGTGATGTGTTATATTAATTCATGTAATGTTTTGCTATTTATACACTTACATTTTTATGTGTAATATGAAAAAGTTCTTGACTTCTAACGAGATGGCCATGATAATTCTAACTAAAGAATTGAAACTTTATAATCTATATGTATTTAATGGGTACTTTGAATGGCTAATCAGCCTACTCGTTCCAAGCTTATACAGGAAGTTGAAGCCTTACGAAGGCGTGTGGCGGAATTGGAGCATGTAGAAGGATCGATAGAACTTCAATCGGGACTTGAACTGGCATTACGAGAGCGGATAAAGGAGCTGGACTGCCTCTACACAATTTCCACACTTCAGGAAATGCACTTTCATTCTTCGAACAAATTCCTGCAGAGCGTTGTTGACTGCCTGCCCAGGAGCTGGCAATTTCCTGAGCACGCCTGTGCACGGATTGTTTATAGGGAAAAGGAATATATAACTGAAGCTTTCAGCGAAAGCAATTGGCGGATGGCCGCCGACATCTTCGCCGATGGCAAGCCTGTGGGTGTGGTGGAAGTGTTCTATCGGAAGGTGGTTCTTACAGATGCCGATAGTCCGTTCCTAAAGGAGGAATATGCTTTGATTCGTGCGGTTGCCGAGCGAGTGGGCAGTGTTTTAATGCACATGAAAGCTGAGGCCGACCTTCGCGCCGCCCACAAAGCGATACAAAGAGAGCATCAGGCCCTACAGGAGGCAAACATAGCGCTGCGTGCGGTCCTTTCCCGGCTCGAGGACGAAAAGCAGGAAATAAGGGCATCAATACTGGCCAACATCCAGAAGATTATCATGCCTATCGTATTCGAACTGGAGCTCGAGGTCACCGGTCGGCAGAGATCTTATGTCACACTGTTAAGGCAGAGTTTGCAGGAGATAACCTCTCCGTTTCTTACGCAGCTATCAAGAGAACATATGCAATTGACTCCTGTCGAGATTGCAATTGGAACAATGATTCGCAATGGACTATCGACGAAGGAAATCGCCCAGCTTCGTTGCATCTCCGCTGCAACTGTCAGACGGCATAGAGAGAACATCCGCCGTAAGCTGGGCCTGAGAAACCGCAAGGTCAACTTAGCAACGTATCTGCAGGCCTCATTTTCGCGGGAATCCACATCGAAATCTAAGGAAGAGTAAATAACCGTCACCAGAGCTTTGTTATCAATCCTGCAATCCTTCGACCCAGTTCAGAGCCTGCCCTGAGCTTGTCGAAGGGACAGGTTTATTGCGGCGTCATGTCCTGTGTTTCATCGGCAATTAAAGCCATCGCCATGTCACGGACTATCCGGCTCGAATCATTTTCAGCGGCCCAGCTCAGAACTCTGTCGAACTTGTTTTCCGAACTTTTAGCCAGCAAATAAACAGTCATCAGACGAACAGGCCATTGGGGATGGTTCAAATTCTTTGCAATCGTATTCATCAGCTCAGTATCCAGTGGCAACGAAAGCATCTCAGCCATAGTATGCACCTTAACCACCCACTCGTCCTCAGCAGGATTGAGCAGTAATCCGGACTCCTGCAGCAGCGCTGATTTAAGAAAGCCCGGCATCCAGTCGGCATACTTACATCTATAAAGCGCTCCTTGCTCAGCCATCGTATGCTGCTCCTTAAGAAGTCCGACAAACAGTTCCGCGATATTGATTTTTTGGCTGGCTTGGGCCGTTGAAACTGAATTTAGTCGGTTTTGCAGGTAACTGCTGCTAATGTCTATTCCCGGCCGCCTCAATACCAGCTTAGCTGGTCTCACACCAACCAGCTTATTGGCTATCTCGCCTTGCTCAGTTTGACTGATGTTGATTGGGTCGAGATAGAGTGTGAATTCTATATTCAAAGATGCCTGGGGATGACTAAGCAGCAACCGCCTGAGCTGGCCCGTGAAAAGCCGTACAGGGACAACGATGCTCTTGCCCGGCTCGATAGATAATGCAGACCCCATATTAAGAGACACTAAATTCGATATCTTCCTGTTAAGGTCTCCACTGATATTGACATCGATCCTGATATTACCGTTGACTAAACTATCATTAGTTATGATAAGGGGTTCGGAAAAATTATTTGTTATGGTAATTTGCCCCAATAGACTAAATTCACTACCATAGGAAAATTCATTACTACTGCTAAACTGAACCGAGATCATCTTATCCGGACTCATAAAATCCGGTACGAGTGCTTGGCCAAAACTATTTCTCAGCGTAGACAGGACATAATCAGGGTCAACCGGTGGTTTGTACTGTTGGCCCTGCTGAGCCAAAAGCTCTTTGGCGCGTTCCGCCGCCAGCGAGCTGTGATCTTTAGAGATAGCGGCTTTCAGGGTTTCAATCGCCGCGTCTTTCTGTCCCTCGGCCAATTGAATCTGAGCCTGCACTAAATCCGCAATTTGATTATGTTCGTAATTTTCAACAAGGGGCTTGGCCCATTCAAACTGCTGATTCATCACGAGCGCATAAGCAAGAAGAACAGCCGCCACAGCCGAATTTGAATTAGTTGAGTACGCTTTATTGGCCCAGTCCAAAGCCCTTAGCGAATCCTGCTTTGCGAAACAGTAAAACCAGGCAAGTTGTACCGCACCAGGTCCGCCGGGGCGACTTTCCCCAAGAAGCTGTTGCGCTTTTAACTCAGCAGCCTGGAATATTCGGTCTGCTTCGTCTGTTTTGCCTATTTTTGCTGCCGCTCTACCGGCAATAACTTCAACAAGGATGTCGAACCGCCCGCTACTACGAACACGCTCGGCAATCTGCAAACATCTACCACGGTTTTGTTCGGTATTGTAATTACTGATTATCCAGGGAAGATAGATGTTTGGTGGCAGAGCTTCATTTGGATAGAGATAGTCGAATAAATCAACGCAATATTTATAGGCGTCGGCAGCTATCTCGTAAAGGTAACCACCATGAGCGGATTCGGCATATTGCGCAAAGGCCAGCGCTGCCTCGATATCCAAAGGATTTTCGCGCAACATTAACCTCAGATGCTCAAAATACACTGCCGGGCTGACTTTCTCAGGGGCAAGCTCAACCAGCTTTGCAAATGCCAGCTTATTGTATTTATTATTTAAATAAGCTCTAACCAAAAGAGACTGGGCGGTATTGAAATCGGCCTTTTCCACCATTAAAAGAGCAAGTAATGTTGCCAGGTCGGAATCCAGAACGGCATTTTTGCCCCCAAGCTCAGCCAGCATATGCTCCAGGATTTGCTCCCGCTGTTCACGAGTATCGCAGCGATCAAACAGATATCTAATCGCTTTTTTGGCCACCTCAAGGTCAATTGTCTTACTTGCATACTCAGCCAGCCAACCGTAGACCTCCTGTGAATAGTCCTGTTTTGCCTGTCCTGAGCGCCGTCGAAGGGAATATTCACAGGCGAGCTTAATCAATAGAGGGTGAATCCTGTCCTGAGCGACCTGTGGTGAGCGGAGTCGAACCAAGTCGAAGGATTGGTCTGTAGTGCCGCGGCTCGACGGAGCTCGCTGAAGTCCGAGTTCCTTCGCGGCAGTTAACAATACAATCGCCTGTTCGGCTTGCGGCGCTGTAAAATCTTTAGAGTTGGCCTGTTCGTAGGCTATTTCGTAGAACCTTTCGGCGGCGGATGTCGCACCAATGCTACTCTGCGAAGCGGCACTTCGCTGCGAAGCACGAGTTGTTCCACGCTGAAAATCCGGATTTGATGAGGACTTTAGAATATCTCCGGCTTCAATTGATGCAGAGCAACAAAGAAGTACCGATAATCCCGATAAAATCGGGACTAAAAGAGACCTTCCCTTGAGCATATGTCTATCCATATCCAGACCTATAAAACGCTACTAACTTATTTCGGGCAATTGCCTTAGCTGCTTTAGGTAGAACGTGTGATAAAATTGACCTGCGGCGATTGATGGCTGGTGATTGGTAAATGAATTAACCATCGCTGAGTAGATGGTGCGTTAGGCAAAAACCACGTGAAATGTTAGTTGTGAGACCCGTGATAAATCACGGGGCTAAATAGAAATGTACTTAGCCGCCGGTTTTACCAGATTTTTGTTCTTCCTTGATTTTTTAACTATCATCAACCGTGTATCTGTCGGCAAAGATTTCGACGCTATCTGTATATTCACACGGCTCGTTACCTGTGGCAGTCCTAGGGACTCCTAACGGAGAGCTATCGGCAAGCTTATCTAACCGCCTTTGAGCTAAGAAGATTTTCAAAGCAGTAATCCCACAGCCGATGCCGGCGATGAAAAACACCGCCGCAGCAAGGTACGCAAAAATCTCAGGCAGCGCAGCAATAATAACACCAAAGCCAATGAGAACCAGTCCCACTATAAATATTGTTGCGGCTATGCTTCGAGAGGCCTGCGATATCATATTTGTATAAAAACGAAAACTCATATTCCTAATCTCGTAAAGTGCCTAAAGTGCCAGCAAGGCTGTCATTCTGAGCGAAGCGAAGAATCTCTCTTTCATTGGCCAGATCCTTCGGCTTCGCCTCAGGATGACACATAAGTGTCACTTTAGGCACTTTAGCTCACTTTAGGCACTTCTCACTCTAACTGTTTAGTACATTCCACCACCGCCTGGTGGCATTGGAGGAGTTTCTTTCTTTTCAGGTATTTCGCTGACAATAGCATCTGTTGTCAGAAGCAGCGAGGCAATTGAGGCACCATTCTGTAGCGCCACCCTTTCAACCTTGGTCGGCACAATTACGCCGAACTCAATCATATTGCCGTACTCCTTCCGTAAAGCATCGTAGCCGAATTTCTTTTCTTTGCTGTCCATAACCTTCTGAGCTACGATAGAGCCATCCAGTCCGGCATTCTCAGCGATTTGCTTAATCGGCGCAACAATGGCCCTTTTTACGATGTCCACGCCGATCTGTTCATCACCCGCCGCTTTGATTTTATCCAAGGCCGGCAAAGCTCTGAGCATCGGCACTCCACCGCCGGGCAGGATGCCCTCTTCGACAGCCGCTCGGCAAGCGTGCATCGCATCTTCCACCCTCGCCTTTTTCTCCTTCATTTCAGATTCGGTAGCTGCCCCGACCTTAATGATTGCTACGCCGCCGGAGAGCTTCGCTAACCGTTCCTGTAGTTTCTCTATGTCGTAATCGCTTGTGGAGGCCTCGATTTCCTTCTTAATCTGTTCGATTCTGCCCTTAATCGCATCGGTGCTGCCCGCTCCCTCAATAATGGTAGTCGTGTCCTTGTCGATTGTAATTTGCTTTGCTACGCCAAGCTGTTTCAACTCGATATTCTCTAACTCCAGGCCCAGGTCCTCAAAAATGGCCTCGGCTGCGGTCAAAACAGCGATGTCACTAAGCATGGCTTTTCGCCTGTCGCCAAAGCCGGGTGCCTTGACTGCTACGCATTGCAACACGCCGCGTAACTTATTAACGACCAGCGTTGCAAGCGCCTCTCCCTCGACGTCCTCGGCAATAATCAGCAGTGGCTTACCTTGTTTAGCCACCTTTTCCAGAAGCGGAACCATTGACTTTACTGAACTTATTTTCTTCTCATGCACAAGAATATAGGGCTTATCCAGAACGACCGACATATTCTCTAACTTGTTGATAAAATGCGGGCTGAGGTAGCCCTTATCGAACTGCATACCTTCGACCAGCTCGACCACAGTTTCCAGCGATTGGCCTTCTTCAACGGTTATGACGCCGTCTTTGCCAACCTTGTCCATCGCTTCAGCCAATTTTTTACCGATCTCAGCATCCTGGTTTGCCGAGCAGGTTGCGACCTGTTCGATTTGCTTGCTGGAATCAACAGATATGCTCATCTTTTGCAGTTCTTTTATGATTGCCTCTACAGCAATATTGATGCCTTTTTTAACCTGCATGGCATTTGCGCCGGCGGTGATGTTTTTGAGCCCCTCGCTGAATATGCTTTCAGCTAGAATCGTGGCTGTCGTTGTCCCGTCACCGGCTACATTAGAGGTCTTAGAGGCCACCTCTTTTACCATTTGTGCGCCCATATTCTCATACGCGTCTTCCAGCTCAATCTCTTTAGCAACCGTGACGCCGTCTTTGGTGACAGTTGGTGAGCCGAATGATTTTTCAAGGATTACATTTTTGCCGCAAGGCCCAAGCGTGATCTTTACCGCCCTGGAAAGCTTTCTAACACCATCCAGGATAGCCCCGCGTGCATCAGTACCAAAAGCAATCTTTTTAGCTGCCATGTTTTACCTTCTCCTTTCAGGATAAAATCAAAATGCAATAACGAAATTTTCGATTTCCGATTGCCAATTGTCGATTTGAAATCGAAAATCGGAGATTGACATTCGGCAATCGTTTATTTCTCAATCACCGCCATAATATCCGACTCATCCATAATTAGATACTCTTTTCCATCTATTTTTACTTCAGTACCGGCGTAGCTTGTGAAAAGCACCATATCACCTTTTTTCACCTGCACTTCTTTTCGCGTCCCGTCGTCGAGAATTTTACCTTCGCCGACACTTATTATTTTTCCTCTTTGCGGCTTTTCCTTAGCGGTATCCGGCAGAACAATTCCGCCGGCTGTTTTGTTTTCCGCCTCGACACGCTCGACAAGCACCTTATCTGCCAATGGCCGAATCTTCATGTGTATTTACTCCTTTCAAAAACTACTTTTAATTTATATTTACTTATCTTATACACTTATTGTTTAGCCGTCGCCGACATTCATCCTTCGTAGTACTACTACGTAGAAGGACGGCGACGGTACAAAACCCCACGTGAGGGTTCCCGCAAGGCGGGGTCCCAAAAGTGGGGCTAAATATAATCACATTCTATGTAGGGTGGGACTTGCCCCACCGTAACATTATTGGTGGGCTAAAGCCTACCCTACGCGAAAATATCACTGTTATATTTTTTCAGAAACAGTCTATTTAAGACTTTCTGCAAAACGACCATATTAACCGGCTTATCAATAACACCAAATACATCGAGCTGCAATGCCTTTACGAGAACGGCTTCGTTTACAGTGCTTGTCAATAGGATGCACGGCAGCAACGGATAATCCATTCGGATAATCTTTATCGTGGCCAACCAGTTCGATTTTTCATAGTCCATATCCACAATAGTAGTGTGGATTCGTCTGTTTCGGATGACGTGTACAAACTCCTGCGGGTCATCGGCCATGAGTAGATTTACACCTCTCGGCCTGAGAATATCGCGCAGTGCCTGCGGCCAGGCCCAGTTGGCCCCGCTGGCTAAAAGATTTATCTCTTCGAGTTTTGACAAATTCGTAACCATACCCGTAGATTCCCGTAGAATGTGTGCAAATATCGTGCCAAGAGCCCTGCCGAAAGGCCTTGCTTGCATAAGTGCTTATCATAATTGTGGTTACATAACAGGAGTGAATTATTGTTTAGTATGGCAAAATTGCAGCCGACCATACTTATCCTGTCAGGCTGGCAGGCAATTCCCATTTTTGATATTCAGTTCCGGAACAGATCGTCGGTTCTCGAGACACCTTTCAATAGCCATAGTGGCCGTCGTTTGTTCCACTAAATTATATCTTCTGTAAATAATGGTAAAGAGGAGTGACCAGGTTAAAACCAGAGACCAAATCATCAACGAGCTTGCTGCTGAAAAGAACATCATCTATCCTCCTATTGCAAACCAGATACAGATTCCTTCTTTGATACCAGTCCTGGATTTCCTCAGGCTTGCTTTTGTCAATTATTCTCTTGTATTTGGCGCCCTCTATAACAAAAGTCTTTTGTTTCGAGAAAAAAGAAGTCGCCTGCAAAAACTCTTTTGGCTCGGTGTCAATCATCTCTCGAAATTTACTCATTACAATTGGTGCAGCATTGTAAAAGCCCATACCATATCTGTATGAATTCGGAGAAATCTCAAAGAAATAACCGCAGACAAGTGTTGTCCAATCCCTGCTCTGGTTCTTAAAGGTTATCCATATTTTGCTTCTGAAAGGTGATTTATCTTTTGAAAATCTTGTGTCCCTATAAATCCGCGAGATTGTCTTATTCACCACAGGAGCTATTTCAAAATAGGGATCAATCTCAAGCATAAATTCTCCCAAATCGATAACGAGGTTTCGTAACGGTTCCAATACATATTCTTCGTAATCGTTCCTATGCGTTTCGAACCAGGCTTTGTTATTATTCGCCTTGAGACCTCGAAGGAATTTGAGAGTTTTTGGCGAAAAACCGTTGAATCTTCCTGGTTCCTGCTTCAGCATATTTTTAACTTCCTCCACTTTAGTCCAAATTCTTCTCAAATTCTATAAGATTATCGAGGATTCGCTCCAGACCGTTTTCCAAACAATCAACCTCCTCTTTTGAAAAACCTTCATAAAACAATTCAGTCATTTGCTGTGATACCTCTACATATTTTCTTTCCATAGCTTTGTCTTTTTCTGTGCGGTATATCAGGATTTTTCGTCTGTCTTTTCGGCAGCGCCGGCGTTTGAGATATTGCATTTGTTCGAGCTTGTCCAGCATACTGGTCAAGGTGGATTTTCCCAGTTGCGTTTTCTTTGCGAGCTCATTTATCGAAACGCCGTCGTTTTGCCAGAGCGCAAACATAATTCTGCCCTGGGCGGGATTAATCTCGATGCCATAATCTTTTAATTTACGGACAAAGATTCTCTCTCCCACCTGGCGGATTTTAGCCATCAGGAAACCTGCCTGTCGCTGTTGTTTCATTGTCTTGGCCATCTCAATAACCGCCAGCTTCTTCTTTTCTTCGATTTTATATTTTTTGCTCAGCAAATTCGTCCTAATAAGTTATTGGGGATTTGGGACAGATCGATGTGCATGAAGAACCTTCCACCGGCCGTCTTTTTGAACAAAAACAATAGTCTCAGCGAAGGGGACATTTATTTCACGCCCATCTTCGATAATCGTAGCTGAGGTTGTTCCATCCGCGACCCAAAGTGCTACAGTTGGGGAAATTACAGTAATATGCTTCTGGTTATACGTATAAGATATGTCTTTGAGTCCCTGGAGACCCTGTTTGGTTGCGTTCAGTGCCTCTTCACGTGTCTTCAAGACTCTACCATCTTGCACAATAACACCTTTATTCATATCAAGTACATGACTATAAAGGGCTTCTGCATCCAGATTTTCCGCAGCCTTCATCATTGCGGCATGTACCTCCATAATCGACCTTTCGATAATTCGCTGTTGTTCAGACGTCGTGTCACCTTTATCGTTCTGCGCAGCCCATACGACCGACACACAGGCCAAGACAAGAATCGCTTTAAAAACATTAGACATTGCTTTCTCCTTTCCGGAAAAGACGTCATTACTTATTACTTTAACTTTTACACTATGGTTTTTAATTAAAATTTGAACTCAAAAGGCCCTTCTTTGTACCATCCCTTTGCAAAAGCAGGTGACAGTTTAAGTACCGTAAATTCAGGGTCATCCGCGCCGCCCGGCCAGTGCATTTCCCAGCCTTTTTGCCAGAGTTGTTTCTTGAATTGTTTATCTGTGATTTCTTCTATTTCGCCGCTGAGCATCAGTGTATGGAACTCACCCGGATCGCATAAGTAAGCCGACACCTTCGGATTGGCCCGAATCTGTTGCATCTTCGTAGATGAACGACTTGTTACGAAGTAAATTGCAAAATCTTTCTTGTGTTGCGCCAGTACACCCGCTGCAACGGGATTTTCTTTCTTGTTCCTAAGGTTAGCCATCATTCTTGTATGAGGAAAACCTCCGCTGCCGATGGTGCTTAGATACACTGCATTAGCCGTTTCCATCAACTTCAGACATTCTTGTTTTAGCTCTTTTTCATCCATTAGCTTTTCCTTTCCAAAGTTTTTTTCAGGTCAAATACGAGTTATTTTCTAAATAATCCTGCACCAAGGTCACTTCCTAAAGTCCTTGGTACAACATGCAAATATCCTCGTGGCCGAACCACGCTAAGCGCATCCGCTGTCACGATGGCCTTTTCGAGCTGTATCTTTCCTTCTTTAATAACGTTCTTTTCAGCAAAGGTCACCTCCGGCCCGGTCTGACCGTTTATTGCGGACGCCGTCCCATAGCCCGAATTGTATCGATTATCCGTCACGATGCAGTCGTGTACCATATACGTCTTCTTGTTATCCGGTGCCCGCATCCAGAAATACTGTCCTCGTGTCACGATATTATGATGAAACTGGAAATCCTCCGCCGTCTGGCAGGTCCATACCGCTGCAATATCGGCCCCATCGACAATGCAATACCGCATCGCATTACCTTTGCTCACGCCACCTTCGGCGTCCCAGAATATGGCAGGTATGTCACATTGGTAGAAAACGCAGTGGTCCACTACCAAACCTTGTCCATTTGCACATATCGAGCAATTGTACGGCAGTGCCTGCTCATCTCCAATAAACATGCACTGCGTCACAACGAGGTCTTCAAGTCCCTTGCTTGTTCTAAAGACTGAATAACCCCACGTCATCGGCCGAGGATTGCCCAGAAACTTAATCCCCCGAACCGTAGCATAATTTACCTCTATTTTAAGTGCGATCGCGTGCTTCTCAGTGTCCGGCCCTCCACCCTTCACTGTTGAAAGCACGACCGGCATCAAAGCCGGCGTCCAATTGGGATCATCCGGCAAAACCGTTGCTTCTATGAGGAACCGCTTATCCTTTGTATACTGACGCGAGTTCTCAAAAACTACCATCTCTATAATACAATAAGCCCCAGGTGTGATCTTGATTGTCGTCGGCCCCGGTTCATTACTGTCGTTGACAATAGCCGCTGCCCGCGCTATCGTCCGCACCGGCTTTTCTTTAGTGCCTGGATTTGCGTCATTGCCGTTTTGGCTGTCCACATACAACACCTCGGCAATTACACCCTGAGCTAATATCGCTATGGCCAAAATCACAAAGATGAAACTGGATGTCAGCATTTTTGGATTCATTTTGCTTCTCCTTTCTTTACTCGCCTCGGTGGAGGCCGAGCCGGAGCGGGAAATAATTAGTTTTATATAAAATAGTACTATATAGAACTAATTTCAAGCAGATTTTTCCCTTTTTTAAAAAAATTGGTAGTACCCAATGATATTAATGAGGATTTTCGGTATTTATGAACCTGTGGTGAGCCTGTCGAATCCAATGGCAAGGCTTGCCCCACGCTCGACTAAAGCTCGCCGATTCATCCTTCGCAGTGCCTACTTCCCTAAGGGACTGCGAAGGCTGGAAGCTCTGCTACGGAGAATGGAAGTCGTAACCGTTCACAAGCAGAGCAAGGTTTGGCCGACCCGGTTTGGCCCTTGGTCGAATCCCGATTTGATCGGGAGCCGGCTATTGAAATACTACAAGGCACAAGGGAATTTTAGAGGTTTTTTTCTTGGACACACGCCGTAAATCTGGTATAAATACAAATGTAGATAATAAAGTAGAAGTGCCTAAAGTGAGCTAAAGTTATAATTCTCAATTTTAGGCACTATTGGCACTCCAAATATTAGTCACTTTTTTGAAGGAGGTTTATTATGTGTAAGAAATTGTGTTTTTTAATCCTTTCTGTTTTGATGCTAAGTCTGACGTCCACCAGTTACGGTGAAGTTGTGATAGGCAACTTTGAGCAGCAGATGGACGGATGGGCAGCATGCACCTGGGGTCCTCCCGGGAATCCTACTTTTAGTTACAGCACGAACGAGGTCACATTAGACAGCTACAGTCTCAAGGCGGTGCAGCCGACCGATGGATTTAATTGGTTTTTGATAAATACCAATGTGAATGGTGATGCCTTCAGGGCTAACAACATCATCTCGATAGACGTCACGCGGTTAGCTAACGAGTGGACACGTGGAACCGGAGACCATTGGTGCTGGCTCGACTTGCGTGTCCAAGACAACAATAGGTATCAATTGACTGGCTTAGGCAACGGTGGTGATTGGGATAGTAATGACCTCAACGCTAACGATACGATGACAGTTACCTGGGACTACACTCTATTTAAAAACCAGATGCCCGCCGCTGCTACGGGGGTAGAGATTGTAATCGCCACCAATAATGGTGGTTACACCGGTAACGGGACCTGGTACATTGACAATATACAACTACTGACCAGCCGTAACGAGCAACCGCGAAGCGGTGCGTGGGGTGTGGAGCTTAACCCCACCCTTAAGTGGGATGAAGCATCGCCATCTGACACATTCGACGTATATGTCGGCACCGATTTTAACGATGTAAACGACGCCGACAGAGTAAGCCAAGCGGGCTTGCTGTTTTACAGTGAGAACCAGGATCCTAACAGCTATCCTTTAAGCGGAACCACTAATGGTACGACTTATTACTGGCGGATCGATGATGTTATTGGCGGCACCCCCGTGAAAGGTACTGTCTGGCACTTTACGACTTTTCTTCTGGGCGCAAAAAGCACTGTTATCGGCAACTGGGAACAGCAGATGGACGGATGGGTCGCCGTCAACCCCGATGACGCCAATATGGTGTTAGGCTACAGCACTGCTGGGGCCACGTTGAACAACTACAGCCTCACGGTGGAAGCTCCGATAGAATGGTATGAGACTGTGCTAATCCCGATTAACGAAACTGGTTTTACTCACCAATTTATGGCTAACAACCGATTCTCTTTGGACGTGACATGGAATACTATCTCGTTTGGAGGGGATATCGAAAGTATTGTTATCGATGGCGACGGGATTGGACGGTTGCAGTTAGCACCTATGAGTGAAACGATTATTGGTTCTGCTGGTAGCTTGGATACGACGACGTTTACCTGGGACTATTCTGCTATTGATTTTAGTTTGCTTCCTGCTGAACCTGAAACCCTGACGTTGAGTATCGCCACAATGGCAGATGTCAGAGGTCTTTATTACTTCGACAATGCGCGATTGTACAACTCGAAAGTTGCATCTCACCCAATGCCGGGCGACAATACGGCAGAAGCGCAGAGGGAACCGACGCTTAGCTGGAGGCCTGGGGAAGGTGCCGACACACACGACATATATTTCGGTACCGATTATGACAAAGTAAACGACGCCAGCAAAGCAGACCACCCTGGCTTGCTGTTTTACGATGAGGACCTGGCCTACGACGCTAACAATATTGATATCACAGATGATCTCGGATATCCTTTGTCATTCGGCACAACCTACTACTGGAGGGTTGACGAGGTCAATGAAGTCGTCTGGAAAGGTGCTGTCTGGAGCTTTACGGTAGGCTGGTATCTTGTTGTGGACGATTTCGAGGACTACAACGACGTCAGCAATAGGATATACGATACGTGGTCAGACTACTTCGTGAATAATACCGGTATGACTGTGGGCCACTTTGATCCTCCGTTTGCCGAGAAAAGTATAGTTCACAGCGGTTCTCAAGCCATGTACATGACTTACGACAACGATGGTACTGTAAACGAGGACACCGATTACGAACAGAGCGGGACATTGCTTTATTCCGAGACCGAGCGCCAATGGACAGATCCACAGGATTGGACCAGAGAAAACGCTGAGTCTTTAACAATATGGTTCAAAGGCTTAAGAGAACCTGTTGGCAGCTTCACAGAAGGCCCGCCAATCACGATGACTGCCGGTGGTGCGGATATCTGGGATATGGCTGACGAGTTTCACTTTGTTTATAAACAGATCTCCGGCATCGGGAGCATAGCAGCAAAAGTGGTCAGCGTCAGCAATACCGACCCATGGGCCAAAGCAGGTGTAATGATTCGCCAGTCGCTGGAACCTGGCTCCTCACATGCTTCGATGGTCGTCACGCCTGAGAATGGAGTTTCCTTCCAACGCCGAACTGCTGTGAATGCCGTTAGCGAGCAAACTCAGCAAGCCGATATCACCGCTCCACAATGGGTGAAGTTGACCCGCAGCGGCAACACATTTACAGGTGAGTATTCAGCCGATGGAAAGAACTGGCAGGCGGTAGATTCGATTACAATGCCGCTGCTTACGGATGTCTATATAGGCTTATGCCTGACCAGCCATAACGTCGATGAAACGTGCACAGCCGAATTCTCTGATATTAACATTAGCGGTACAGTGACAGGCGATTGGCAGTCACAGGATATTGGTATAAAGAGTAACATTCCTGAGCCAATGTATGTTATTCTGGAGGATAACACCGGCAATAGTGCGATGGTCAAACATCCCGACCCGGCTGCATCAGCCATAGTAAGTTGGACGGATTGGAATATTCCCTTTGCTGACTTAATCGGCTTGAACATGCAGGCTATCAAGAGCTTGGTCATAGGTGTCGGCGATCGGGCAAATACACAACCCTGTGGTGCAGGTACATTGCACATTGATGATATCAGGCTATATCGTCCAGCGCTGCTGGAACCTGAGCCGTAACCGGAACCTGAGCCGGAACCGCAGCCTGAACCGGAACCTGAACCTGAGCCGGTACCTGAACCGGTCGATCCCGGCAACGAAGGTTTGGTAGCTCATTACGCATTTGAGAATAATACGGAGGATAGCTCCGGTAACGGATTACATGGTACTATTGTTGGCAATCCAATCTTTGTGGAAGGGCCAGCCAGCTTCGGCACGGCAATGGATTTTGATGGTGTCGGTGACTACATCGACTGCGGGTCTGACCCGGCTTTTGATATCACCGACGAAATTACCGTCGCTGCATGGGCAAATATAATATCGATCCCCACTCAGTGGGTGGCTATTGTTTCTAAAGGTGAAAACGCCTGGAGGATTTCCAACGTGGGAAGCTCAAACGCCTTCCACTTTGGCATTAATATATGGTCGTCTGCATATCCTTCCGTCAACGGAAACACCGCGGTTGGCACAGATGAATGGCATCATGTCTGTGGAACGTATGATGGCTCCTCAATCAATATATACCTGGATGGAGCAATTGATGGAACTCTCACCAATGCAACAACCGGCATAGGTACAAGTACCACCAACTTATTTATTGGCGAGAACCCGGAAGAAACCGGACGCTACTGGGACGGTCTTATCGACGAGGTGACAATTTACAACCGGGCACTGTCAAGAGCTGAGATTCTTTACCTTATGGGCGAAAGATAGCGTTTGCATTTTGATTTAAGAAAGCCCCGACGTTGTCTTCTGAATATAAGGACGGCAGGTCCACAAAAACCTGCCGTCCGGAGGAAAATTATGTGTAGAAAAACCGCCGGCTTGCATAAAGAACTTCTGTTTGCCAATTATTCAGAGTAAATCTCTCGCAAGCAGGCCAATAATATTTATCGACCGATTTCCTTCGCAATCTTAAATCTTTCTTAGGGCCGTCTTTGGGTGGTTTCCACTGCAAAGGTTAAGTACAATAATAACAAGGAGTAATATTAAAAATAGAACGGTTT
>CAZRMQ010000038.1:0-17574 GCA_964601185.1 uncultured Pirellulales bacterium
AGTCGATATCGTTTCTTGTGTACTGGATGTCCGCCAATCTGCCGAGAAGCACATTCCTATCTATATTGTCGCCCGTTGTGACGGCTACGACGCTGGCTTTATAATCTTCAGGTGAGCCAAGTCCAAAAATACACGAGACGGATGCGACGATAATACAATCTCTTCTTGATGAAAGGCTGGTCGTGGTAGAAAGCCGGAGCCGGTCGAGGTCAGCGTTTTTCGAGGCATCTTTTTCGATATAGATATCTCGCTGCGGGATGTAGGCTTCCGGCTGATAGTAATCGTAGTAGCTGACAAAGTACTCGACTGCATTTTCCGGGAATAGCTCTTTGAATTCCTCATAAAGCTGGGCGGCTAAGGTTTTATTGTGGGATATGACAAGGCTCGGCTTGTCGAACCGGGCGATGACGTTAGCCATTGTGAAGGTCTTTCCGCTGCCGGTTACGCCCATCAGGGTCTGGAATCTCTTAGCCGAGCGCAGACCTTCCGCCAGCCTTTCTATGGCCTGTGGCTGATCACCCGCAGGGCTAAATTCTGTGTTTATCTTAAATATACCCATAGCTTCAGAAGACAGAAGACCGAAGTCAGAATACAGTATGAAGATAGGATACAGTATTCAGAACACAGAATACAGTCCAAAGGATGCCTTACGGCAAAAAACAATGAAAAGGAATGATAAATAGTGAAAAGGGCCGTTATTCGTTTATTGGTTGCGCTGCTCGTCACGGTTGCGTAGAACGTAAAACAGCATTTAATACGCAACCGTAAAACGATTGACGATACGAGTCGCGTAACCGCAACCGCTTAACTTTTATGTATGATATTCTATTTGCCTTCATAGCAGCAGGTCAGTATAATCACAAACAACAACAAAGCGGGTTTTACTCTGCGTAGCCCCGCCCAGCGCTGGGCGGGGGCATAGCACGGGTTTCAACTTATGGCGAAGGCTGGAAGTGTCGTATATTATTACATTAGTTGATAAGAAAAGCAGGGAGGCTTATATTATGTGGCAAGTTAAAGGAGCAATAGAGCTATGCTGGAGAATACATGACTCCATCTATACAAAAAGTGATGAGGATATCATTTCGCTAATCAAGCAATCCGAAAAATGGGTGTCAAATAATGCTAAGGAACTCCCAGATGTCTTTCATCAAACATGGCAAGATGTTATTGGCCTGAAAGCTAGTCTTGAGAAATGCCAGAATTGTCCTAATGATTCAGAAGCGAAGGAAGAGGCCACGGGAGCAGCTGCTCATTGCTATAAAATGTTAGCTGAAACTGTCAGTAAATTGAAAGAGATATTAGAAAACCATCAGATGGAATAGTATTTAGAGCGGGCTGAAGCGTGGTGTAGATTTTTATATTGTGCACTAATGATCTGAGGAAGTTTGATGTTACCAACACAAAAGTATATTGAAAGCTATTATGTATATGTGTACACATTCCTGGATGATTTGTCCTTCGTACGAAACCCATTCGAACACTTTCAATATGAAGACGAATATAGAATTAAAGATGCCATCCATCTAGTTTCAAAGAAATTCAAGGAGCATGGCTGGGAAGGTGATGGGGAAATAGGTATTATATGGTTACCGCCATTTGTAGATCTTGGAGTACATGATACATATGGCACCTACATTTGGCATGTAAAGCAAAGAAATAATGGAATTTCTTTTCTCGCTTGCGATATACCCCTAGATTCTGACAGATTGAGAGAACAGAATGAAGGTTGGATCACTTCTGGGAGAAGGGATGGTTTAACCCCTATTAGCATCATTGAAACTTATGTTCGAAGGTTCTGCAAGCAAGTAGATGATGTTAGAGATAATCTCAAGAATTCAATAACATTTCTTTCAGAAGGCACCTCAACCGGGATATCAGATATGATCAAGCAAAGCCTAAACACTTATAATCAGGGACTCCTGATTCGTAACTTTCATGAGCTTTTGGATGAATGTTATCTTCAAGTATTAATCCAAGTAATAGAAAGGGGTAATCCATACAAGATTAAACTCAGAAGGTCTAAAGTTAAAATTGATGCAACAAATTATATACCTGAATTAGACGATGATATAAATATTGAAGAAGCCGCTAGTTTATTTACTATACGAGGAATTATCTCTGATATGTGGAGGGCCTACAAATGGCAACCATTCAAAGAAAAAACTGAAATGTTATTTAAAAGTCTTGACTACACAGTAGACGCTACAAAGTTCTATGAGATAAAGAAACATGTTGTGTTGAAGAATTGCATACATCATCATGAGGGGTGCCTTGATAGAGATTCTCTTAGCCAGCTTGGCAAAGACCAAATTGAGCTGAAAATGGCTCAAGGAACATGTTGTATTGATGCATGGAAACCTATCATAATTACCGAACAAGAGGTTTTTTTTCTATGTAGTGTTTTGCTTCAATTTGTAGAAGATTTCCATACTCATTTTAAAAAAAGAATTCCGGAGATTTGCTACATGTCCAATCCCGGCCAACATTCCGCTTGAGCAGACTCGCGATAACCGTTCACCCCTCGGATTTCCGTTTATGCATTGAATTGAACATGACTTATCTGCCGGAGTAAACCAAATTGGTGCGAAACTCGTATTCTACAGAGTTAGTCCCATAAGGACATAAAGGAGATAAAGCTGTGAAGAACCGAATGAAACAAATGGGATTGGTTTGCATAGGAGTCGGGATTTTAGCACCTGTTTTTCTCCTGGTTGCAGGAGGCTATCTGACTGCGACAAATGCAGCCGAGGGCTGCTTACTTTTCTTTAAGAGTTATGGAATTGGGCTGCTATTTCCAGGACTGCTTTTCTTTTTCGCTGCGCTCTGGCTGCCAAATGAGAAGGGAGTAATTGCCAGCCTATTGACACTAATCTTCGCCATCCCGGCAGGCACTTCTTTCATAGCCATCCTGACGAGGTTCGCACACTGGCCAACTATTTTCACAATAGGTCAAGGTGTCTCATACGCAATCTTTCTAATGCTTGGCATCGGATTGACCATACGGCAACTAATGCATCGCTCGAAGGGCCTGCTACAATTTCATTGATAATCAACTACCAGATTCGTGTTTTGGTATTTTATACTAATTGTGCTTAGTTGTTGCGCTCTTTAGGTCATTGCGAGGCCATCGGAGATGGCTGTGGCAATCTCTGGGATAAGAATTGAGATTGCTTCGCTGCGCTCGCAATGACAAGCCGAAGCGCACTTATTAAATACAATTGGTATTACTGACAGATTTTCAAAGAATACCTAAGTATCTTAGGTATTATATAGAACACGGAAATTAAATGTATTGACTTTTTTGATGGATTGGTGTCGGTACAATACCTAAGTATCTTAGGTATTAGGAAGCTCAAATTTAGCATCGTGTATCAAGAATCTAATATCAAACTGTACAGTAAATATAATACCTAAGTATCTTAGGTATTATATCTATATTTATCCTTCAACGAGATGATTAAAGTTGTCCAGGGGGACAGTCGTATTTTTTAAGAGCAATGGATCATGGAAGGTGAGTGTTCATTGAATTGGACACGACTTGTCCGCCACGATTATTGTGAAGCGTGATGCGTGATGCGTATTGCATATAGCGGGTAGGAGGCAGCGTTTAGCAGGCGTAGGGTGTAGCAAGCTTCGCCTTAAAAGATATCAAAGGTTATTTTCGGTGGGCTACATGACTGAGGTAGAAATATTTTTCTTTTATCACAAAATAATTTTTCTTTCTTGTAAATAATACAAAGTACGTTTATACACTAATTGTAATGCATTTTTAAGTGCGATCTGGAAGGTGCAATTATGAATAAATTTGAATCAATCAGCCAAGAGTTATTATCCCTAATTGAAGAATGGGAACCAAAACTATTAGCTCTTGGCAATGATGTTATTACTGAACGACGAAACAGTCAAAATCGCACCATCAAGCAAATTACAGGACACATGGTGGATTCTGCCTCTAATAACACGCATCGAATAATTCACTTGCAATACCAGCAAAGTCCCTTGATCTTTCCGGACTATGCGAATCTTGGGAATAATGACAGGTGGATTGCCATTCAGAACTATCAGGAGGAAGAATGGAACAACTTGGTTCAATTATGGAAATATAGCAACATGCACATTGTCCACGTGATTCAGAATATAAATACTGAAAAATTGGACAATGTTTGGATATCTGCTTTAAATGAAAAAATATCACTAAAAGCCATGATTATTGATTTCCCCCGGCATTTCAAACTACATCTTAGTGAAATAAATGAATTAATAAATAAAGAATAAATGCACTTAGCTCGATGCTTACCCCATCCGCCATTGGCGGACTACTCAGCGAAGATCTCCTCCATAAAAAGACCGCGAAGAACATGGTACACTATATTGCACGAAATTCGAGTTGTGGTGCCGGACAGTTAAGTTATTTAGCCATTTGCGGATAGATGACGGCTGCGAGCAGAGCCGAGCCATAATGCTGCCAAAGGGAATCCCGATTGTACCGGTCGGCATCACGAGGTAATTCGAGGGTTATTGTGGGAATACGCAGGGATAGACCCGCGTAAGAGCCCAGCGAACCGGGTTGCGCACCGAGCTTGCGTATGGGCAAATCGCAATGCTGGGCCAAGTGGCTGGCCAATGCCCATGCAGGGCCATCATAGTCAATACAGGTCAACGGCTGATGAATACTTACAATGCGGTCGGGAGAGTATTGCCTTATAACTGATGCGATGGCACCGGCCTCCGGCTCTGAAAGCGGAACATATCCATTCTGTGCGTTGTTCTGCCGGTTGGCCGCTGCGAAATTGCGGTTTAAGTCCACACTCCTTGCATTGTAACGACTATTGTTAGCCATACCATCCGGATTAACCAAAGGTAAAAGAACGACCTTGCGTCCGGTTAAGAGGCTCGGTTTGCTTTGCAAGTAATCTGTCAGCTTTTGAACGAGGGGCGTACCCGCAGGTTCATTGCCGTGAATAGTCGCCATAATAAGAGTCACATCCTGCCCCTGGCCAAGCACGGTGCACATGATGGGCCTACCCTGCACCGATGTGCCTATAATGCGATGCTCTACCAAAGGCAAGACAGGAACAATAGTCGTCCGCCGAGGCGGTTCAAATACTATTTGAGGCGGGGCAGGCTCAGTACAACCTGCAAAGCTCAAGAAAGCTGATAGAGTTGAAACCGTTAAAATAATATACCTTTTTCCGTTCATTTCACTATACCATCGACAAATTCCACCCAGTCTCTGTAGAATTTCAGCTAAGCAGTCTGCGTTTTTGGTTTTTGGATTGTCTTTAAGCTCGCTGCTGCTATAATTAAGCTTTAATTTTGCTTGCAGGCATAGTAATAAAATCCCGATGAAGTCGGGTATGATCCAGTCCAGGGCTTCGCCCTGGCTAATTGACAGAGGAAACAGTGCGATTCCAGGTTTTTAAGGACGGTAAAGTTGTTGACAAATTCAGGTTTTACGGCGCCTATATTTTCGGGACCGATGGCATTAGCATTCGCCGAGCGAAGATAAGGTTTAAGAACGGCTTTATCGAGTGTGAAAGGCCAAATTTAGAAACAGCGGGGCTGGCCTTATTGTGGCCTGTTAATGGCTTTGGAAGGATGCTTTTGCCGACAACGTGCCTTCCTGAAAGAGAGCGTCCGTACAATTTGAATCTCGAGATTGCCCGAGCTAAGCTGATGCAAATCATTATCAAAAGAGAAGACTGGTCATTTTTTGACAGCTTAGCAGATCTGGAAGATATTTCAAAACAGGCCCGGGAGCTGTTTGTTCGAGCGATTCAAAATGTTTCGGACGCAGAGGCAGCATCGCAATTTGCGGACGAGTCACTTAAAAAGGCTATAATTATTGCTGAAAAGTTGGCCATAAGACAGGCAGAGTCATTTTTCAATACAAAGACCAAGAACAACAGTTTCGGTCGGGGCTGTCTCGGCTGTAGCGTTGACCCGATACAGATTAACAATTCCGATTATGTTCATAAATTATTAGAATTGTTTGGCTCTGTAACGATTCCTATTAACTGGGCGCAGATAGAGCCGGAGAAGGGTAGATTAGATTTTTCGATGGTTGACAACTGCATTAATGTGCTTGGAAGAAGGAAGCTGGTAATCACAGCGGGGCCGTTGCTTCGTTTTTCCAAAGAGTTCCTGCCCAAATGGCTGCTCGAAAGCAATGCAGGATTTGAAAAGATTCGCGAAACCGCATATCAATTTATTTTGAGGGTGGTAGCTCGCTATTCGGGTATCGTTCACAGGTGGATTGTATTGAGCGGATTGAATACTTTTAATTATTTTGGTTTTAGTTTCGAGCAGATTTTAGGTATGACTCGTGCGGCTAATATGGCTGTTAGGGCTGCCAGTAACAGGACTCTGAGGATTGTAGAAATCAGCAATCCCTGGGGTGAATATTTTGCAATAGCACCGAATACCATTCCGCCGCTGGCGTATATGGACATGATTGTGCAAAGCGGTATTAATTTCGATGCATTCGGATTAGCTATGCGGTTAGGTAAAAATATATCCGGTATGCACGTCAGAGATATGATGCAGATATCGGCCGTTCTGGATTATTTTGGACCTATAGGCAAACCCTTGTATGTAACCGGCGTAGAGGTGCCAAGCCAAAATGGCGACGGCTTATACAGCAGCAAAGTTGCCGGCACATGGCACCAGGAATGGGACCAATCGCAGCAGGCAGAATGGATTGAACAGTTTTATAAAATAGCACTTAGTAAGCCGTATGTTGACTCAGTAACATATTCGACACTTGCCGATACGAAGGATAGTACCATTGCAAATAGTGGCCTGACGACCAAACTGCTTGAGCCTAAAAAATCATTTCAAGCTTTAGAAAAGCTTCGTGATGAAATTTTTAGCCGGTAAACACAACAACGCATGACAGAAACCAGACAAGAACGGATTCAATCGTTTGCTTTTATTATTAGTGAGCTAATTTGTGCCGCACTGGCTGTCGGCATTGTCACTTCATGTTTTGCAGGGAATAGCTCTACTATAGCCAGCCGAGAGATTGCATTAGAAGAAAAAATAAATCCGAACGATGCACCGGCAGCGAGCCTGGCAAGATTACCAAATATAGGCCGCCTGCGGGCACAAGCAATAGTTGCATATAGAGAGAATTTTGTTTTACAAGAAGTCGACAGGCTTACCTTTAGAGACTGTAACGATTTGCAAAAAGTCAAAGGTATAGGGCCTAAGACTTCACAGAACATAAGTAAATGGCTGATATTTGAGTAGCGTATAGCTAAAGAACAATGGAAGAGTGGGAAATAGAAAAGCCGGTTGGAACCTGTTACGGAACCGGCAGAAAAATAGAATACAGTGAAGAGTATTACGGCGCTCTTGTGGAAACCGAGCAGGGATTGCAACGTCGGGATTTCTGCGCCGATTACTGGCAGAGCCAAAAGCCGGAGGTGTTCTGCTTCTGGAAAACAAAGCTGCCACAACCAGGCCAGAAAAAAACACAATTTATCGACGACGATATGCTAATGGCTTTTTTTGACAGGCTGGCAGAAGAAACCGAGCAGGAAAAAGTAAATTTTCGCTTTGTGCTGGCTTTAGTTCTAATGCGAAAAAGACGCTTGAAATATGATTCATCCGAGGTTGAGGATGGCAAGGAAATCTGGCGTTTGAGAATAACCGGCGATAAGGAAATTGTCACGGTGACAAATCCACATCTTGATGAGGCGCAAATCGAGCAACTGTCTTCACAAATAGGCGAGATTCTACAAACGGATTTATAGAAAGTGCGTTACCTTCAATATAGAAATCATGTATTCTTTCTTTTCTTAGCAGCGACACTAATTCTAACCGGCTGCGCCAAGCAAATTCGACAGCCGACGCGTGTCTGTCCGGGTAAGGAAACTGCAATCGAGGCGCTGGCTGCTTTAGAGTCACATTCACAGAAGGTAGCACAATTGAAAGCTAACGGCCAATGCCGTCTGGAGTATTATGCTGACGGCAAATTAAAAAAGGAAAACTTCCCTGTGAAACTTTGGCTGAACCCGCTGAGCGAAATCTATCTGCAGGGCGACGTTGCCTTTGACCCGCGGGGGCTCGTTCTCGGTTCTAACAAAGATGAATTCTGGCTGGCGATAAGACTCAAGGAGGTCAGCAGCTATTGGCTGGGCAGGTGGGCCGAGGTCGGCTCTGTTGAGGGACTTTTACTCGATCCGAGAGTTGTGCTTGAAGCCCTCGGAATTATGGCAGTGGCAAGTGACAAGGAAGATGCAAAAAACTGGTCATTGTCAAAGGAAGGGGTCTTTGATGTTTTGACGAGACGCAACGACAAGGCTGGGATAATCAAAAATATATATATCTATAACTGCGATTATTCTGTGCGGAAGATCCAGTATTTTAATATTGATGATGAATCTAAGCTTGTTGTGGAGCTATATAAGTACAAGAAGGTTGTTGAGGATTTTTTTGCACCGAGTATTATCAGGATTTCAAGGCACGGCGAGAATATCGAGGACCAGGCAAAGATTTCCCTTCGTCTGACTTCTATAAAGCCAACGAACATAAGTTCCAAGCAGCGAAAAGTCCTTTTCAATCATCCGGAACCAAAGAGATTTAAGCATCTTTTTGTAAATGTTGATGGTAAGTGGATTGAACAAAGGCAGGATTAAAAGCTTGTCCTGAGCAAAGCCGAAGGAACCAGTTTTTTTATGTCTAAGGTAAATCTGAGAGAAAGAATCAGGCAGGGTGTATTTTTGTTGGATGGGGCGATGGGAACCGAACTGATCGCTCGCGGGATTGAGGCAGGTGTGTGTAATGACTATCTGAATATCGATTCGCCGAATGTCATTTTAGATATTCACCGAGCGTATCTGTCGGCTGGCAGCGATGCGATTCTTACTAACACATTCGGGGCTAATAAATATGCGCTTGCACGGCATGGTTTAGCCGACAAAGTCGTTGAGATAAATACCGCAGGCGCTCAAATAGCTCGGCAGGCAGCAGGTGGGGAAAAATACGTTTTAGGTGATATTGGGCCGAGCGGAGATTTTCTCCAACCATTGGGAAACTTAGAGCCACAGGAATTAAAAGATGCTTTCACCCAGCAGGCAAAGGCACTTTTAGATGGTGGCGTCGATGGATTTATAATCGAAACAATGGCTGCTCTTGACGAAGCAGAAATTGCTATTGAAGCGGTTAAATCAGTTAGTTCACCCCTTAGGGGTGAGCTGCCCATGCTCGTTTCATTCGCCTTTGACCATACTGGCGATGATTTCAAAACTATGATGGGTGTCGATGTCGAGTCTATGATTTCAAAGGCCGTTTCCTTGGGAGTCGATGCTATAGGATTTAATTGCGGCACGCTAACACTCGATGAATATATAGAACTGGCACAAAAGTTTGTTTCAGCAGTAAAAGATTTGGACAGAGATGTTTTGATTTTTGCCGAGCCTAACGCTGGCAAGCCTGAGTTAATTGATGGTAGGACGGTTTACAAGGTCTCGTCTGGAGATTTTGCGGTTGCTGCCGAAAGGATTCATTCTGCGGGTGTGAATATAATCGGCGGCTGCTGCGGCACCAAGCCGGAGCATATCAAGGAAGTGGTTAAAACATTGGGGAAATGAATATTCGATAAATAACTTCATAGAGAGACGTTCAGCAATTTAGTGATTTGCTCGATGGTTTTTGTAGTTGCGCCCTGGTTTTTTCTGATTGTCTCTCGGCCATTTTTGGCAATTCGTTCGGCGTAGTCAGGTTCCGTGAGGCATTTCCGCATTGTCTGAAGTAAATCATCTTTATCTCTAACCATAATAGCGCCGCTATCTTCGATAAGGGCATCGACAGTCTGCTGGAAATTAAAGGCATAAGGGCCGAAGATAGTGCATTTACCTAAAGCCGCTGCCTCCATCATATCGGAGCCGCCCATCGGAACTAAAGACCTGCCAACGAAGATTACCGTTGCAAGCGAATAAAATTTTCGCAGGTCGCCCATCGTGTCGCCGAGAATTACCGTATCAATTTGCGATTTGCGATTTGCGATTTGCGATTTTTCACCAGCAACGGGTGCCAGTGTTTTTAGTTTGCTATATCGAATTACGTTAAAACCGGATTGTTCTATGAGCTGCGCAACTTCATCGAATCTTTCCGGCTTACGCGGCACAATAGCCAAACACAGGTTACTAAATCGACCTTCTTGTCTTAGATTATGAAAAACTTCCAGTAGTATTTTTTCTTCATCATTTCCGGTGGCACCTGCGACCCACAAACGATTTGCGATTTGTGATTTTCGATTTGCGATTTTTCCAAACAGTTGCTCTGCGAGAGCATCGGCACCGTCAACGTTATCGGTAATTTGAGCGGTGTCGTATTTCAGTGAGCCGGTGACAATTACTCTCTCGTTCGGGCAGCCGATCTGTTTGAAACGCTGAGCGTATTCATCCGTTTGAGCGAGAATAAGACTGACCTTGCTGAAGATTTTCGAAGCAACCGGCTTTATTATTTTGTATCTGGAAAGGCTTTTGTCACTTATTCTGCCGTTGACTATAACAACAGGAATATTTAACTTCTGGGCGATATGAACGAAATTAGGCCAAACCTCCAGCTCCATCAATAGACACAGTGACGGATTGATTCTGCGAAAGGCACGTCGTATTATCCAGGAAAAATCGAGAGGAAAATAAAATACCTTAAAATTCTCACCGAAAATATTGCTTGCACGGGCAAAGCCGGTGTCGGTGGTAGTGCTGATTACAATCTCATAATTACCAAATTTCTTTTGCATCTCATCGATAATAGTTTTTGCAGCATTTATCTCGCCCACACTTACCGCGTGCAGCCAGATACATTTTTTTTCTGGATTATTGCGGGTAATTTTGCCGAATCGCTGGGCCCAGCCTGTGCGGTAACGCTTATGCCTGATATTCCTGTAGATAAGCACAGGGCTATATACCGCCGCAGCAAACAAGTATATAAAGTCCATCAGAACTCTCATTGATCTTTTCTTTCAAAAATACAATGGCACAATGATAGTTCCTGAACGTGCTATAGTCAAATGTTACACTGCGAAGTTCTCTTAAATGGAGAATATTGAAGTGTATTGGCGAAAGCTGCCAAATGTTTAGCCCCGAGTTTCATACACGCCGTTTGCCGTTAGCGAATGCCGGCCAGCCAGTACTTTGAAAAAACGGAAAAGTCCAGAAAATTAATAATACCATCCGTATTCAGGATGGGAGCTATATCTGCTTTTTCGTTCCATTTGGGAGACTGAGAATCAGCGAGCCAGGCCTCGGCAAAGGCTGAAAGGTCTAAGTAATCGACTTTATCATCGCCACCTTTGGGAGCGATATCAGCAGCAAGAGCGGTCACAGGTTCAAAATAGAGAGCAGGGTCCTCATCAAGGAACATTCCGCCGCCTCGCAGCACTAAATTAAAATCGACAAAGAGGTTCATGCCGATTACGCCGTCGAGGGTGCCTCCTTCAGGAGAAGAGACATCAAGCAAAATCACAGGGACATTTGTGTAGCTGAGCCACTCACCGATTGCCGGTATCTGGATTGAATCGATGTAAAAGCCGGGCACAATGACAACTTCACCAGTGACATCTTCTATCTCAACCTCAAATTCCGGTTCTTTGGGATTAAGCTTAAGGCGGGCTGCGATGCGTGAGCCGATAACTGTCACCTGAGCGCCGGTATCGAGCATAAACCGGTCCTTGTCGATGGCACCGTTTTCACCCTCAACAAGGTCCACACTGTGAACGAAAAAGAGACTCTGAGACAAATTTCCAATAATCACGGATGGACTCATCGGCGGAAATTCAAAGAAGCTTGTAAGGGTAGGAAAATATTGAACACTCACAGCCCCGCCCGGCCGCAATTCAAGCGGCACAACGTTGGAATATGACGGAATACATGGGTCTTCATGCTCATAAAGACAGATGTCCGGGGCGGTGAATTCTTCGCCGCCACGACTGACAGTTACCTCCTGGTCATTGTTGATAACGGTTGTAAAGAATACGCTCAAGGGTGTACCGATAGCGGTTGTAAGATCGGGTCCGCTGCCTGGGTCTTGACCAACAACTATCGACACGTTGCTCTCTCCAAGCATTCTGGATGTATCCAGCAGTAATCCATTGGGGTCCAAGGAGCTGAGTCCATCGACAAAAATAGCGAGCGGTTGGCTTATCCATGCATCAACCGATCCGATTACCCCTGCGATAATGCTCGTATTTGAGGTAATGAGATTCGGGAATCCAACGAAAAGTCCTGCCTGAACAGCGGCTGCATAACTCATCACATGGGCGCTTGCGCCTGTATCGAGGATGCCGATGGCATAGTCAGTCTTGGGACTAATTCCGAGCGGATAACGGCCCACGATGGATGTCTCCGGCACAGCATCCAGCTCAAGATCATCGAGCCGTTTGTTGGTCACGGAAATGATTATCCATGGAACGAAACCGTCTATAGGTGGCGAGTCAATGGCGTAAGCAAGCACGGGGGCAACCATGCCGAAGTTTTCAACCTGAGCCGAATCGTCTTGGGAAAGTGCTGATTTAAATACCGGCTGTCTCAGTCCTAGGGACTCCTCACGGAGGACGATTTTCTTTTGAAGAGGGGCACCACGGCTGGTTTGACTATCTTTGAGAGGCACAGGTTTTTCCTTTGGATAGTGTATCGCTTTTGACCTTTTGCCTCCCGTAATACGCCAGTTTGCTTCATATCGTTGCCATTCTGGTTGGTTAGCTGAAACTGCAGGAATCCACCATAAAAAGGCAGCCAACAGCACGATGAGCCACACACGAGTTAGAGTATGCACGGTTGCTCCTTTCATCTCTCCTACGGTAATAAGTATATATTCATTGTAGCAGATACGAACGAGATATTTATGTAAAAAACAGAAAAAAGGCGAATCTTACCTCCGCCCTCCGTGAGAACACTTGACTTATTCAGCGTTTTGGCGTAATAAAAGATATTCATTTTCGTCCCCGTAGCTCAATAGGATAGAGCGTTGGCCTCCGAAGCCAGAGGTTGTGCGTTCGAATCGCACCGGGGATAATCATTGAGCCCTTATTGGTTAGTAATTCACGCTTAAACCTCACCTTTTTGCCTTAGAGGGGGGTATATATCATCGAAAATGTAATACCTTCTACTGGCCAGCCTGCACGTAGCCGCTTCGGCAAAGGCAGGCTTTCTTTACTGCATAAAAAAATATTTTAAAAATGTCCCATAAAAAATCGTCTCTGCTGCCTCTATATTATAAAGTGCCTTGTTACACGGCTTTTACGTTGAATTGAAGCTCTTTATTTGTTATCATAAGATAACAATTCAAAAAGGGGTGATGACATGAGAATTCTTCGATTTATGTGGAAATGGTGGTGCCAAACCTGGCATCGCTGCGAAAATAACTCATCCGTGATCGATTCCCACAAGTGGGAAAGTAAAATCGAGATTTTTCGGCATTTATCAGACAAACGCCATTGAGTTTACCCTCCGAAGATTCATCCAGCACATAGGTTCGCATATCTACATTTCTACCGGTTGTCTTTGGTGAATATAGATGTAGGGAGATTTCCTCCGCCAATTCCTCTACGAAAATCTTAGTCGGCTCGGTTTTTTTGTTTGCGCTTTTAATGACACGGTATCTATGCGCCGTACTTGCCCAAAAGCGCTCACCTTGATACGCATTATTTTCAGTTTGACTATGTCACCTTCGTTGACTTTTTCCATTTCCAGGGAAAATTCTTTAAGGTTACGCACCGCAGTATTATTCACCTCTAAGATGAGGTCACCGCCGGTAAGCCCTGCCTGTGCTGCCACGCCCTGCCGTTCTGCATCGGTTATAATTAGTATTGGATAAGCCTTATCGTAACCAAACTTTCTTGCTACAGAATCGGTTAGCTCTGAGATTTCTATTTGAAAGAATTCTTTTGCAAGTTTACTGCCGTCAGGCAACGGCTTGGCCTCCATTGTCAATCGGACCGTCTGAGTCTCTGGCCGTAATCCTTGAAGTCTTACGTACTTGATTTCTATGGGCTCTCCGATTTCTTTGTGCATCATTTTTACATAAAAGTCGATAACTCCATTTAGCTTTCGTCCGTCAATTTCCAGAACTAAATCCTCCGCTGCCATGCCATTTTTTTCCGCCGGGCTTTCTTTCACTACGGAGTCAACTTCCAGGCCGGTAAATTCACCGACTGTTTTCAACCTGCCCATTATCAATCCCAGTTGAACGCGACGCAGCTTTTCCGGCATGAGCATCTGGGTCAGATTGTCGGCTAAAGTATCTACGGGTATCGCGAAACCAATATTCTGGGCATCGGGTCTGATAGCGGTTGTAATTCCTATAAGCTCGCCGTTTACGTTCAAAAGTGGCCCGCCGCTGTTGCCGGGATTAATCGGAGCATCTGTCTGAATTAGTCCACGCAGCCAGAATCCTTCCGATACTTCAATATCCCTGCCCACAGCGCTTACTACACCGCTTGTAACCGTATTCGAATAGCCGTAAGGATTGCCGATTGCTATCACAGTTTCGCCTATCATTAAGTCATTGCTTTTTCCAGGATGGATGAAAGGCAGCTTGTCTTGCGTTTCTATTGTCAGAACAGCTAAGTCTTTGCTTTGGTCCGCACTTATCACCGTGGCTTGGTATTCCTGACCGTCACCCAACATAACTTTGATGTTTTTGGCGCTCTCTACCACATGTGCATTGGTGATGATGTAGCCATCTTCGTGAACAATAACACCTGAGCCGAGCACCTTGACCTGTCTCTGGAATCTCGGTCCCCCAAAGTCAAACATGCCCGGCAAGTCGAACTTGGGCCATATAGAGGTTGATACTGTTCGCTCGCCGGAAATATTTACTACTGCATCATGTGTTTTCTCGTAAACTTCCACAACAGGTGTTCTTCTACTGAAAGTCTGCTGCTGAGCTGATGAGTACTCTGCAAGTCCCACCGAAAAAACACCAACTATTATTACCAACAGCCAGTTTTTCATTCTCACGGCTCTAACCTCCAAAATCCAGGTTCTTGATATTAAACAAAGTTATTCAGGCAATTTTTTCAAATACCATATACTTTAATTTGTAGTTTTATGTTCTGGCTATTGCATGGATTTATCAGACACGGGATTCAATTTCTTTAGCTCTGTAATAATCTCTTCCGGTACAGTGAAGATGGTGCCGTGTCTTGCTCCATTTGGAAAAGACAGCTTGTCAGTGATAGGCTCCCATTCAAGAAGGTCCTTGGAACGTGCGCCTTCGTATCGGTGCCGCCTGTAAGCGTCATAGTACACATACCAGTAATCACCGATTTTAATAGCAGTCGGGCCCTCCACCCAATCGGGTGAAAACGGCGGTGTAGCACGACTGTAGGGCCCTGTTGCCTTTTCGGCAAATGCTATGCGGATGTTCTTCTTGGGGTCGGGCTTTAGTGTCTCGTCTTTGAGAAACATTATATACCGCTGGCCGTCTTTAACGATGGTAGCATCAATCACACTGAAGCCGTCGTTATAGAACAGCTCCGCCTGCGAATAGGTCTTAAAATCGGCTGTGGTGACACAATAGATGCGATGATTGCACAGGCCGTCTTTACCGCGGTCACCGGTGTTGTCGGTTTCGGGAAATCTGCCGGGGATGGTTGTAGCCCAGAAGATAAGGTATTGCTTCTGTGTCTCGTCATAAAAAATCTCCGGAGCCCAGCAGTTCATTGCGTTCGGTTCATGTGTCATAACACCCAGCCACTGTTGCTCCGACCAGTTGATCAGGTCAGGTGAATGGGCAATGCCGATACCCTTGTCCCACCAGCCGCTCGTCCAGACCATGTGGAATATTCCGTCCGGCCCTTTGCAGATGCAGGGATCGCGCATAAGTTTTCCGCCGACCTTAGGCTGCAGAAACGAGCGGTCGTCGTTTAGCGGGTGCCATTTTAGACCGTCGTCGCCCCAGGCCAAATGCAGGCCGTCCTCGCCGTTTCCTTTAAAATACGAAAAGACATATTTGGAGCCGGTGGCAGGATTCTCCTGTGCGACGGCATAACCACATATCATCATACCTGCGATAATTATGCTCAACATCAATTTGTGTGACATATCTCTCAATTCCTTTCTTTTAATTTGGTGGCTGCGATATATAGATATCAATATTTTTGTGATAATATTAAAACGTACAAGATTATTATTTTGGGGAATATTGTAGTCAGAATTCAAGGAAACGGCAAAAGAAAAGGAAAAAGTGAAAAGTAAAGAGAAGAATTACTCAAATAGTCAAAATCCCAATCTTGACATCTCTTATCGAAGCTGTTAGATTCCTGCCCTCGGTGTTAAACATGAATATTTCAAAAGTATTTTGCAGGAGGATGCAATGGATTGCAAAAAATTCGTCGAAGAGCAAATCGCTGATATTAGAAAGACCGTGGGCAAAGAAAAGGCAATTACTGCTTTAAGCGGCGGAGTGGATAGCTCGCTGGTCACAGTGCTTGGACACCGTGCCCTGGGCAACCAGCTAAAAGTGGTCTTCATTGATAGCGCGCTAATGCGCGAAGGCGAGCCACAACAGGTTGTAAAAACTTTCGCCTCGTTGGGCATTAAAGTGGAATTAATCGATGCCCAGGATGAATTTCTCTCCGCTCTGGCAGGCTTAACAGACCCGGAGGAAAAACGACAGGCCGTCACGGACACATTTTATTCAAAGGTTTTTGCGCGTCTGTTAAAAGAATCTGGTGCGAAGTTTTTGTTTCATGGCACAATCCTCACAGATATTGAAGAAACCGTAGCCGGTATCAAACGCCAGCATAATATTCTCGCTCAAATCGGCATCGATCCAGAAAAAGCTTATGGTTACTCAATCATTGAACCGCTTAAAACTTTGCGAAAAGATGGTGTCCGCGAGGTCTGTGAATTCCTGGATTTACCCAAGGAGATTACCCATCGCATACCATTTCCAGGCCCGGCTTTAGCGACTCGAATTGTCGGCGAAGTCACACGCGAGCGATTGGCTACTGTACGCAAAGCGACAGCTATCGTCGAGGAAGAGCTTGCCGACAGCGGCGCATTTCAGTATTTGGCTGCCTTACTTAACGACCGTGCGACCGGTATTCGTAACAATAAACGCGAGTTCGGCCAGATAATTGTCGTGCGTTGTGTCGAAAGTACCGATGCCAGAAATGCAACTGCAACTGAACTTCCCTGGAAAAAGCTTAACCGCATCTGTGAGCGCCTCGTCAACGAGTTAAAAGATGTTAGCCGCTGTTTATATGATTTGACACCGAAGCCACCGGCAACTATTGAGTATATTTAAGATATTTAGCCGAGTGGGGTGGGGCTTGCCCCACCAATTGTTCTATTGATAAGATTTTAGGAGGCAACCCAATGTCAGACAAGAAAGCAGACTTAGCCGGTCCGGGAATCGGTGACTATAATGAGTTGGAGAAAATCCTGCCGCAGGATTACAGCTCTTTGCTGTCGCCGAAGGAAACGCAAATTGCAATCTATGCGGTTAAAGACTACATCGAGCAGAATCTCTGCAAAGAGCTTAACCTTATCCGAGTCCAGGTTCCTTTGATTGTTGATGTCGCCAGCGGTGTCAATGACTACCTCGACCGTG
>CAZRMQ010000039.1:0-12162 GCA_964601185.1 uncultured Pirellulales bacterium
GAACTTTCAAATCATTAGAGCGTGACACCGACTTTCTATTCAGGATGGGTATAACGCTCAACGACAAGCCCATTGGAACCAAGCGCCTTTCGGAGGCAGTCCAGGGTCTGTTGAGCTGGAAAGTCCCATACGAGGCAGGTGTTCTTAAGGCTGTGGGTGGTAAACCTGTCCTGAGCCGTGTCGAAGGAAACGATACAGCCGTTTGCGAGTACGTATTGAGAACGGCTGGACCTTCAAGCCAAATTAAATTGTTGCCCGATGTGACTCAGCTTCGTGGGGACGGCAAGGATATCTGCCACATAGAAGTTCAGATTGTTGACGACCAGGGCGTACGTGTACCGGACGCTCAGTACGAACTGACATTCGAGCTTGATGGTCCGGGTGAGATTCTTGGCATAGAGAATGGCGATCTCAACAGTCTTGAGGATTACAAGGATAGAGTACACAAAGTTTATCACGGCCGGTGCTTGGCCATCCTCCAGTCGACGCGCGAGTCGGGCAGAATCCGGTTAACAGCGTATGCGGAGGGACTTGAGAAAGCGTCGATTGAAATCGAAGTTCAGCCGTGTTCTTTTCCTGCCGTTTTTCCATAGAGCCCTCCAGATTAATGTGTGCAATAGGATCATCGGAGCGGTTTGTTAATTTGAGCAGATTAGGAAGGAATAAATTGAAATGAGGAAGCCTATTTTAACCGGTCTAATAATTATCACCCTGGCATGTTGTTCATGGCCTTCGGCTTTGGTGAATGGGCAAAGTCGGCGGGTGCTATCAATGGATTTTGGTTGGAAGTTTGAGTTGGGTGATGTACAAGACGCTGAGCAGGTGGCCTTCGATGATAGTGGGTGGCGTGAATTGGACCTGCCGCATGATTGGAGCGTTGAACCTGAGTCCGGCGGTTTCCGGCAGGAAGCCCCGACCGGAGGCGCGGGCGGCTATGTCCCCACCGGCATCGGCTGGTACCGAAAGCATTTTAATTTAACCGAAAATATGAGAGGCCGACGCGTTTGGATTGAGTTCGACGGCGTTTATGAGAATAGCACCGTCTGGATAAATGGGCAATACCTCGGCAAGCGGCCTTTCGGCTATTTAAGCTTTCATTACGACCTAACACCTTATTTGGTAGATGGCGAGAATGTCATTGCTGTACGCGTGGATAATTCCCATCAGCCCAACTCTCGCTGGTACACTGGTTCCGGCATTTATCGCCATGTTCGGCTGGTTGTCACGGACCCGATTCATGTGGGTCATTGGGGAGTCTATGTCACCACACCACAGGTTAGTGCTGAATCGGCAACCGTAGCCATCTGCACGCGCTTCGAAAACGAGGGAACAACCTTAGTGAAGGGGATATTGCGCTCGATTATTATAGATATCGATGGTAAAGAATTAACTAGCGTTGAATCAGACTTTGAGCTGAACGCCGGAGAGCAAACCGAACTTCAACAACAGATGCAGGTCAACTCACCCAACCTTTGGTCGATAGAAAAGCCTGTGCTTTACAAGCTGCGCTCGGTAGTTCTCGGGGACGGGAAACCTCTGGACGAGGTCAATACTGCCTTCGGGATTCGCAGGATAGAATACGATGTTGACCGTGGATTCCTGCTCAACGGAGAGCGGGTCAAGATGAACGGTGTTTGTCTGCACCACGACGGCGGTTGTGTGGGCGCAGCCGTGCCGCTGGGCGTCTGGGAACGTCGGCTGCGAATACTCAGGAAGATGGGCTGTAATGCCATCCGCACCGCTCACAATCCCCCGGCGCCGGAATTTCTTGATCTGTGCGACCGTATGGGTTTTCTCGTCATGGATGAAGCTTTTGACGAATGGCAAATAGGCAAGACCACACATGGATATAATAAGTATTTTGACGAGTGGTCAGAACGTGACCTGGTTGCGATGCTCCATCGTGATCGCAACCACCCGTCGGTGGTTATGTGGAGCGTTGGTAATGAAGTCAGAGAGCAGCCTCGCCAGGGAGGTCATGAGGTGCTGAGAAAGCTGGTCGAGATATGTCACCGAGAAGAGCCTACACGTCCGGTCACGCAGGGTTGCGATAACATCGCTGCCGACGGCGGCTCCACAACCCTTGAGTTTCTTGAGCTGCTCGATATAGTCGGTTACAATTACGTTGACCGCTGGCATGAGCGCCGTGAGCTATATTACAGTATTGACCGTCATGCGCATCCGAACTGGAAATTTGTCGGTACCGAGAGTGTTTCGGTATACGGAGTTCGCGGCGGATACTCGCTTGGCAGAGATCCAAATATCGTCAGGCCCAACTATACTTCTGGCATGATTCGGGCTGAGCAAATTTGGAAGTTTGTTTCAACACGCGATTACGTCATCGGCGATTTTATGTGGACTGGTATCGACTACCTCGGCGAGTCACGCTGGCCCGGCAAAAATGCCAGTTCTGGCGTTCTCGACCTTTGTGGTTTCCCTAAGGATAGCTTCTACTTTTACCAGAGCCAATGGACAGATGAGCCGATGATTCACCTGTTTCCGCATTGGAACTGGCCCGGCAGAGAGGGACAGGTCATTCCTGTTCTCTGCTATAGTAACTGTGACGCTATCGAGATCTTTCTTAACGGTAAGTCCTATGGCGAGAAACGTCTTGAATTTCCTCGGCCTGGCAATGCTGGTAGCTGGTATCGATACGCCAAGCCTCCGGTGAATGGTACCACTGCCGACCTGCACCTGTCGTGGGATGTCCCTTATGAACCGGGCGTGCTGAAAGCAGTCGGAAGAAGGGGTGGCAAAGAGGTCTGTGTTAATGAAGTTCAAACCACTGGCGAGCCTTCCGCGATCCGACTAAGTGTCGATCGTGACACAATTGCCGCTGACAAACGGGATATTGTCCACATAACGGTTGAGGTTGTTGACGCTGTTGGTATAGTTGTCCCCACCGCTGATAACCTCGTGCATTTTAAAATCGAAGGTGAAGGACGTCTCATCGGTGTTGATAACGGAAATCCTGTTGACCATGACTCGTTCAAGGCCGATAGACGCAAAGCATTTAACGGGCTGTGCCTTGTGATCCTGCAGTCTACTCATAAGCCGGGAAGGATACGGCTGACAGCGCGTGCGGATGGGCTTAAGGAAGCAACGGTCGAAATTAAGAGTGTGAACTGAAATCATGTAGTTAGTCAAAAGAAATCGGTTAGTAGGTAGGAGTAAACAAATGAGAAACTGTTTGAAAACTCTATTTTTGGTTTTTGTGTTGGGAATACTCCCAATCAAGCCCGTCCTGAGCTTGGTCGAAGGATCAGTGATATCTATGGAAAGAGCCTCACAGCAAATTTCTGATCCGAGTGTTGCAGAAGTGGCTTCCAATTTTAAGGAACCTCCGGCTGAATACAGTATGACTTTTTATTGGGGCTGGGATGGGCCTGTTACCGAGGAAGTTATTACTCGTGATTTAGATACGTTTAAGGCAAAGGGCGTTAGGGCTGTCACGCTTGAACCGGGCTATGATATGGAGTATCTGACCACAGGATGGTTCGAGATGGTGAAAGTCGCGGTGGAGCAGGCCCGTATCCGCGAAATGAAAGTCTGGCTGGTTGACGAAGGCAAATATCCAAGTGGATTCGCCGGAGGAAAGTTCTCTAAAGAAAGTCCCGACCTGCGAATGCAGGCCCTGGTTCTCGCTGGTCGCATCGAGGTTGCTTCCGGCCAGACACTTTCTCGCAAACTTTCGCCCGAGACAGTGAGCGTAGTTGCGTTAAACCGGGCAGATAATACCAATCAGGTTCTCGATATAAGCTCAGGCGAACTTAATTGGACAGCGCCGCAGGGCGATTGGCAGGTGCTTCTTGTTGAACACCAGTTCCGCTCCTCACCCACACGAGCCGTTAATAATCCCAAACGAGGCAAAGATACCAGCAATTCACTCTGCGATTATCTGGATCCGGCAGCAACGCAGCAGTTTATTAAGTTCACTCATGAGCAATACAAGAAATACGTCGGCGAAGAATTCGGCAAGACGGTTTTGGGCTTTAGAGGCGACGAGCCGGATTATAGCATTCGTGGTATTCCGTGGACGCCTAAAATCTTCGCTGAGTTCAAGCAGCGTAAGGGCTACGATGTAAGACCGTATGTAGCTTTTTTCTTTTCGCGGAGCGATTTGACGGAACAGCAGAAGAGAGCAAAGGCCGATTACTGGGACGTCTGGTCGGACATGTTTGGCGAAAACTTCTTCGGTGTGCAGGCTAAATGGTGCGCGGAACATGACCTCCAATACCTGGTTCATCTCAATCATGAAGATAAGATGTTGGACCTGGTTCGTTCTGAAGGAGATTTTTTCAGGTGTATGCGGTATGTACAGATGCCGGGGATAGACGCGATCTGGGATCAGATTTGGCCGGGCAAAGTATCGGACTACCCCAAATATGCATCATCGTCAGCTCATCTTTTCGGCAGACCTCGTGCATTTACCGAAAGTTTTGCAGCATATAAACCTGCCCCGAGCGTCGAGCAGGCCAAGTGGGTGCTCAACCACCAACTCGTCCGCGGCATAAACATGGTCGAGGTGATGTTCGTACCGGCATCATCCAAAGGACGCAGCGGCATGAGAGGATGGCTGGCAACCGAAGAGTTTCCACAGGTGGCCCGCTATTTAAATAGGGCTTGTTATATCCTGTCCCAGGGACGTCCCACTGCCGCAATTGCGCTATATTATCCTACCATGAGTATATGGCTCGGTGACAAAGAGGCCAACGACAGCACCTTATCTATCATGCAGCAGTTACTGGAACATCAGCGCGACTTCGACGTCGTGGATGACCGCTCGATTGGGGAACTTCTAAAGCTCGAAGGAAGTGACCTTGTAAACCTTAGCGGCCAGAGATATCGCGCCGTGATTGTTCCATCTACGATCGCGATGTCGAAGGCGGCTTTAAACCGTTTGCAGGAATTTGTAAAAGCTGGCGGCTGTGCAGTTTTCATGGCAAGTCAGCCTTCTATGGTAGTGGAAAAGACATTCTTCAAGGCTGATGCGCCGGGCGATTTGAGCTGGGCCCTGCACGAGCCGTCCGGCAAACTCACTGATGAGGTATTGAAAGCCTTACCAACGCCGTCTGTCATGCTGGATCGGAGCTGCCCCGCAGTTAAATATACTCACCGCCGCTGGCGTGATGCTGAGTTTTATATGTTTTTCAATGAAAGCCAGGAAAAGCAATCTTGCAAAGCGACCTTAGCTGGAAGCGGCCAGATGCAAGTCTGGGATCCGACAACGGGAGACATCAAGCCTTTAGCCAGTGCTTCCTCGGAGCAGACGGTTGTACACCTGACACTGGAATTAGAACCTTATGGAACGAAATTTATCGTTATCGGCGCAGAGTGAACCATTACAGTTGTACTGGAGGACTAAATGTTCACATATAAAAAGATAATCATCAATATACTTATAGCATTCGTGTGTTACCCTGCGGCAGCCCTGGAACGCAGAGATGTTACTTTTAAAGTCTTCCAATTCCCTGCAAACATGATTCCGCGGATAGACGGCAAGGCTGATGACTGGGCCATGGTTCCGGACGACTATATAATTGGCACGGACCAGCTTGTGGATGATAACGGCAGGCACGCCAGATCAGATCCGAATAATTTGGATGTCCGTGTGCGCGTTGGGTGGGTTAAAGGCCTGAACCGCTTGTATTTTTTATATGAGGCGTACGACAACTACTGGGACTTTTCACTTCCCGGTTTGCATAACGATACTTTTGAGGTTGTCGTGGATGCCGATGCATCAGGTGGTCCTCTGATTGACAAGGGACATCGTGAAATGTGGATTCCTGAAGAGGTTGGAGCCGCAGCCGCTAAAGATGAGCGAATCAGTGACGAGGAAGCCAACTGGGCTATCCACGGTGTGCATGCGCAAAACTATCATATCTTTACGCCGGCTGAAGGCAAAGACTGGACCTTAGCATGGGGTGTCCAGCCATGGATAAAGGAGCTGCCTTTTGCAAATGCCACCTGCGACTTCAATTTCAAGCCTGGTGAATCCGGCAGACTCATTCTCGAATTCTGGATAACGCCTTTTGATTACGCTGGCCCCGAAGGGCCGGCCCGTGCTGTGGAATCCGTACTCTGGGAAAATAAGATCATCGGCCTGTGCTGGGCGGTCATTGATTATGATGATGTCAATAGCAGAGGGAGAAATAATGGCTTTTGGAATCTCTCGCGAAAACATAAAATGTATGGTAATGCTTCGCATTTGTGTGCGTTTCAGTTGATGCCGCTTGAGAAGAAGTACCGTAAACCTATCGAAGCCCAGTGGTCTTTTAAAGTATTGGATATGGATCGCCGGTTGGTGGCGTTCAAGGATTTGTCATACGGTAATATAACATCCTGGAAATGGGACTTCGGCGACGGTACAACATTGACCGAACAACATCCGCTCCATCAGTATCAAAAACCAGGCAGCTTTGTTGTAGTGCTTGATATTAAAGGGCCGAACGGCAAATCTCGTCGTTCAAAGGTCTGGGACGTCACGGTGAAATAAAACATTCAGATTTTGAAAAGGGAGCAGAAATCATGTCAAAACGAGTCCTGATGATTTGTCTTATTTTGGCCATCACACAATTCCTTGCAGTTGCGCAGGTTGATGCCAAAGTTTTCGATGTTAAAGAATATGGAGCCATAGGTGATGGCAAGACACTCGATACGCCGGCGGTTAATAAAGCTATTGAGGCGGCATCCGCAGCAGGTGGCGGCACAGTACATTTTCCTGCCGGCACCTACTTGTGTTTTTCGATTCATTTAAAGAGCAATGTCGGACTTTACCTCGATCATGGTGCGACGATATTAGCGGCTGAGCCTACCGCAGAAGCCGGATATGACCCTGCTGAGCCGAATCCGTGGGGAGATGAGCACAAGTACCAGGACTTCGGTCATAGCCATTGGCATGACAGCCTGATCTGGGGCGAGGGACTCGAGAATATCTCTATCCTCGGTCCGGGCTTGATACATGGCAAAGGCCTGGGCAAATGGGACAAGCCGGATGATAAGGGAGCAGGCAACAAAGCAATTGCACTGAAACTTTGTCGAAATGTTATTATTCGTGATGTCACGTTTCTAATGGGAGGTCATTTCTGTATACTGCCGACAGGTGTGGATAACTTCACGATTGACAATGTTAAGATTGATACCAACCGTGACGGAATTAACATCGACTGCTGTCTCAATGTCCGAATCTCCAATTGCACTATCAATTCACCGAATGACGATGCGATTGTTCTGAAGAGCTCTTTCGCACTTGGCTATGCAAGGGCAACGGAAAATGTGACGATAACCAACTGTCAGGTCGCCGGCTACGATGAGGGAACGTTCCTGGATGGTACCTTCAAGCGTACGCAACAGCAGGCGCCGGATCGTGGCGGTGTTACAGGACGCATCAAGTTCGGCACCGAGTCCAACGGCGGCTTTAAAAATATCACTATTTCCAACTGTGTTTTCGAACGCTGTCGCGGCTTTGCGCTTGAGACGGTTGACGGGGGTTTGCTTGAGGATGTCACTATTACTAATATCACTATGCGTGACATTACGAATTCACCGTTTTTCCTGCGTCTGGGCAGGCGCATGCGCGGGCCGGAAGGGGTGCCCGTGGGCAAACTTCGCCGGGTAAACATCAGTAATATCGTTGTATACAATGCAGAACCTCGTTATGGCTCGCTTATTATGGGTATTCCCGGTCACGATATTGAAGATGTCAAGCTGAGTAATATTAGGATACTGGTTAAAGGAGGAGCACCGAAGGAGCAAGCTGTGGTTGAAGTTCCCGAACTTGAAACCGGATACCCGGATCCGAGGATGTTTGGTGAGATTCCAGCATATGGCTTTTTTATCCGTCATGTAAAAGGAATTGAGCTAAATAACGTTGAGGTAAGTTTTATTAAGGAAGATTTTCGTCCGGCATTTATTCTTGACGACGTAAAGGATGCCGATTTCAACAATGTAAAAGCCAAGCACACCCCCGATGTACCGACTTTTATTTTGAAAAATGTCAAGGATTTTAAAACCCATCAATGTAAGCCGGTGCCGGATACACAAATCGAAAGCGTGGAGCATAAAAATCTTTGATCCCGATTTATTGGGATAAAGGAATTGCCTTTAATGAGTGTGTAGAATAGGAGATAATCAATTATGGTCGCAAAAGATGTATTTAGAGTATTTTTGTTTTGTATATTTGCGTGCCCGTCCCTTAGTGGGTCTTTGGCGGATGCACAGAATCAAACAGGGTCAAGGCAGTTTGTCTCGGGCGGAACGCTTAATGTGGGTGATATCCTACCGAATCTGGGCTTTTACACGGTGGACCCGCTGTATGATCCGAATGCAATATTGGGCTGGGCTGAAGAGCGCGTTGAAGAGAAACTCAATCGTGGAATGCTGGCTGTACCGATAGAAAGTGGTAAAGTTTACTCCGTTAGAAATTCCACAGTGGGTGGAAACGAACTGCAAAGAGACAAGATTTCTAACGGGGTTTACTTAGGTTGGCGTTTGCTCAAGACCGACCCCGAAAATATAGCTTTTAATGTCTATCGTTCGACAGCAGATGCTGAGCCTGTCAAGCTGAATCCAGAACCTATCACAAAAACCACGGACTTTGTGGATAATGATCCGCCTTTAGACCAGGCGAACACATGGTTTGTTAAGCCGGTCTTAGATGGTAAAGAGTCCGCTTTGACGGATGAGAAAGCTGAGCTGCCGGCAAATACACCGGTAGAACAGTATAAAGCGATCAAGCTGAGGGAAGATGTTCGAAGTATCGACAGGGTTGGTATTGGTGACCTGGATGGTGACGGAACGTATGATTTTGTTGTCAAGCACCCATCAGGCAGTGTTGATCCGGGCAGGATTCGTCCGAGTCGTGACACCTACAAGATTGAGGCTTACAACGGAAAAACCGGCCAGTTTATGTGGCGCATCGATTTGGGCTGGAACATTAATCAAGGAATATGGTTTTCGCCGATGGTAGTCCGCGATCTTGATGGCGACAATAAGGCCGAGGTGTGCTTAAAGACCGCGCCTTACGCGGCAACTCAGGAGGAGGCTTTCGACGGCGGCAAAGGATTTATACTGGAGGGTCCGGAGTATCTGACTGTATATGACGGCCAGACCGGCAAAGAAATCGATAAGGTGGACTGGATTGAACGCGGCAGGGTCCGGGATTGGGGGGACAACAGGGGCAACCGTGCGAGCCGGCATATGATGGGTGTGGCATATCTGGACGGTAAGACCCCCGCTGTGTTGGCTGTCCGCGGCACTTATGGTTTGATGAAGGTCGACGCCTGGGTGTTGAAGGATAAAAAGCTCCAAAAAGTCTGGCGGTGGACCAACGAGAGAGCACCTTTTTTGTACCACGGACAGGGTCAGCACAGCATTAAAACAGGTGACATTGACGGTGACGGTTGCGACGAGATTCTAAACGGTTCTATCGCAATCGACAACGATGGCCGGACCATGTGGAGCACCGGCTATGGACATGGAGATAGGTTCTATCTGGGTGATATTGATCCGGAACGTCCCGGTCTGGAAATCTGGTATACTTTTGAGGACCCACATCCTCATAACGGCGCCAGCCTGTGGGATGCACGCACCGGCAATCTCATCTTTGGTATTGCAGAAGCTAATCAGGACAACGAGCTCGGACATGCTATAGCAGGTGACATCGATCCGACTTATCCTGGCATGGAATGTGCTGGTGAAAAGCATTTTTACTCAGCTAAGGGCCAAAAACTGAATGAGCCGACCCCGCCCCAGAATTTCCTGGTTTGGTGGGATGCTGACCTTCTGCGGGAAATCTGCGACAGAAGAAACGTTTCCAAGTGGAAGGGTGAAAAATTGAGTGACATAGCAGGCTTCGTGCAGCAAATAGCTGATATAACAGGCGACTGGCGCGATGAGATCGTTACCTATAGAAATGGCGAGCTTCGTATCTATAGCACCGTCATCCCGGCTGTGGATCGTCGAGTATGCCTGATGCAGGACCCTCTATACCGTAATGATGTTACCCACCGGTCGATGGGCTACGCTCATTATCCTATGACAAGTTATTACCTTGGTGTTCGGCCATAGAACCATTGTTAATGGCCCAAGTCGAGTGGTGCAGGGCGAAATGAATAAAGGTAAATTATATGAGAAGTAATATACGATTGACTCAATTGAGATTGAATATAACGTTTGTGCTGATAACGTCATTCATGCTCTGCCAAATAGTTTGCTGCGCGGAGGTAGCGAATGTGAATGAAAGTTTAGTATGGAATCCGAACAACGAAGATAGTACATACAAAAATCCTGTGATTTTCGCAGATTACTCCGATCCCGATGTTATCCGTGTGGGAGGTGATTTCTATATGACCGCCTCCAGCTTCAACTGTGTACCGGGTCTGCCGATTCTGCACTCCAAAGACCTGGTCAACTGGAAAATCATCGGCCACGCTATCGAACGTTTCGATGACGAGCGTTTCGACGTTCCGCAGCATGGCAACGGTGTGTGGGCACCATCTATCCGTTATCATAACGGATTGTTCTGGATTTTTTACGGCGACCCCGACGCCGGCATCTTTATGACAAAGGCCAGGAATCCCGCCGGGCCGTGGGAGTCACTACATCTGGTCCAGAAAGGTAAGGGCCTGATAGACACCTGTCCGCTTTGGGACGATGACGGTAATGCTTACCTCGTGCACGCCTGGGCCAACAGCCGAGCCGGTATCAAGAGTATCCTAACCGTTAAACGGATGAGCCCGGATGGCACGAAGCTGCTGGATGAGGGGACGCTTGTTTTCGATGGACGAAATGGAGTCCAGCCAACTATTGAAGGGCCCAAATTCTATAAGCGCAATGGTTTCTACTATATCCTTGCCCCAGCGGGCGGCGTGAAGCAGGGATGGCAATTAGCGCTGCGGTCGAAGAATGTCTTTGGGCCATACGAGGTAAAGAAAGTGCTGGAGCAGGGTTCGACCAACATAAACGGCCCGCATCAAGGCGGTTGGGTAGAGCTTGAGAACGGCGAAAGCTGGTTCCTGCACTTCCAGGATCGTGGAGCATACGGCCGTGTCGTTCACTTGAATCCGGTGCAATGGGTCGATGACTGGCCGCTGATGGGCGTCGACTTAGATAGTAATGGCATCGGCGAACCGGTAGCCGAATACAAAAAGCCTAATGTCGACAAAGCATGGCCAGTTGAAGTTCCACAGACAAGCGATGAGTTCAACTCAAAAGAACTTGGCCTACAATGGCAGTGGCACGCAAATCCAAAAGAAGATTGGATGTCACTGACTGACAGACCGGGCTGGATGCGATTATTCTCTGTTCCAGTCCCGGATAATGAGGTCAATTTGTGGCCGGTTCCGAATTTGATTCTTCAGAAATTCCCTGCTCCTGAATTCACTGTCACGGCAAGGCTTGATTTTAGCAAACTCGGCGAAGGCCAAATATCAGGTTTGCTTATTATGGGCCAGTCATATTCATATTTGGCAGTTGAGAAGAAGTTAGACGATTATCACTTGATAAAAGTGTTCTGCGGGGATGCAAACAGTGGTGGTAGAGAAACTGAGGAAGCTAATGTCGATTGTAAAAGCGATTCTTTATTGCTTAGAGTTAAGATAAGCAAAGGAGCTACCTGTAGTTTCAGCTACAGTAGCGACGGAGAAGAATTTACTTCAATTGGTGAGCTGTTCACAGCCCAGCCTGGCAAATGGATCGGTGCCAAGGTTGGATTGTTCTGTCTGGCAACAAGTGCTGAGCAAAAAACTGGTTACGCAGATTACGATTCGTTCATATTTGAGTGAAATTGTGGAGTATATGTTATGCGGCAAATATTTGTATGTTTCATTTTTTTGTTAGTTCCCGTTTGTATTGCATTCGGAATTGAAGAAATTGACCTTTCCGGTCAATGGAATTTTAAGCTGGATCGAGATAACGTTGGAATTAACGAACAGTGGTACCAACAAGAACTGCCAGAGCAAATTACTCTGCCTGGCTCATTGCAGGAGCAATCGTTTGGAGATAAGCCATCCGCTAAGACTCAATGGACCAGCAGAATCGGCATGAAACTGTTAAGCGATCCGCGCTTCACGGAATATATTCAGTCTGACGATTTTAAGTGCCCGTTTTGGCTGACACCCGACCGGCATTACGTCGGCAAGGCATGGTATCAACACGAAGTGA
>CAZRMQ010000039.1:12262-17417 GCA_964601185.1 uncultured Pirellulales bacterium
TGGCTGACACCCGACCGGCATTACGTCGGCAAGGCATGGTATCAACACGAAGTGAAAATTCCCAAGAACTGGAAAGATGAGCGAATTGTATTGTACTTAGAGCGTCCGCACTGGAAGACCACTGTTTGGGTGGACGGCCAATCGGCTGGCTCGTGTGACAGTCTTGGTGCGCCGCACGAGTATGATTTATCGAATCTCATAAAACCCAGAAAAACGCACATTCTGACTATATGCGTAGATAATGATTATGTTATACCTGTAGGAAAAGATGCCCACAGCATATCCGATCAGACACAATCCAACTGGAATGGAATTACAGGGAGAATTCAACTTACCGCCGACTCTAAAATCTGGATAGATGATGCGCAAATCTATCCCATGCCCCTGCGTCTGGCGACGCAAGTCGGGGCAGCGGGCGATGTAACTCATAAACGAATCAATGTAAATGTTCAGTTGGGTAATTCGACTGGCCGGGCAGGAAAGGGTATCCTGACTGTATCAGCGGAAAGTTCCAATACAGATAAGAAGCACCAGACGCCGGTGAAAAATGTCCCCGTAGAATGGAATAAAGAGAAGGGGAACGTCTCCTTTGAGTATGATATGGGAGACTGCTTGTTGTGGGACGAATACAAACCGGCTTTGTATAGTTTAACTTTAGCTCTAAAAGGGCAAGATGCAGAATCTTTAAAGCATGTTCAGTTCGGCATGAGGGAGCTGGGTATTCAAGATAAGCAATTCACCATTAACGGCCGCAAAATTTTCCTGCGGGGGACATTGGAATGTTGTATTTTCCCGCAGCATGGTTATCCTCCAACGGACATCAAGGAATGGAAGCGGATTATTCGCATAGCGAAAAGTTATGGACTTAATCACTTTCGTTTTCATTCGTGGTGTCCGCCGGAAGCGGCGTTTGCCGCGGCGGATGAGGAAGGATTCTATCTGCAGGTGGAAGGCTCATGCTGGGCCGGTTTCGGTAGCGGTACCGCCCTTGACAAATGGATATACGAAGAAATCGACCGAATGATTAAGGCATACGGCAACCATCCATCATTTTGCTTCTTTTCACCGAGCAATGAACCCAGCGGGAAAAATCGAGATAAGTTTCTCGGACAACTCCTGCAAAACCTAAAAGAAAGAGATAATCGAAGGTTCTATGTTGCCGGTGCCGGCTGGCCACAAATCAAAGAAAACCAATATTCAATCGAAAGTGCCGTCCGACTGCATAACTGGAAAAAGTTGAAATTTAACCGGCCGCCTCAGACGTTTGACGATTATCGAGAGCACGTAAATGCTAGGCCCATCCCCGTCGTCGGTCATGAGATCGGCCAATGGTGTGCGTATCCCGATTTGGATGAAGATAAGTTTTATACCGGCGTACTAAAGGCGAAAAATATCGAAATCTTCCGTGATAAGCTAAACAAAGCCGGCATGAGACACCTTGCTCATAAGTTCCTCATGGCAAGTGGAAAATTCCAGACCCTTTTATATAAACAGGAGATAGAGACGGCTTTGCGAACACCGGGTTTCGCCGGCTTTCAACTGCTCGATTTGCATGATTTCCCCGGTCAGGGCACCGCGCCGGTGGGAGTTTTGAATGCACTATGGCAATCCAAAGGATATTGTAGCCCGGAGCAGTACCGGCGATTCTGTAACGACATCGTGCCGCTGGCTCGAATGAAAAAGCGTATATTTACCGGAGACAGCAACTTTGAAGCTGTCATCGATGTTGCTAACTATAGTTCCAAAGATTTATCTAATGTGGAAATGATCTGGACTATTACTACAGATAATGGAACTCAAACCAAAACAGGTAAATTCAAAGTTCCTGCTATGCTGATGGGAGGCTTGACACGTGTAGGCAGTATTGAATATGGTTTGAGTGACATCAAAGAGCCTGCCAAACTTAATCTCGAAGTTGAACTCATTGGGTTGCCTTATACAAATGACTGGGATTGTTGGGTATACCCGGCAACGTTACCTTCCTCGGATATCAGCGACATTTATATAGCAATGGGTCTCGATGAGCAGATTAAAAGCAAATTAGAGGCAGGAAGTAAGGTGCTTTTATTATTCCCTCCATCTTCAGTTGTTGGAGACACAGTAGGCTCATTTCAGCCGATATTCTGGAACCGTATTACTTTTCCAAAGAACAAAGTTCATACGTTGGGGATTTTGTGCGATTCGAACCACGCCGCACTGGCTAAGTTCCCTACCGATTGTCATGCCAGTTGGCAGTGGCAGAATCTGCTCGATAATAGTCAGCCGCTCATTATAGATGGATTACCTCGGGGGATTGCGCCTATATTGCAGCCGATAGATGACTGGAATAATTGTCGAAAGCTGGCTCTGCTTTTCGAGGCATCGGTCGGTGCCGGAAAAATTTTGGTCTGTTCGATAGATATTTACAATGACTTGGAAGATAGAATGGCTGCCCGCCAGCTCCGGCATAGCTTACTATCTTACATAGCTTCTGAAAAGTTTGATCCTAAGATAGAAATTGCTTTAGAGGATATTGAAGGGCTTTTTAAGGATACAATGCGGATAAAAGTAACCCCCGGTAAAACCGGGGGCTAAATATTTTCTTATTTAGACCCACGTTTTCCGTGGTACATGTTTAGCTGGGGCAAACCATCCCCAATCCGCCATGTTGGTTAAGCCATCATGTCGGATTGAGGCTGCCACCCAATGAAATTATAAAGGGTGGCAGCCCCAAGCGCAGCTTGGGGATGGTCTTCTACCATAGATTTTGTTTCAGAGAGAATCTTTATGACAATCGATATAAGAAAGTGTTTTTATTCCATTTTTGCAGTGCTTGTATTAATCATTGCGATTCGAGAACAAAAGGCAGCGGGTGTCCAAGCCGAACCGAAATCAGATTCTCAGATTCTGAAGATAAAAGCTGCCGCGAAGATGCCCAATATTCTTGAAGGGCACTTGCGAATGGGAACGCCAACAGGCCCTGATGGAATAGATTACAGTGTCAATTCTCTATATTGCACTCGTAACGGCCAGCCGTGGCTGCCGGTGATGGGTGAGATTCATTATACCCGTGTGCCACACGAATATTGGGAGGATTCGGTGCTGGCTATGAAAGCGGGCGGCATTGAAATCATTGCTACTTATGTGTTCTGGATTTTCCATGAGGAAATCCAGGGCCAGTATGATTGGCAGGGTGACCGCAATCTTCGTAGATTTTTAGAAATATGTCAAAAACATAATATGCCGGTCTGGCTGCGTATCGGTCCGTGGTGTCACGGCGAGGCCCGCAACGGTGGATTCCCAGATTGGCTCAGCAAAGTATGCAAACCACGTAGCATGGACCCAGCCTACTTTGAACAGGTCCAACGATGGTACACAGCCGTAGCCGAACAGATTAAGGATTTATATCACAAGGACGGCGGCCCTGTTATAGGGATTCAATTTGACAACGAATTCGGCCACGTAGGCGGTACCGGTGGTGATCCTTATATCCTGAAATGCAAGGAAATCGCCCGCCAATTGGGTATGGACGTTCCCTACTACTCGGTGACAGGCTGGGGCTGGGCATGGGTGCCGAAGGATGAAGTGCTGCCTGTGCAAGGCTCATACGTCGATCCATTCTGGGCGGAGGGGACGGAACAGCTTCCGCCGTTTAAGGAACTTTTGTTCTCAGATTTGGTGAGCTTAGTGCTTAACACGAATATAGCAAGCGATATGGTGACAAACCGCATCCGACAGGAACGGCTGCGGTATGACCCCTCTCGCTATCCATACTCCACGGCGGAGCTGGGTGGTGGTATGCATCACAAGTGGCCCCGCAGACCTATCCTCGATCCGAAGGACATCGAGGGCATGTCCCTTTGTCGCCTTGGCGAAGGAGCGAATATAATCGGCTATTATATGTACCATGGCGGCTCGCAACCGCTCGGAGTAACCGGACGGCTCGTCGAAGGGGGTATGCCTTTAGTATCTTATGATTTTCAGGCACCGCTCGGAGAATTCGGCAAAACCAATGCTTCTTATTATCATCTAAAACGATTGCACTGGTTCATAAGGGATTTTGGTCAGGATTTGGCGCCAATGATACCTTCTTTACCTGAGGAACGCCCGGAGGCAGATGATCCTACGAAACTACGATACGCTCTGCGTTCAAGGGGTAAACAAGGCTTTCTATTCTTCAATAATTACCAGCGTTATTTGGATATGCCCGACCGCAAGAACGTGCAGTTTGCCGCTGTCTTTGGGGATAATGAATTAGTGTTTCCAGAGACGCCAATCACGATCCCATCCAGGAGTCTGGGCATATTTCCGATTAATGTCCCCATAGCCGACGCCATGTTGGTTTATGCTACGGCACAGCCGCTGATGCGCTGGCAGGACGGAGACGTCATCCGATGGGTAATGTTACGCCTGGACGGGATTGATACGTATTTATGTGTCTCCGGTGTGCAAGAGTCCCAGGTTCGAGGCGGTCAAGTTCAGCAAAAAGGCAACGCCTGGCTCATCACCCCACAGCGTTCACGTCGTATCGGACTGCAAACCAAAGAAGGTAAACGCATTGAGATACAACTGCTGTCCCAGCAAGATAGCTTAAACGCCTATAATCTCGATTTAGACGGACGTCGGCATTTAGTTATTTGTCCCACGGAGTTGTGGCATAGCGGATCGACTCTGTCTCTGCGCACCGTTCAGGAGGAACCTGGGCGGGTACGTTTCTACCCGGCCATCAGTCAGACGCTCTCAGTCGGCGGTAAAACACTGGTCTCTGCCGGTCGTAGGGGGGCCTCTGTATTTGCGCTGCCGACACTGACCTTGCCGCAAGTTACTGTCACCAGTGAGCCGACCAGCCAAATCCCGGCGGCGGACAGGGACTATCCCTTCAAACCGGCAGGAGCAGTCAAGGCTTATCGCATAAAGGTAGGTAAAATCGACTGGAGTAAAGTCAGTGATGTTATGGTGCGTTTTGAGTACATCGGTGACACGGCTCGACTGTATTTAGATGGATTGCTTGTCGCCGATAATTTCTGGTGCAAGAGCGAATGGGATGTGTGGCTTAAGCGCTGGCAAAAGGAATTAGCTGAACCAAATGCGGAGCTTATCCTGGCGATTTCACCCTGGAAGAAGGACCAAAAGGTCTTTGTGCAGAAGCGTCCGGATGTAACAGAAGATTTAACCA
>CAZRMQ010000040.1:0-2648 GCA_964601185.1 uncultured Pirellulales bacterium
TGTGGAAACTGTTTTTTCTGGAATGGTATCGGATTCCAGTAAGCCCATAATCGCACCCCCGCTCTTGTCTTCGAAAGAAGACGCGGGGGCAAAAAAGCCCGATGCACCTCTGGATGTGAACGAGGCAAAACAATCTGTCGAAGGAACAGATACAATTAAAAAGGCTGCTGAGAAGGTGGTTGCTGATGATCCAAACAACAGCAGGGAACTTGTCTCGGCGAAGGCCGAAGCCGGAGCGGGAAAGGCAGAAAAACCACAACAAAAGCGCTTCTTCAGCATACAAATAAAGCATTTAAACTGGGTCATTCGTTTTTGTAACTTTATAATTATCCTGGCGGCTGTGCTCTATTGCCTTACATTGCTATTCAGCTTCAAGGTCTCGCTTATCGGCAGGCTCGGCGGCATAAACCATATCTGCCGGGCATTTTTCCTCTCGCTGATTATGGTTATTTTTCTGCTGCCTTGGCAAAATCTCTTTGGCAATATTGTTATGGGAGCGATATATACGCCCGCCGAGCTGGTAAAGTGGTGTGCCGCCCAGAATAACGGCATATTCGCCGCGGTCATTCACTATTTGCGGTTCACCGGCTATTGGCTGCTGATTGTATTATTGCTTATCTTCTCGCTGATACGGAGCTCCCGCTGGACAAAGGCAATCCTTCGTCGGCTGGAGGTACTATAAAGAGATACCTAAACCAATGGTAAAACCGCATCTAAACACAACCCCGCAATAAATTGCGGGGCTAAATATGGTACAAACGGAAAATACGCCCTTATGGCGATAGTCCACCATCATCTCCCTTTACATTGACTAATTTTTAAATATACTTAACCATGACTATGGCAAATAACAGGGAAAATTCGGTTGGTCCCGTTAGAAATTCTACAGGGCTGGAATCTGCTGGTAAAAAAGCCAAGATTTCTAACGGCCTTGGTATTATTGTACAGACCCATACGATAAGGTTGGTGGAGCCGCAGGAGCCTTTGGAATTAGAGTGTGGCAAGAAATTAGCTCCGATTGATGTGGCCTATGAGACATACGGCCAGCTTAACGAAGCTGGTGACAATGCAATTTTGATATGTCACGCCCTTAGCGGCAACGCACACGCCGCCGGTTACAACAGTCCTGACGATAGAAAACCTGGCTGGTGGGATAATATGGTCGGACCCGGCAAGGGGATTGACACAAACAAGTATTTTGTCATTTGCTCGAATTTTCTTGGCGGCTGCAGCGGGACGACCGGGCCGTCTTCAATCAATCCACAAACTGGCAAGCCTTACGGCTTAGACTTCCCGATTATAACTGTCGCGGATATGGTTAAGGTTCAAAAGCTATTGCTTGACAAACTTGGAGTCAAAAAACTTCTGACAGTGATAGGAGGCTCTATTGGTGGAATGCAGGTTCTACAGTGGGCAATTTTCTTTCCTGATTTTGTCAAGTCGGCGATAGCCGTCGCCACAACGTCTCATCTCGGCGCACAGTCGGTTGCTTTCGATGCGGTTGGTCGAAACGCCATATTGGCGGATGCAAGTTTCGCCGACGGCCAATATCACGGAGAAAAAGGTCCGGACCGAGGTCTGGCAATCGCCCGAATGATTGGACACATAACTTACCTTTCAGAACAGGGGATGCGGGAAAAATTCGGGCGGAAACTGCGAAGTGCCGAGCGGTACAGTTATGATTTCAATTCCGAGTTTGCTGTTGAAACGTATCTGGACTACCAGGGACAAGCCTTTGTGGAAAGATTCGATGCCAACAGCTACCTTTATATAACCAAGGCGGCGGATTACTTCGACCTGCAGAAAGACTATGAATCACTAACCAAGGCCTTTGCTAATACCAAGTCACGATTCCTTATAATCAGCTTTACCAGTGACTGGCTTTTTACGCCCGCGCAATCCAAGGCGATGGTCGAAGCTCTTTCCGCAAACAGGAAGGATGTAAGTTACTGTGATATTGCCTCGCCTTACGGCCACGATGCGTTTTTATTAGAGCCTGAGGTGCTGGGCAGATTCATCTGCTGCTTTTTGGAGGCTACTTACAGGCCGCAGGGAGCACAGCAGACCTGTTCGTGCTATGCACGGAGTACGCGGCAGCTTAGCAAGTTTGAGCAGGCACACAGGACACGCGTAGATTACGAGCTGATTGGATCTCTCATTGAGCCAAACAGCGCTGTGCTTGACGTCGGCTGTGGTGACGGAGAGCTGCTGGCCAATCTTGTGCGTGACAAAAATATAAAGGCTGAAGGTATCGAGCTTGACCAGGAGCTTGTGTTGGATTGCGTCTGCCGAAGGATACCGATTATACAGCAGGATATCGAGCAGGGGCTGGGATATTACGGTGACAAGAGCTTCGATTATGTGATCCTGTCGCAAACAGTGCAGACAATAAAAAATCCCAAAAAAGTTTTTAAGGAGCTCCTGCGAGTCGGCAAAAAGGTGATAGTGAGCTTTCCCAACTTTGCTTATTGGAGGAGCAGGGTACAACTCTTCTTTCGAGGCAAAGCTCCTGTGACCAGGCGGCTTCCTTTCGGATGGCATAATTCGCCGAACACACATTTTCTGTCACTGAAAGATTTCGACAAGTTTTGCAAAAAGCTGGGCGTTAAGGTTGAAAAAAGAATACCGTTGGTTAAGAATTATCTTAG
>CAZRMQ010000040.1:2748-17379 GCA_964601185.1 uncultured Pirellulales bacterium
AAAAGCTGGGCGTTAAGGTTGAAAAAAGAATACCGTTGGTTAAGAATTATCTTAGTCCGGTGAAATTTGCGCCCAATCTGTTTGCCGAACAGGCAATCTATGTAACCAGTAAGCAGAGGACGGAGGACAGATGACAGAAGACAGATATATTTAGCCTCATGTTTTACGCAGGGTTATCTTTTTAAGAAAGGTTGGAGATGGAGCAGGTTGATCGTATTGGCGTGTCGTTAGAGAAGAAGCTGCTTTCCGGCTTCGACAAGCTCATTACCAAACAGGGTTATCCGAGCAGGTCCGAGGCCATACGTGATTTGATACGTCAGTGTTTAAGCGGCGAGCGTCTGAGCGACCCGTCATCTAAAGCGGTCGCTGCGGTGTTTGTGATATACGACCATCACTCGACAAAACTAATGCAGGAGCTTGTTGGTATGCAGCATTCGCATCTATTACAGACGATTTGCTCTGTACACATTCACCTGGATGCTCACGATTGTATGGAGATAATCGTGCTCAAAGGCCAGGTTGGCGAAATCAATAAGACCGGCGAAAATATATTGAGTCTAAAGGGCGTCAAGCTTGGAAAGGTCAACATTATTGCTACAGAGCTGTTGTGACAAGAAAGCTTGACAGGCCTGGGCCGAAACGGTTTAATTAGAGGTGAGCTGCGGGCGATTAGCTCAGTTGGTTAGAGCGCACGGATCACACCCGTGAGGCCACAGGTTCGAATCCTGTATCGCCCATTCACAGGGTAAAGTTCTATTTGAAAATCGATTCAAACACATCGCGGACAAGCGTCTTGCTTTAGGCTCAAGCTATCAAACACTTCTGAAATAAGTCTTTGTGCGTCAAGGACTATTGATTTTAGTATGTCTTTAACTCATAATATAAAATCCCATTGTGAATCGGTGAACTGGGCAAGGCCTAAAGTTGTAGATACTATGATTGGGCATTATTAGTTTTTTTATTTCTATTGATATTGATTTTCAGCAGCGTTTGAAAGGCTAAATAATATGGGAAGAAAACCATACGACATCAAAAGAGAACTGCTTAGTATAGGTTTTAGTACTTTTCTTTTCCTACTCATATTAAGCCTGTTTTCAATCGGCAACGTTCTTTGCTATGCACAAGGGCAAAGCAGGCAGGGGCCGGGAATGGTTCCTTCGCCGCGAGCTGAGCTGAAGCTGGAAGAAATCCCGTTTAAAATCATATACGAAACATACCGTCAAACCGATGGAAAACGAAACTGGGAGCTGTTCCTGATGAACGCGGATGGTTCCAATCCCGTTAATCTTACTAACACGCCGGATTTGGATGAAATGTATCCTCACGTCTCACCTGATGGTACGAAGATTAGCTTTGTTGTCGATGAGGGGACAGGAAGAGATAAGGTACGAAGCGTCTATTATATGAATCTTGATGGGACTCAGCGTGTCAAAGTAGCAGAAAACGCCCGCCAGCCGTGCTGGAGCTTTGACAGCAAAAGCATCGCTTATCTAAAAAGTGAGTATGAGCGCTATAGCACCAAAGAGTACGCCACCTCAGAACTTCTAATCTATGATTTGCAAACCCGTCTGCGTAGGCAGCACCCCAATAAAGAGCTGCATCATCTTTATGCTATTTGCTGGTCACCCGATGGGAGATGGTTTGTAGCTGCCGTAGATGGAGGTATGGGTTACAGCGATACCATCATCACTTTTGAATACGATGGAACAAGGGTTTTCGACTTTGCAAAGTGGGGGGTGAAAGGTTGTAGGCCCGATTTTAGTCTTGACGGCAAAAAAATGGTATGGGGCGAAACGGACTGGAATCTTTGTATAAGCGACTTCGATGTGGTATCTAATGAGCCCCAGATTCTTAATATTCGTGAACTGGTTAGATGCTCACGTAAAGATAAGGTCTATCACGTTGATTTGTCGCCGGACGGCAAGTACATCGCTTTCAGCTACGGCCCATTCCGAGGTGGACAACAGGTCGGCGGTATGGCGTCAGGCTGGAATATTTGCATCGGTGATATGTCCGGCAAATGGGTAAAAGTCACTACCGACGGCAACCATAACAAAGAGCCCGACTGGGTGCCGTTTCAAGCCACGGCCAGCAAGCAAAACTAAAGCATAAGTGGAAAGAATTTGACTTATGTCAGAGGTTAGAAGTCTGAAGTCTGAAATCAAATATTCCGCCTTCTGTTCTCTGTCCTCTGTCTTCTGTCTTCTGGTCTTTTTCGGCTGCCGAAGAGCCGAAGATACCTCTTATAAGCCGGAGGTCATAACGACGAAGACCGGCATAAAAATGGTGGCAATCCCTGCGGGCTGGTTCGAGATGGGAAATGATAAGGGAGCAGCTGACGAAAAACCTGTACACAGGGTTTGGATTAGTGCGTTTTGGATGGATAAATACGAAGTTGCGCAGGAAGAGTTTCGTAAATATCAGCTTCCCGACCCATCTCACTTTAAGAATCCGAGGAATCCCTTAGAGCGGATAAACTGGACCGATGCAGCTCTTTATTGCAACGACCGCTCGCGGGCGGAGGGACTTGAGCCTTGCTACGATGAGCAAACCTGGCAGTGTAATTTCGAGGCAAATGGTTTCAGGCTGCCTACCGAGGCTGAATGGGAGTACGCCTGCCGGGCTGGTACCACTACAAGATATAGTTTTGGTAATGATGTGCGAAAACTAAAAACATACGCGTGGTTTGCTGAGAACTCATCCGGAAAAACGCATCTTGTCGGAAAGAAGAAACCTAATCCATGGGGACTTTACGACATGCACGGAAATGTAGCAGAATGGTGTAACGATTATTATTCGGAAAGTAGCTATAAACGAGGTCCCGATAGAGACCCCAAAGGCCCTGCAGAAGGAGAAGAAAAAGTCCTGCGAGGCGGCGCATGGAATTTAAGTGCTGAAGCTTGCCGATCGTCCTATCGGGCAAGTGACCCATCCTTAAATGACACCTGCCTTGCGAGTGACATTATAGGTTTTCGTTGCGTTAGAACTGCACTTAACACTGCGATTACACTTCCAAGCCCTGATGGAAAAGAGGATACTATGCGAATGGATTCGACAAGTCCCTTAGGGACAAGCTCACCACAAGTATTAAAAACCGGATTTGTTTATGATGATATATATCTTGAGCACAAAACAACGCCGGGCCATCCGGAATCGCCGCAGAGATTAGTCGCAATTGTTGAAAGATTAAAAGCAAGTGGATTATATTCCGAATTGTTTGTGCTCACACCAGAGCCTGCCGAAATGGAATGGATTGAAACTGTTCATTCCTCACATTACATAGAGCGAGCCAAAACCAGTTGCAAAAATGGCACAGCATATCTGGATTCTTTAGACACCCCGATATCAGAGAAATCTTATGAAGTTGCACTGATAGCCACAGGAGGAGTGCTCACCGCTATTGATGCGGTCATGCAAAAAAAGGTCACGAACGCCTTTTGCGCGATCCGTCCGCCGGGCCACCACGCGCTAAGTGATCGGGCGATGGGATTCTGCATCTTTAATAATATTGCTATCGGCACAAAATACCTCCAGAAGAAATATAACCTGCAGAAGGTACTCATTGTGGATTGGGATGTGCACCACGGCAACGGTACTGAGGCGGTGTTTTATGACGACTCTACCGTATTATACTTTAGTGTGCACCAGTATCCTTTCTACCCAGGCACCGGAAGGCAAGCAGAGAAAGGAAGCGGCAAAGGTTTAAATTATAATATCAATGTCCCCTTGCCGGCCGGCTCTGGAGATGATGATTATCTGAAGGTCTTCCGTGAAAAGCTTGAGCCTGCAGCCCTTTCGTTTTCTCCTGACTTTGTGCTCATCTCCGCCGGCTTTGATGCCTGTAAAGGTGACGTGCTTGGTGGGATGAATATTACGCCGCAGGGATTTGCACAGTTAACGCAGATAGTCAAGAGTATAGCAGAGAAGTGCTGCGAAAGTCGGCTTGTTTCCGTTCTTGAGGGTGGTTACGATCTGGATGTGATGTCAGCCTCGGTTGAAGAGCACATTCGAGTTTTGATTAAATAAAAGAGAGCTAAATGTTATTTCATACCTGGTCCTTTGTATTATTCTTCCTGATTGTATATCCGATCTATCTTGTCCTGAAAAGGACAAGATTTAGATTGTTCTGGCTTTTGGCTGTTTCCTACTTTTTTTATGGTTGCTTCCATCCTCTGTATCCGATTTTGATTGCTTATGTTTCGCTGGTTGATTACATCGTTGTTGTAAGAATGGAAAAAAGCAGCCGGAGGAAGGGCCCCCGCTCTGCGGGAACCAAGGCATGGCTTCTTGTCAGCATATTTAACAATCTCGCTCTATTGGGCTTTTTCAAATACGGCGGTTTTGTCACCGACAATTTAAACTTTCTATTATCATCGTTGGGCATTTCGTATGCTATTGCTGAGCCGGGCATCATTTTGCCTGTGGGATTGTCTTTCTATACGCTTCAATCCATGAGCTACGCTATCGATTTCTATCGCGGCAACATAGAAAGAGAAAAAAGCTTTATAGCTTACGCAGCTTATGTTTCTCTTTTTCCTCGATTGCTGGCCGGACCTATCGAGAGGGCTAAGAACTTATTACCGCAACTGCACACAACGCCTAGGATATCGATCCATGATGTCACGGATGGACTTTCTCTGTTTGTCGTTGGGCTTTTCAAGAAGGTTGCATTGGCGGACTATCTGGCTCTTTATGTCGATAAGGTTTATGCTGCTCCTGAGCAGTTTAAGTCACCGGCTTTGATTCTTGCGACTTTTTTGTTTTCCTGGCAGATTTATTTTGACTTTAGCGGCTACACGGATATGGCGCGCGGCCTGGCTCGTATGATGGGTATACGTTTGATGCTGAACTTTAATAATCCGTATTTGGCGACGGGCTTGGGCGACTTCTGGCGAAGATGGCATATTAGTTTATCATCCTGGTTTAAGGATTACGTTTATATTCCTCTGGGAGGCAACCGACGCGGCAAGCTCAAAACGTATAGAAATATGTTTCTGACTATGATTATTTCGGGCTTGTGGCACGGCGCAGCCTGGACGTTTGTGATTTGGGGCGCGGTGCACGCTTTAGGACGATTCTTGACAAGGGAGCTGGAAGGGACATCGTTTTACAAAGAAAAGGTGCCGAGATTGGTGAAACAGCTTTTCGTGTTTGTCTTTATTACCTTTGCATGGATTTTCTTCAGAGCGGAAAATATAAGTGATGCTTGGCTAATTATAGTAAGAATATTTAGCTCAGGACTTGCAAATCCATATTGTCCCATCCTGACGTTGACCTTAATTTTTGCCGTTTGGCTCTATCAGTTTGCTTATGAATCGAGAATCAAATGGATCCTCGAATTAAGAGCTGTGCGCGTAGGAATTGTTATTGCTATGATTATATATTTGGCTGTCTTCGCCAAATCAAGCGAAGCGCCGTTTATTTATTTGCAGTTCTGAGCATTTATTAAAGGGATATATTGTGATTTCGAGTTCCCATAAACGTTTAGCTGTCGCCGGTACGGCGACGAATCAAGCTCCTTTTGGTTCCAACTGTGTGCGCTTAACTGGATATGAATGGTTCATTGTTGCAGTAGTTATCTCGGCTCTATTCTATTTTGTGCCTAAACTCTGGAAACATATCGAGAAATTCGAGCCTGGTTCGGACTATCGCTTACCATATAAGTTGAGCGACGATTACTGGTTGTATAGTCGATACTGTCGATGGGCCTGCTCAGAGGAAAAAACATTAGTGATAGGGGACTCGGTTATATGGGGACATTACGTGTCTGAGAATAATACTCTGTCTGGCCATCTCAATAAGATTGCAGGCCGAGATATGTTCGTAAATATGGGTGTGGACGGCATTCATCCGGTGGCATTGGCAGGTTTGCTCAAATACTATAGCCGGGACATTTCAGACAAGGATATTATTTTGCATTTTAATCCCTTATGGATGAGCTCCGAAAAGCATGATTTACAAATCGAAAAAGAATTCAATTTCAATCATCCCAAATTAGTACCGCAGTTTATCCCGAATATTCCGTGCTATAAAGTTTCTTCATCTGTGAGAATCAAGTCAGTGATTGAGCGTTATATATCTTTCTTTAGCTGGACGTCCCACTTGAAGAGAGCGTATTTCGAGAATCTGGATCTGCCGAGGTGGACCTTAGAGCATCCTTATGAAAATCCTTTGAAAAATATTACATTGCAACTGCCGACCTCTGATAACTATAATGGAAACGAAAATATTCCCTGGTACGAAAAAGGTGTAACCAAACAGGATATTCAATGGGTAGCGATTGAGAATTCATTGCAGTGGAGATTTTTTAAGCACTCGGTTCAGTTTCTAAGAAAAAGAGGAAACAGGGTATTCGTATTGGTTGGCCCGTTTAATGAGCATATATTGAAGGGAAGAAGCATCGACATTTACCGACAGATGAAAAAAAAGATTGAGGCCTGGCTCAAGCAGAATAATATTCCTTGCTATATGCCTGAGGCACTACCCAGCAGTATGTATCGCGATGCCAGTCACCCGTTGAGTGAAGGTTACGCCGAGCTTGCAAGGCAGTTATCTGAAAATGAATCTTTCAATTTGAGTATATTAAACTGAGTAAGAGAGGATATCTACAATATTATGAATTCACGCGAAAGAGTTCTTAAAGCTTTTAACTTTGAAAAAGTGGATCGTACTCCTGTTGATATGGGCGGGACATCCTGGACAGGAATTCAGGTCAGCGTAGTAGCAAAGCTGCGACGGGCGCTTGCTCTGGCCAGACCCGGCGAGCCTGTCAAAGTTATTGAGCCTTATCAAATGCTCGGAGAAGTTGATGCCAGGCTGCGAGAGACGCTCGGACTGGATGTCGTCAATTTGCCGGCACCCAAAAACATGTTCGGCTTTGCGAACACAGACTGGAAACCGTGGCAAACGTTCGATGGCACAAATGTGCTGGTACCGGGCAAGTTCAACACCGACCCGGAACCCAACGGCGATATCTTAATGTATCCGGAAGGTGACAAATCGGTGCCGGCTTCAGCTAAGATGCCACAAGACGGCTTTTATTTTGATGCAATTATACGTCAGAAACCTATTGATGATGCTAAATTGAATCCTGCGGATAATCTTGAGGATTTTTCGTTAATCAGTGACGAAGACCTGAAGTACTACGAGCAAAAAGCAAATGAGCTTTACGAAAACACGGACCTGGCGATTGCAGCAGGCTTTTCGGGAATGGCCTTAGGTGACATAGCGCTTGTGCCGGCAACGTGGATGAAAAACCCGAAAGGGATTCGCGACATTGAAGAATGGTACATAAGCACTATCGCACGAAGAGAATATATTAAAGAGGTATTTGCAGGTCAGGCTGAAATTGCAGTTAAGAATCTTGAGCGGATTTACCAGGCTGTCGGCGATAAGGTGCACGTTGTGGCTCTGGACGGCACCGACCTGGCAGCACAGGATACACTATTTTGCTCGCCCGAAGGATACAGAGAGCTTTATCTGCCATACAGTAAAAAAATCAACGACTGGATCCACGCCAATACGAAATGGAAGACGATGAAGCACTGCTGTGGCGGCTGCGAGCCGTTGATTGAAGGCTTCATCGAAGCCGGCTTTGATATTTTAACTCCCATACAGACCTCAGCGAGGGGCATGGATCCGAATTTGTTAGTTGAAAAATATGGCGGTAGAATTGTCTTCTGGGGCGGCGGCGTGGATACTCAGCGGACACTACCGTTCGGTACTCCGGATGAAGTGTTTGAGCAGGTCGCCGAACGTGTCAAGATATTCAGCCGGAAGAAAGGCTACATTTTTAATACAATTCACAATATTCAGTGTAATACGCCGATTGAGAATTTGTTAGCAATGTTCAGAGCCTTAGGCAGAGATGTTTAATATGATGAAAAACCATCCCCAATCCGTCTAAAGCCGGATTGAGGCTGCCACCCAATAGAACTGACACAGAAAGTGTGGCAGCCTCAAGCGCAGCTTGGGGATGGCCGTGTATTAATCCAGTGCCATTGGAAAGTAGTTGTTAGCATTGTTAAAGCAGATGTCTTCGACCATTGTGCCGAGCAGCTCTAAATCATTTGGTATAAGTCCCGCTTCGACGTCACTTCCGAGGATATTACAAAGTATCCTGCGGAAATATTCATGTCGTGGAAAAGACATAAAGCTTCTTGAGTCGGTCAGCATACCTACGAATCGGCTCAACAGGCCCATATTTGAAAGCACGCGCATCTGCTCTTGCATCCCGTCCTTTTGGTCGAGGAACCACCAGGCTGAGCCGTACTGAATTTTACCGGGAGCGGAACCATCCTGGAAGTTGCCTATCATAGTGGCCATTAGGGCGTTATCTCTCGGATTGAGATTGTAAAGGATGGTTTTGGGCAGGTTGTTTTGGATATCCAGACGGTTGAGGAATTTGGCTAATGGCTTAGCTATCTCGAAATCGCCGATGGAATCGTATCCGGTATCCGGGCCGAGAGTCTTGAGCATTCGTGTATTGTTGTTTCTAAGAGCGCCGAGATGAAGCTGCTGGACCCAGCCGGCCTCGTAATCCATCAGAGCAAATTCAACCATCATCGCTGATTTGAACTTAAGGCGCTCGGAGACATCAAGTTCTGTTCCGCGTTTGATCTTACCAAAGATTGTTTTAATTTCTTTTTCGGTGTAGTCTTCGGCGTATGCAGTTTCAAGGCCGTGGTCTGAGAGCCTGCACCCATTTTGATGGAAAAAGTGATGGCGATAGCGGATTGCCTCAAGGTATGAACGGAAATTATTTATCTCCATGTCGCAGATTTCTTCGAGCTTGTCGATAAATACGTTCACCACTGATATGTCTTCAACGGCCATAGCAATATCCGGCCGCCAGGCTGCGTGAACCCTTATTTCAAAGCTATCTTCTCTGATTTTCTTGTGGTGCTCTAACGAATCGAGCGGACCTTCAGTAGTGCAAATAAGTTTAACATTCATCTTGCGGAGGATATTGCGGACACTAAAATCCGACGTTCGCAGCATCTCGCTGGCAGAGTTATAGATTTCTCTTGCGGTATCGGAGTTTAAAGGCTTGTTGATGTCAAAGTAACGTTTAAGCTCCAGATGAGTCCAGTGATAGAGCGGGTTTCCGAGGCAGCAGGGGACGGTTTGTGCCCATTTTTCGAACTTTTCGTAATCGCTTGCATCGCCGGTGATGTATTTTTCCGCTACGCCGTTTGTTCTCATAGCCCGCCATTTGTAGTGGTCACCATAGAGCCATATCCGAGTCAGGTTGGCAAATCGATGGTCGGCGGCAATCAGGTCAGCCGGCAGGTGACAATGATAGTCGTAGATTGGCATCTTCTGTGCGTATTCGTGGTAAAGAGTCCAAGCGGTTTTGGTTTGCAGGAGAAATTCTTCCGACATAAATTCAGCAGTCATTTTTAATCCTCACATCTTCACTCGTCCTTCGTCTCTCGTCCCTCGTCTATCGTCTGGTCAGCTTGCTTTTTTCTTGTGGGCGGCTCGAACTGCGCCATTTTTTTGGCCCAGTCTGTAACTTCGCTTCTGGTTTTTTGCAGACGTTCTGATTTTGGTCTGCCTGTTTTCTTTTCTTCTTCACGGACCTTACGCATCCATAACGCGTAGGCTATCCACGCGATTGCCAGAAGCGGCAGGACGATTAGCATAAAAATCTTATACATGACATCTTTCCTTGTTTTGAATTTGCTTTGTAGAAAACATGGTACATGTCATTTCGAGCGAGCCGGAAGGCGAGTCGAGAAATCTGCTTTTTGAATAGATTTCTTCACTTTGCGTTCCTTGGGGACGCTTTGGTCGAAATGACTTATGATCTTTTCTCCAGAGCATTTTAAGTTTTATCTTATGGCTTTGGTTTTTCTCCTGCTAAAATACCAAATGTACCTGATGCTTACAAATACTATCAGCAACTTTTAATCAAATTCTCTGCAAAGTTCCTATGCCCATAGATATAATGGGACGAGCTTTAACAACAAAGAAACCGCTTAAAAGACACTTTATGCTTGAGTAAAAAAAGCTATAATTTGTAAATTGAAGTGGCAGCATTTGTTAATTGCGTTGGGTGGTAATTAAAGGAAGGTGTTTCTGATCATGAATGGGTCAGTAGTATCATTGTATAATGACCTGATAACAACAGCAGCATCCGCACCTTTGAATGAATTATTGCTGTCAACTCTTCGGTTAGCTCAGGAATTAGGTAATAAAGAACTAGAGAATTGGGTCCGTCTTGAGGTAGATGGTTATTTTGACACCAACCCAGCACTTACTGAGGATGTAATAGTGCCCAAATATCGTACAGTCGTAGGTCAGCATTCAGATGAATTTGGCCGCCCACTAATAATAAAAGACCCAAAATTAGGATTCATAAATGAAAACCGACTTAGGTTCGGAGTGGCCGAACTTGAGAAGATTGCAAACAGGTCAGAACCATTGACATTTCGTGATCCCCATTTGACGGAGCTTATTCGCGAGCATCTGAAGGTTGAAGTCAGTCGATACAGTTTCAGTCCGATTGCTGTATCGGGTGTCCTAAGTGGTATTAGGTCGAAACTTTTAGATTGGTTGAATAAAATTCGGCCCGACATAGAAAAACTTAAAGATGTTGCTAATCCTGTCAAATTGACACAACTATCTTCCGCTAAACAGGGTCTTACCGCTCAATACAAAGCAGAGAGCGAAAGGTGGTACCGAAACCGTACAATCCAGGCTGCGCTGATAACCGGTGTTTTTATGTTAATTACCGCGCTTATGACAACACCGCTATGGATTCCTTTTATAAATAAAATCTTTGGCGATTCAGGTCAAAAGAAAAAGGTTCCCATCGAGTTTCAAAGAGATCCTAATAGTCCTGTGATAATAGATCAAAATGCTTCGAGTTTAAAAAGGCTAAAGGATGAAAAATCGCTTGAGCCGGAGGAAAAAGAGGCAGATGTTAATCGACCGAAACCGGCACCAATTTTCAAAATCCCCGATGCTACTATCACACCAGAGGAAACTACAGGTGAAGTGAATGAGCCCAAAAAGCCAGACATTATTAAGAGAAAAGAAAGGCCAATTGAACCGGAAGATCAATAAATAGAAAGGGTATAGCTTATGAATATCATAAAGCAAACCAGAATTAGCGCTATACAAATCGTTTTAATTATCCCATTAGTCTTTATATTGTTCGCAGCAAATCCAGAATGCGTACAAGCCAGCCCAGAAAGCTCTGAGGAGTTGTTGTTTGAAATTATGGATTTGCACAGCGTGCTTGTTACCAATGAAACTTTTCTTGCACAGGCTAAGATGTTAGGAGCTTATCTTGAAGCTGGCCAGTCGCTGGATGAAGCGAAGAAAATCAAAATTTATGCGAAAGTTTTGGATATACTCGCCAAAATCAAAGATTCAATAGTTCATATTCCTCCAAGTCCTGCCGAAGCAGAAAGTGATTCTGAGCAAAAACCTCTGGAAGGAGAAAAGCAAGAACAGAAAAGCGTTTACGAACCAGGCGCAGCGCTTTTGGAAATCTTTAAGATCGATCCAGATAGGAAGGAAATTCCGGAACTACCGGTTATAAGGACTTACTGGAAACGCGACCTTTCTTCATTGGAAAGAATTTGTCTACTTCCAGAGCGAGCTTCTGAAATCGGCCGGGATTCTTTTTATGTCGCGAAATTCTCATTTTATTACGAAGCCAAACAACCAGGTAAGTATGGATTCACAGTTGTAAATAGGAGAAATTTTTCTTATACGAGTGCTGTATTTGGCGGAACTGTTGCCACCTCCAGACTCAGCATTGGTGGCATTGATGTTGTCAAGTGGGCTGCTGATCCAGTCTGTCAGGGTCTGTGCAACCTAAAAAAAGGCTTCCACAGAGTCGATTTTTGGTTTGCAGATAAAGTAGGTCCTCCAGCTTCATATCCAAGAGGTTTCGAAGTAAAGGTCCTTGCTTCAGGTGCTTTTGACGCTGTGACTCTTACAAAGGATATGATGCTCCTTAAGGAGGAGTAGTACTCTGTCACAGCTTGATCGATTATTGTCATTGCGTACCCTTCACTTCGCTCAGAGCATGTCCTGAACGGAGTGAAGGAATAAATTCCGCGAAGCAATCTCTATTACTTGAGTGACAGAGATTGTGACGGCCTGCTACGCCACCCTCGCAATGACTGCTTGGATTCCGTATCAAGTACGGAATGACAAGGTCAATCACACAGTATACGTCGATGCTGAAGTATCGCCGCCGTGGCCGGTCCAGTTCGTATGGAAGAATTCGCCTCGCGGCTTATCAACACGCTCGTAAGTGTGCGCGCCAAAATAGTCACGCTGGGCCTGCAATAAATTAGCCGGCAGACAGGCAGCACGATAGCCATCATAATAGGCCAGTGCCGAACTCATCGCGGGAACCGGTATGCCGAGCTTGACTGCTGAATTAACAACCCGCCGCCAGGAAGCCTGGCCTTTACGGACAGCACGTTTGAAAAACGGATCGAGCAAAAGATTAGTCAAATTGCGTTTTTTATCGAAGGCCTCTTTTATCTTGTTGAGGAAGACCGAACGGATGATGCAGCCGCCGCGCCAAATCGAGGCAATACCGCCATAGTTGAGGTTCCAGTCGTACTCTTTGGCAGCAGCACGCATCAGTTGATAGCCCTGGGCGTAGCTTACAATCTTGGATGCATATAGTGCGGCTCTGAGGTCTTCGATGAACTTACTCCTGTCACCTCTAAATTTTGCTCTTGGTCCTTTTAGTATCTTCGATGCCGCAACGCGTTCATCTTTCAACGCTGAGAGGCAGCGAGCGAAAACAGCTTCGCCGATGAGCATCAAAGGCTGGCCGAGATTCAGTGCCTCAATGGCGGTCCATTTGCCCGTTCCCTTCTGGCCGGCTTTATCCAGGATAAGGTCTATGACTTCGTTTCCTTCCTTATCCTTGTAAGCGAGAATGTCACGGCTTATCTCGATGAGATACGAGCCAAGCTCAGCCTCGTTCCACTCTGCTAAACAATCGTGCATTTCCTGGTTGGTCATGCCCACGCCGTCTTTCATCAACTGGTACGTCTCGCAAATCATCTGCATATCGCCGTATTCGATGCCGTTGTGTGTCATCTTAACGAAGTGGCCGGCTCCGTTTTCGCCCATCCATTCACAGCAAGGCTGGCCATCGGGTGCCTTAGCTGCGATTTTCTGAAAGAGGGGTTTTACATACTCCCAGGCAGCAGGGGAACCGCCTGGCATAATCGATGGGCCTCGCAGCGCCCCCTCTTCGCCGCCGGATACGCCGGTACCAATGTAGAGTTTACCTTTGCTTTCGACGTATGCAGTTCGGCGAATGGTGTCTGGAAAGTGCGAATTGCCGCCGTCGATGATAATGTCACCGTCTTCCAGATATGGCAGGAGCTTCTCGATAAAATCATCAACGGGCTTTCCGGCTTTTACCATCAGCATAATCTTGCGAGGCTTATTCAGGTTTTCGACAAGCTCTTCGATAGAGTGACAGCCAGCGATATTTTTGCCCTGTGCACGGCCATTTATAAAAACATCAACTTTTGATACGGTGCGGTTAAAGCAGGCCACCGTGAAGCCTTTGCTTTCCATGTTCAGAATCAGGTTTTCTCCCATTACCGCAAGGCCAATCAGGCCAATATCTGCTTTTGCCATTTTACTTTACTCCTTCTGTAATTATTTGTTTAATCTCAGCATTGGTACATTATAACAACCGCACTGTAATTAATCACCGGTTTTTAGGTATTGGTTGATTCAATCGTTTTAAGAATTCTTTTGCCGTTTTTCTGGTTTTTGGGCTATGGCAGTTTAACTGCTGCTTAACGAATTCAATGATTCTTTTTTTGTTCCTTGTTTGGTCGAAATACTCTTGGAAAGCTTCTATGATAGATGTTTTGACTAAGTCCTTGCGTTCTTGCTCGTGATGGGTTTTGTCTATACCCAGAAGTCTGTTGGTGATCCTTGTTTGAAGTTTTGGTTTTGCCTTTACAATTTTTCCTGAAGCACCCGCAAGGTATGCTGCCGTGATAAAGCTCTTGTCGTTTAGCAGACCATAGAACCGGTCAAACACTTTCTCGAACTTGTTGTCTTTATCAACCTTAGTAAGATTTGCCAAGAGAAGTACTGCACTGAGCTTGTGGTAAGTGTTATCACTGTCCAGAAATTTGACAAAATAATCCCAACTGGAATATAAGGTTTGTGGTTGTTCTTCTGTTATAAAAAAGAGAACCTTATGACTATTATACCTTATCGTTTCGTTCTTCGACCAGAGATTATCAAGTAGCTCAGCCAGCAGTTTATCGTCCTTCAACGCCTTCTTTGCGACAGCCTTGATGTTGATGCTTTTATTGTTTAGATTGGCTGGCATAGTATTTGCCTGTATATTTCTACCGGCTTAATATTTTGGAATAGTTGGTATATATCCGCTTGATAATCTATATAATGTTTCACCCGCGTTGTGGACGACTAAAATCCCTTCGTTCTCTTTGTTTTCGTAGTTAGCTATGTTTATATCATCAGGATTCATATAGCCGAGGTTCACTTTCTCGCAACGCTGCCTACTGATGCCGGTCGCAAGCACCACGTTAATTCTTGGTTTTTCAACGCCGTTAATGTACGTGCCGATACCTTTGACGTGCGTGGAGTGCGCCA
>CAZRMQ010000041.1:0-17366 GCA_964601185.1 uncultured Pirellulales bacterium
CGCCCTGCGTAGTCCCGATATATCGGGGAGCAGGGAGCTTCCAGCCTTCGTAGCCCCCGTTCTTGCTTCGCAAGAAGCTGCGGGGGCGGAGTTGGCACTTCGCAGAGTAGTAAACACACCTTACCTTGGAAGAAAATTGTGAATAGTGCTTGCACCACCGAGTTCTTTAACGGGGTGTGCCGAGGATTTTCAATGAATCCTTAACGACCGGCAGAGTTTTGGTTTCCACCTTTGGGTCCTGGACATTGCCAGTTACCTCTATTCGTACAACAGCCCGGCCGAGGCTTTCAGTAAGAGATCCTAAAAACGTAGGCTCATTACCGACCAGTCGTCGGCCTCGGGCGGTAAGGTTCAGATTGATATTTGCATTTTTCAGGCTCATCGAGCCTGAGCCGTGAAAAGCTACCGTTTCACCTGACAAATCAAACACATCAAAAAGAAGGTTATCAGATCTGATATACGAATCGACAATCATACGCTCGAAGGCAAAGTCCTTCGGCTCTGTCAGTCTCACAACATATAACAGCTTCGCTAACGGCGAGAGCTTGCCCACCTGCATATTCTTTATAGCCAATCTGCATCTGCCAAGCCGTGAAGAATTGCTACCAATCTGTGCGTCAATGTTCAATGATCCGCTCATTGTTCCGCTGGTATAGCTGGTTTTTGCAGGGTCCGCTGCTTCTTCACCTAAAAGAAATTGTTTCAAGTCAACATCGTCAAAAACTGCTTGTAATAAATATTCTAAAGTCCCTTCTGCGGGTTTGATTTCCAATTTGCCTGTTAATCTGCCGTCGTAACAGTCTGCGGTCAGATTTTTGGCTAACCAGTTCCGAAGATGCGGGTTGTAATTAACATCTGCCTTCAAGCCCGTTATGGATTTGCCTTTGATTTTTAAATTATCTGCAATAACGCTAACACGCCCGTCAGATAAGCCGCTGCCTGTTAGATACAAGCCTTCTGTTTTTAAGACCGCGTCTAATTCGGCACGCGTACCAGACATATTGAAATTACAGGCTGTAAATTCTAAAGTAGCAGCGAAATCTATTTGTTTTTCGCCGTTATCAGCTTTGGTGATTTTTACATTTTCCAAATCCAGATCAAATCGGCCTGTCGGCGACAGCACCTGATAAAAAGCCGCAGCACTTGCCGGCATGGCACACGCTAAATGTTCGCCCAAAGAGATGTCCCTTGCTGAAAGTTGAAAACTACCTTCGCTGAAAGTGTTGTTGGCTAAAGCAATTTGGCCATTTAATTTTATGGTTGAGTCCGCCAGAGGCGGATTTGTTTCTTGAATGTTGTCAGCCGGCAATGCAGTAAAGTCCTCAAGCGTCACCTTGTTGTTTGTCATCGTTAACCTGCCGGTGATGTTTTTCAAGGGGTAGAGAAATTTTTTGAAATTGATGCTGTCCCCCAGACATTCTACGGATATGTTGTAGTCGGGCCAGCCATCCTGCTGTGGCGAACCCTGGCCGCCGGCGGGCGAGCTTGCTTTTCTCAAATTAGCACTGATGTTCACTTTGCCGGATGGTTGCAGCTCCAAAACGGTTTTTGCCAATGACGCTGGTAACATGCCTATCAATTCGTCACTCAATTGAGCCTGTTGCGCACCCAGTGCCAGGTAATAACGTGGTGATTGTCCTTTATCGGTATCGGCGAGCCAGATTCCGCCGACTAATGAAACTAAACTCTGACCATAGCGGCCAGTGAAATTTTTAATGCTCGTCGAATAGGGCGTTAGATGTACTTTTGCTGATATATCAGAGATCAACAGGGCCGATTTATTAGCTTTGAGAGAAGCCTGTTTCAAAGTCACATCTGCGAAGAAGCTTGTCTGTTTCGACTTCGACGAGCTGTAGGATAGGACTTCCTGCTCCGGCTCGGCGGGGCTACGTTGAGACGAGCGTCCAACCTGTGAGCTTTCCGGCCCCATATCTTCTGTGGTTGTAAAAATCTTTATGTCGGCGTCGACCAGCCCGGTCATATCGAATTGGTTGTAAAGTGCCCCTTGCTCGGCCAGTAACGTTCTTGCGAGTGTCGGATCAAACGGCACATCACTTGCTTTAATCGACAGATTATAAACCGGTTGGTCGGTGTTATACCGGCTTACTTCGCCATTAAAGGTTATATTACCTCCGTTTGCTTTTGAAACTACATCAGAAACGGTTATGCTGTCATTGTCAAAATAGAGTTTGCCTGTAAGAGCTTTCAATGGATAAGGAAAACGCCGATAAACAGCTTCGGCGCCGCGCAATTCAACATCAAGCAATTTCTGCTTAGTCATTTGTTCCCCAAAGGCGGATCGGCTGAAACGGTAATCTATCGTTGCCAGGCCGTTAGGAGAAAAAGCCGACCAAAACACCTTTTGTTTGGGGCTTAATGCCTCATACAGTTCATCATCCAGGGCCATATTGTTACTTGTAATTTTGATTTGATAACGCTGATCTGGCCCAAAATCTTTTACCCAGCCGGCCACTGTCACCTCAACTTCACCGTGCCTGCCGGAAAGATTATTAAGGATCGCGCTATTTTCGGTGAAATCAATCTGTCCTGTCATCTGTTCTATCGTGTAAGGAAACCTAACGTCGCAGATGGTCACGTCCTTACAATAGACCTTGCCGGCAACTGTGCTCTTATTTAATTGGCTGAAATTGCCCGATACTTCCACGTCCATATCGACTTTTCCTGCGGGGTTGTATCGGCTGAAAAAACCTTGCAGGGCAGTAAATAAGACAGAACCGCCAAAGGCCGACTCCGGCTTGCCGAGTGCAAGCGTATCACTGCTGGATTCTGTAAGGTACGACGAATCTTTAATATTCAATTTCAGTAAAAAATTATTTCTTCGGTCGTAATTTAATGCCGCATCCAGTGTATCTATTACCCAGGCATTCTCAAATGCAGGGATACCAGCCGATGAAATCCCGCCCGTAGCTGTAATTCTCCCAGGGAGCCAAAGGCCAGCCAATCTGCTTCTGTCCTGTCTCGCCGAAACCCTACTCGTGGATAAATCATTGTCTGCCTTCTTGGCCGTTATAATATCAAACCTGTAACCGCCCAGCATTCCTTCAGCCGGTCTGAATCTCATATCGATTGGCACCGCAGCAAGAACTGTGGCCTGGCCATTTGAGACCTTACCGTATTGCAGCGTCCCGCTGCTGAGGGAAATAAGAGGCAGTTTGCCGGCCTTACTTTTTCGGACATCGAATTTAAGCGCTGCTAAATTCCACCGGCTTGTGTCTGAATCGTATTGGGCATTGAAAGTGAAATCATCAATATATATTTCTTTTAGTCGCGGCCCCAACAGCAATAAGCTGCCTATACTGAAACGGGCGTAAACTGTTTTTGCTTTAATCAACGCGTTGTCATATTTTTGTTTCTGGTGCGGTCTTATCACCAGTCCTTCGATTAAAGCCGAGCCGTCAAATTTGAAATCGATAGATTTAGTTTCTACTTTGCAACCGGTCAGCTCGCTAATTTCTGTTATGGCGATTTTTGGCAGAGATTGCCATGCTTGGCTTAAAACAAACGCCAAAACAGTAAGCAAAAACAAGACTAAAATTAGCCAGCGTATTAGAGTTATGCCTCGCCTTTTGGCTTTGTCCCGCCTGCTGCGGGCTGTTTTTTGATCCTGTTTTTTGAGCTGGCTGATAGAAAACATATAGGATTTTGGGTTCACGACGTAATGGTCAATTATCAATCATTTTTTATTGCCTTGTCCGCGATATCTCGGCGACAGTATGCCCCATCGAATTTTATTTTATCTACCGCTTCGTATGCTCTGGCCTTGGCATCTGCGATTCGCTCACCTAAAGCTGTCACGCCCAGCACCCTGCCTCCATTTGTGACAATGTCCCCATTCTGCTTTTTGGTGCCTGCGTGGAACACAGCCACATCTTTGAGCTTGCCGGCCTCTTCAAGGCCGGTTATTTTTTTGCCCTTTTCATAATCGCCTGGGTATCCGCCTGAGGCCATGACGACGCAAACAGCCGGCCGTTGGTCCCACTTTAGCGTGACATCATCCAGCCTGCTGTCACATACTGCCAGAAAAACTTCCAGCAGGTCGCTTTTCAGCCGCATCAGAATTGGCTGGGTTTCCGGGTCGCCGAACCGAACGTTAAATTCCAAAACTCTCGGCCCGGCGCCGGTAATCATCAGCCCTGCATAGAGCACGCCTTTGTATGGTGTGCCGTTGCGGTTCATGCCATCTACGATCGGCACAAGAATCTCATGCGTGATTTTGTCCATCATTGCCTCTGTAACAATCGGTGCCGGGCTGTAAGCGCCCATTCCGCCGGTGTTTGGTCCCGTGTCGCCGTCGCCGATTGGTTTATGGTCCTGCGACGTTTCCATAACGTAGATATTATGCCCATCCACAAAAGCTAATATAGAGGCTTCTTCGCCTAACAGCTTTTCTTCGACGATGATTTTGTCACCTGCCGAGCCGAATATCTTGTCGCACATCATCTTTTCCGCAGCCAAGATGCCGTCTGCCGGCTCGTCACAGACAATGACTCCTTTGCCTTGTGCAAGACCCGCTGCTTTTACTACTACCGCTTCGTCTCTGCTTGCAATATATGTTTTAGCGTCGCTGAATCTGTCAAAGATTCTGCCCTCGGCGGTCGAGACGGCGCACGCGCGCATCAATTGCTTGGCGAACGCTTTGTCGGCTTCGAGCTGTGCGGCGCCGGCACTCGGCCCGAATGTTTTTATGCCCGCTTCTTGCATAGCATCGGCCACACCTGCCGAAAGCGGGTCCTCCGGGCCTACAACCACCAGGCCTATATCATGCTGCCGTGCAAAGTCTACTAACTTATCAATATCGGTAGCTGATATGGGGACATTTTCTCCGCATTGAGCTGTCCCGGGATTACCGGGCGCGATATAGAGCTTGCTAAGGTTTTTTGATTGAGCCAGTTTCCATGCAATGGCATGTTCGCGTCCGCCGCTACCAATTAAAAGCACATTCATTTGCTGATCCTTAATCCTAATTATTGTATTTAGACCTGGGTTTATCCTGGGCTTGGTTTCTATCCTAATCTACAAATTAAAGGTTGGCAATGAGAAAACCCCGTTAGAGAATGAAGTTCTCTAACGTCCCGAAGCATGAGTTCCAACGGTGGTTTAAACCACCCCCAACTTCAACTGGTAATGACCACAGATTAAAATCTGTGACTTTCTCTAACGGGGTAAATAGGAAATTCCTACTTACACTGTTTTGCTCTTATGCCCTTATGCTTTTCTCCAGCGAGCAGCGAAGCTTCGCCTACTCAGTTCAAACGACCTCTGGCATAGAGAGGATTTTTCAGCTCTTAGACTCTACCTACGGCTCTGCCTTATCCTGACAAGTGTTGCTTCTATTACCCGCTTTAGCTCCTCCGGAGTAAGCAATTCCATCTGTCCATTAAGGTACAGCACGTTGCATCGTCCATTGTGAACAGGTTCAGGCTCAAAGAGCAGGACATTAGCAGCAGGCATATCCCCAGTCTGACTGGGAATGTAAACATACTCCGGCGCATTTGGCTCATCACAGTGGAATAGTCGAGTGTTGCCGCACCAATTCATTAGCTCTTGCTGGGACGCCGGAAAACTTCCATTGCTGATAGCATACATTTGCAGGTTCTGCCAGATCGTGCGCATGTTAGTCTGGCACTTCAAAGCGGATGCTTTGTGACTTGTTTCTATCATGGCGTTCGTGTACTGCTGACCTGCCTCACCCGCCGTCTTCATGACCCACCAAACTCCAAAGGCGATGAGGCCGAAGAAGACTAACGCCGTGATGATGTTTATTATCGTACCACCGTACGTCCTTGCCGTGGTCATGCCTGAAAATCCGATTCTATAAACAAGTATTGAACGCTCTTTCTTATAGGAGAACATAGTTAAGCTTTTCATTGCCTCTTTGATTATCAGTTTTAATCATACTATTGCCCATTTGTTCCATCAATAGTTAGCACTGGAATGGACAGTCGCTATAAGGTAGAAGTATGTAGAGTGTGCGGTGCATACCATCTTCTCTATTCTACAAGCGGTTCAAAAAATTTCTCCGGCTTCTGTCCCAGCGTGTTGGTTAGTGTGCCGAGCTTTTCGATGGTACATTCGATAGTATCGCCCGGCTGTAAAAATCTGCCGGTGGCCATAGCCACGCCGGACGGCGTGCCGGTGGCAATAATATCGCCCGGCTCGACTGTCATTATGTGACTTAAAAACGAGACAATATCCGCTACGGAATAAATCATCTGCGAAGTGTTTGCCTTTTGGCGAATTTCACTGTTGACCGTAAGCTGCATATTTAGATTCTGAACTGCTGATATTTCATCTTGCGTCAACAGGTATGGTCCCATCGGCAGGAAGCCGTCCGCCCATTTGCCGTTCAGCCAGTCGTAAAATTCGTCCCAGGGACGGGTCTTTCGATTCTTTTTAAATGTCACGCTGCGAGCAGAAACATCGTTGACAATCGTGTAGCCGGCGACATATTCGAGGGCACTTTCAGGTTTTATGTATTTAGCCTTTTTACCGATTACTACTGCAAGCTCGATTTCGTAGTCGATTTGCTCGCTGTAGGCCGGCCAGGGGATTTCTTCGCCTGGGCCGATTACAACCGTCGCCGGCATAATAAACGGCCTGGGTACGGTCGTCTGCCTGGGCGATTCCGACAGGCCGAGCGCTCGGCCTACCTCTTTTATGTGCTCACTGTAGTTGCCGGCAAGAGCGATTATTTTACTCGGCCTTGGTATTGGGGCAAGAAGTTTGACCTGTTCTATCGGAGTCACAATGTCTGTTGATTTTGCTAACTCTGTGAGCTTAGCGAGGCCCCCCTTCTTGCTTTCGCAAGAAAGCAGGGGGGCACCTCTTTGCAGGATTTCTTTGACACTGTGAGGCGGATTCGGCCCCTGCCAAACCGATGGAATATCAATTACGCCTTCACCGGTGAGAATCCCGCAGGAGATTGTTTGATTCCTCGAATATGTAACTAATTTCATTGAAATTCATTCATAAGCTCGGCGTTATCAACCCACATCACGAAGAAAGGAGAAATACCTCCCTCGCGTTTCTTGACATAAATCAAAAATGGCCTGTCGAAATGAAACCTGCGTGGCTCTTCTATGTAGCGCCCCGGAGGAAGGGGGCTATAGGCCGCTGATTTTATAATCACACCGGTTCTACTTAGGGAGAAGTCTATCATTTGCATAGCCTCAGAGAAGAAATAGCTCAGCCATTTCGGATTACCAAGGTGCTTGTCCAGTAATGCTTCAAACTTATGTGTAAGTTTGTAGAGGATATCGGGAACAATTAAAGAATCCATCGGTTTGAGTTTATGCAGGACCTCGTAGTTCGGGTCATTTTTAAATTCGGAAATATTTTGTTCAACCTTTGCTACGGCCTCACTGAGAGTATTACTGCGTGGTATACTAGCCAGAACAATCTGGTAAGGGCTTGTATATTTACATAAATCAACCGCAAACTCATCGGATTCATTGTCATCTCCGAATTTATAGTAAAGTATCTCAACCTGCTCGCGGACCTCATTAAGAGCAGGCTCGAGTAGGCTGGCTTGGCTGCAAAATGCCGTGACACTTGTGCTTGTTCCATTTGAATCCACAAAGTTAAATATGTAATTGTAAACATAGAAAGGATATTTGAAATCGACACCCATGTCCAAATAAGAATAGGCTATTATCGCATTAGGGTCTAATTGTCCATTGAATTCAGGTATTGGTTCTGAAGGAAACAGTTCTGACATCTGGTTCTGGATTTGTTCGATAATACCGTCTTTCACAAAACCGGCAGTAGCATAGTAAGATTCTTCTTCGAGGTCTTCTTCGGAGACCCCCGCCTGGTTTAGGTGAGCTGCCAATTCTTCAGCACCTATGACCTCAATTGGCTCACCAATAATGCCATCTTTAAGTTCGTTCCAGGCTATTTGGAAAGTAGAACACCAGATGGCGTTCTGATGTTCTGGAATGGAGCAATCAAGAGTAGCAACAACTGAGGTTTGTTTCAAATTGTTGGAATCTATAGCCACCGGCTCTTTCGTTATTTGTTCTATATCTAGCGCCGGGTCGTGTACAAGAAGTGAATCTTTTATGTGGCCTGGAACACTAACAAAAGCTATTGGTGGCACACCTAATTGAGGATGACCGAGATTCCCAGGAAGAAATGTATAAATATTATCGTCCTCAAGGCCACAATACGAACGTTCTTCAAAACTTACGTGACCATCTAAAAATAATACGTTTTGCCCATCCTCCCCGTGAGCGTTGGCATTTCCATACCTTCCCTGCTCAGCCGTACCGTCCCGGGGGGGTATATCTGGTTTGAACGCGAAAAAAGGCTTGGGTGCTAATGCAGGAGATTTAATCCACGGATTTCTGTCTGCGGCGACTGCCATTCCGGGTTTATTTGAAGTCGTCAGAGAATATAAACCATAAGGCATATGATATGCATAGCTGCAATGCTTCCAGGCCTCAAGCCCGAAATCCCAGGCGTAGATATACTCATCGATAGATGGATTGCGATAGGGATAATCAGAAAGTTTAAATTCCGTGGTTCCGGTATCTCCTGGGCAGACAAAATCTTTCGGCATAAGCTCTGTGTATTTGACCAATAGATAAAGGCTGGAACTAATAGTAGCTCTACCGCCGCTGCCATCCACAGCTAAGCCATAAGCCCTATATCGGTCTATGGCATCCCATGTAACGGGCATGCCCCAAGTGGTGGTTATGCCGCCCGCGCGAGGAAGCTGGTCATCGTAGTCATTGGCGTAAATTAGCATCGCTGTACCGATTCCCGAGAGATTCGACATACATACCTGGCGAAAGTAAACTGCTTGGGATTCATCAGATGCGGATAATGCAATAGCAATAATAAATAAACATAATAATCCAATAACCAGAACTTCCACATGTGTTAGTTTTTTTGATTTATTTGGCGTGTCCATTTTTGTTTTCCCTCCAAAAATTTACTGGTTGACCTGGATTTTCCTTATAAAGGATTTGGTAGTTTTATCAAAACTTAATAATTATATACAAATAATACAAATTTTGCAATTATTTCCTGCCGGTAATTGTAGCAAAAATAACTTGAATTCCCAGCGGGAAACATTTTATTGACGATTTACAATTGACAATTGTCGATTTTAAATCGAAAATCGTAAATCTAAAATCGTAAATATGTACTTGGAATGGGAAAATGGCTTTGAAGGATTTTTGGACAAAAACGGGCAACTGGCTGCGTAACCACAGCTTGGCCAAGGCCCCGGAACACCAGCCGCAGGTAGACGACCAGGGCCTGATTGCCGAGGACGCCGACTCAGCGGAATCGACCGCTGATAGCCAGGATGCACAAAGCAGCAGTGTAGTAGTAAAGGCGGTTCAGCCGAGAAGCAAAGCCGAGTCGCTCGAAAAACTCCAGGCTGGATTTGATAAGCTTATAGACAAGCTACAGGGAATCAACGAGCACCTGAATCGTCAAATCACTCAGAACGAAGAGCTGATGAGCCGAATCGAGCAGCTTCCACAATTGCTCGAAGGTTTTCCATCCCTTTTGGAAAATCAGAAACAGATAACAGAACGACTGCTCGAACAGCTAAATGCAGCGGCAGTTAAAAACCAGCAATTTATCGACACTGTCGAGAAAATTCCCACCGAAACCGCCAAGCAGACCGATGCGCTGGTCAATATCGACCATCAGCTTGCCGCAGCCGCCGATATCGATGTGCAAATGGCTGAGAGTTTTAACAAATTCAACGAGACGCTGAACAAACTGAACCGAAGCACTCTTGCCCAGACTGACAGCATGATCCAGATGGGTAAGACTTACGCTACAAGCGACCGGTACCTGAAATACATCATTTCAAGGCAGAACAAGCGTTTTATGTGGATATTTATAGCTGCTGTAAGTGTATGTCTGGTCGTTATTTTAATTCTCACCGGTGTTATCATTTATCTAAAACAATAAAAATCCACCGGATTTTTTTATTGACTTCCGGCTGAAGAAATAGTCGATCGCTGCAAGGCCCACGCTTGAAGCATGGGTCTTTTTATGTGCTCGAATTGCCGACAGGTTTGCAACGATTCATGCTGTCCAAGAATTTGTATAGATTTTTATATTTTCCTCTTGAAAAAAAATAATCGTCTGATAAAAAGCTATTGGATTGCTCTTTGATAAAAAAATAACCTGATTGCAGGTCCTAAAGCTCGGTGCTTTGGGATAACCAAACGGGAACGCGGTCAAATGCCGCGACGGACGCGCCGCTGTACGGCGTCTGTTCCGATTACCAAAGTCGGAAGTCCGAGGGACATTTATCCACTGCCGAGCACTAATTTTTGTCAGCAAAAATTTGTTATTTTCTGGCGAATGTGAAGAATTGGTGCTGGGTGGGAAGGAGTTTCTCGGTAAGACGCGAGTCAGAAAACCTGCCTGTAGTTAGTTGCACATATATAGTGGGACCCCATTTTGCGATTTATTGCAAAAAGGGAGCCCAAGTGTTCCCGCGTTTGGTACACGGTGCGGCCACTGGCTTATGTGGGTATGTTACGTACATTAGGCTAATGGCCGGTTTAGGTTTGGTTATACTAAAGCCGCCGTTCCTTTCGCGGGAACGGCGGTTTTTTTATTGTCAACGGCCCTCGCGGTAAGGGCCGTACAACACAAAATGAGGTGTAAGATGAAATTTGCAGGTTCAGTTTGTTTGATTATTGTTTTGTTAATGATGAATGTTGCAAACGCTGATATTGCAACCTTTGATGATTTGATTTTGTCGCCTGAATCCTATTGGAACGGCTCGGATGGTTCTGGTGGTTTTACTAGCGGCTCAGCTTTCTTTAGCAACAACTTTACCGACTGGGGAGGTGGTGTGACTTCCTGGGATGGCTTTGCTTACTCGAACATCACCGATACCATAGCGAGTGACATCGCTGCCCAGTACAACGCCGTTACAGGCTCAGGCCAAGGCGGCTCAGCCAACTATGCTATCGGTTATGTCGGCTCGCCTACTATAACGCTCGATACTCCCGGCGTTATAGGCGGTATGTATGTGACAAATAACAACTACACTTACTACTCTATGCTTAATGGTGACCTTTATTCAAAGAAATTCGGCGGCATAGACGGCAATGATCCGGACTTTCTTTTGCTCACTATCACAGGCAAAGACAGCGACGGAAATGTAACCGGCGCAGAAGAATTTTACTTAGCCGACTTTCGTTTCGAAGATAACAGCAAAGATTATATCGTCAGCACATGGTGGTTCGTTGACTTAACTCCCTTAGGCCTGATAAAGAGCTTAGAATTCTCCTTAAGCTCCAGCGACACCGGTGACTGGGGTATGAATACACCTGCCTATTTTGCGATTGATACAATCATCTTGGAGCCGACGTCCGGCCTTGCCGGACCCTACACAGAAGCAGGAATAAACGGATATATCGGAGCAGACCAGCGTCACGCTGCTCCGACCGATGCCAATGCTGTAATAAATCCGATATTCCGCAGTTGGGCTACAAGCGTGGTAAATTACAATCCTGCACCGGATGTGGGTTTTCAATGGAGCGACCCAGATAAGGCCTTAGGACCAGCTACAGGAGATAATCTCGATATCGTCAGTCTGGGAGATCCAAACCGCCAGCAGCTCGATGCCTCGGTGACACCCGGCTTTATAACGTTGTCGTTCAACGAGCCTGTCCGCAACGGTAGCGGCTACGACCTTGTCGTTTTTGAGAATGGCTTGATTTCCGAATTGGATACTGCCACCGGCTCTATCACCGGGCAAATGTTCGCTGAGTTGGGATATGTTGAAGTATCCTCCAACGGCGAAGATTTCGTCCGATTTCCTTCCGTGTCACTTACCTCTGCGCCTACGGGCCGATACGGCACCATCGAGATTAGCAAAGTTTATAATCTTGCCGGCAAACATCCAAACGCCAACGGCCTGTGTACAGGAACGCCGTTCGATTTGAGTGAGATTGCCGATGACCCTTCGGTCGTCGCCGGCCTTGTTGACGTCAACAATATAAATTATGTGCGGATAGTCGATATTCCCGGCAGCGGAGATTTTTACGATGAGGCTGTTATGCAAATTGATCCTAACACATGGCCCGATTGGAGCTACTATGCGACTAATCATCCTGTCTATGATGCCTGGGTGACGTGGGATTCGGGGGGGCTGGATGTAGAAGCGGTCGGCGTCCTTGAGGAGCAAAATTATTCCGCGGATATCAATTTAGACGGCATAGTTGACATAGACGATCTCGCTTTGTTCACATCAGCCTGGCAAAGTCACCTCGGCCATCCTAACTGGATAGCCCGATGTGACCTTGCTGAGCCGAAAGATTATGTCATTGATGATGCCGATTTTGCTGTCTTTATGTCACAATGGAACAAGGTTGAAACGTGGCAGGATAAATGAATTGGTAGTTAGTAGGGTGGGGCTTGCCCCACCATGACCTGAATGGTGGGCTAAAGCCCACCCTACAATTGAATTTTATGTTTGCTAAAAAGAGAAATGCTTTTAGTTTGATTGAGCTGCTGATAGCAATATCATTGGTAGCGCTGGTGATTGCTATATTGCTGCCGGCTTTGGCTTTAGCAAGGTCACAAAGCAGAAGTGTTGTCTGTAAGTCCAATCTTCGGCAGCTCTTCTTGGCTAATATTGGATACGCAACTGAAAATGACAATTATTATGTGCCCGCAGCGCCGGATATTAATTCGTCGCAGGGCGGCAGATACCGCTGGCACGGCGTCCGAAATAGTCCCGATGAGCCGTTCGAGCCGGCCAAAGGCCCTCTATCGGCGTATTTGGCTGACGGTAAGGTCAAACAATGTCCCGAAAGAGTGGATTTTGTAACGGGCGAGCAATGGAACAACAATTTTGAGCAGGGCTGCGGCGGATACGGATACAACCGCATATATTTAGGCTCACGCCAATGGCAAGGACGACAATTTACGACTATGCAGCAGATGGAGCAGGCCAACTGGGAAACGACCGGGGTCACGGAAGTGGGCCGGCCAACTGAGACGTTGATGTTCACCGACACGGCAATGTCGAATCGCCAATCGTACCTGATTGAGTATTCATTTGCCGAGCCGCCTTTTTCTGTCTATAAAGGAAAGCCGGTGACGAGTTTTTATCTTTCGCCGTCGATACATTTTCGTCATCGCGGCAGGGCGAATGTCGGCTGGACTGACGGCCATATCGATTCACAACGAATGGCTGAGGCCAATGGAAATAATGCTTATGGCGTTGAGTCCACCCGGATGAAATTGGGCTGGTTTGAGCCGATAGATAATACGCCGTTCGATTTGGAATAAGATACTTTGCCGGGTCACTATTGCGCGTAGTGCTTTATCACGCATCTCTTTGCTCAGAGTCTATCCTGAAATCTGCCTAACCTGCGAGTCTCATCAATCATTCACAACGTGCCAATTCCGTAAGCCACCTGTCCGAGTCAGATTTGCTATAGCCTAAAAAGGCAGAGTGTTTATCGTGACTACAAAATTCTTTGTAGGCTCTGCTCTTATTTGCGTTCGCGTAGCAGTATACACAGCCGTGCGGGCAGGTGTCATACGTGCCGATATCGGTGCTCTCTGAGCAGCCGCACTGGTTTCTGGTGGGTTTTTCGTTATATAACAAACCTTCCGGATAAAACAGCTCCTCAATGATGGCGCCATCAATACAATGTGCTTTTTTAATTTTCCCGCCTACTAAATAATCGCCGCAGCAGGAGAACATCTCAATTCCATATCGCTCCGCGATATCCGACAATTCATTGGCTAAATCGATTTTGAAGTCTTCGCTGACGTCTGTGATTGCCAGGTGCTTGGCTTTTTCAAGCTCCTCAAAATTGCGTTTGACCTTATTGTATTCGGTCACAAAGCTGAAATAGCAACGCTCAACGAAACCTTCGAACTCAGATGCAAGTTCTTCAAAGGCTTTGATGTAGAAATCCCGGTCGCAAATGCTCGAGATGACAATCGGATCAAAGCGCCAGTTGATATGATGTGGCGAATACGTTTTGCTCAATTCTTTCAGGGTTTTAATTGCTGTTTTTTTGTCTACATTATGCTCAAAGACGGACGGCAGGCCGGTGACGGTATAATTGAAGTAGAACTTATAGCCAAGATTCTCGATAATTTTCAGGTTTTCAAGAAAAGGCGTAAAGTCTTTGGACCAGAACACGAAACAAACAACGTCTTCGTTTTTTAGTGACACAAAATATTTTTGTCCGCCGAAGGGATTGACCACGCCGGCAAAGCCCTCTTTTAGCCGGCCCGTAAACCAATCGCCATAGAAGGCTGGAATATCCGTTCTGCGCGATGCCGAGATAATGCGCTTTGACATTAAAATTTACGATTTACGATTTCCAATTGACATTCGTCAATCGTCGATAAAAAATCCTCTAACCAGCTTCGTCCTGGATGTAATCTTTGACCTTGTATCGAGCCGCGATGGGAATGAACAAAACCGCCGTTACAAGCATCGCAATTGTAAAGAACCAGTAGTAGCTGGCTCCCGGCAATTTGCTTGTGCCGTCTTTGTTTTGAATTAAGGCATTAACAACGGCAGTGAATGCGTTGCCCAGAGATATGGACAATAGAAATATCGCCTGAATAAAGGATTTCATCTTCTTTGGTGCCTGGGTATATGAAAATTCCAGGCAGGTGATAGAGACCATTATTTCGGCAGCGGTCAAAACAATATAGGCTACGAACTGCCAGCCGACACTTGGTTTTTCACCGGCTACTATCTGCATCTCAATCCAGATCGGGACTACAAAAGACAAGGCGGTCACGAACAGCCCGATTCCAACTTTGCGAAGAGCGGTCAGCGGAAAGACCTTGTTAATAGCCGGATAGACTACGTATGAAAACAGAGGAATCATGACCATAATCAGAAAAGGATTTATGGCTTGCGGCTGCTCGGGCAACCACGTGAATCCAAGCCATCTGAGATTTATTTTTTCTGCCTGCAAAACCCATGCAGATTGCGATTGGTAAAACAGTGAAAAGAACATCGCGACAAACGCGAAAATGATGAACAGCCTGCCTATGACTCTTAAGCCCTCACCGCTGAAGCTCTCTTTGACAAAGCCGAAACCAGTAGCAGGGATGTGTACAAACCGTTTTCGGCCAAGCCAGTATGTAGCGGTAGCTATTATCATGAGCACCGCCGGGACACCGAAACCGACCATAGGACTATATCGATGCAGCAAGTATGGACAAAGGAACATCGAAACACAAGCCCCAAGATTTATCGCAAAGTAAAACCAGTGATAAACTCTGTTTATTAGATGCTTGTTGGTCTTGCCGAACTGGTCGCCGACATTTGCAGAGACACATGGTTTGATGATTCCAGAGCCTAAGGCCATAAGAACCAGCCCCGCCCCGAGTCCGAGTAGGGTGTAGTCGACGGTGATGGCGATGAAACCTATGCAATAAGCCAAGGAAAAGTAAATTACAGTTCTGTACTTTGCCAGCCAGATGTCGGCAATCAAAGCACCCACAAACGGCAGGAAATATACGGCGGAATTGAACAGATGAAACCACGTCTTGGCCTGCTCTTCTCCCATCACAGCGAGCGTACCGTCGCGGGCCATCAGGTATCGGGTCATAAAGATAACCAGGATAGAAGTCATCCCATAAAAAGCAAAACGCTCTGCTGCTTCATTAGTCAAAATGTAAGGAATTCCCGCCGGCATTTTTGTCGATGGCAGCGGTGCGGTTAGATACTTGCTCTTACTCATAATAAGTGTACAAGTTATAAGTGCCTAAAGTTTTAAGAGCCTAAAGTTATGGTTTTTTTCTAAATTTAGCTCACTTTAGGCATTTTAGCTCATTTTAGATCACTTTATCATAAGATACCCATTTGTTCTCTGTCCTCTGTTAATTTGGGATTATATAATGTTTGTGACAGCCGTCAAAGAGGTTTTTTACATATACAGGAATCAATAAATATTTTTGTTTCATGTGTGGTTACATTCTCCAATACAACAGGTTTTTCTTATTTTATCCGGTTGATTGTGACGCATTAATATGTTAAGAATTGTCCTGCCTGCACCTGTAGTTGCACAGGCACAGGTGAGCAAGGTCGAAGTCCATAGGACGCCTTACGGCGGAACTGTATAAGGTCCCTTATAAGAGGAATAACAATGTTGAAAATGAATATCAATAAACGAACAAGTTCCCTGCTATACAAATTTTTCTTTTGTTGCTTTGCTCTACTGCTTTTTGTGATGCCGGCGGGCCTTTCAAGTGCTGCCGAGCCGGTGATTTTAAAAGGAGGCTTTCGCTCCTTCCAGACACCGCTTCCGCGGTCAACACAGCAATGGGATGCCCAAAAAGCCGAATTGCGCAAGAAACTGTGGCGGCTGCTTGGTGATATGCCTCCATTATTCACGCCGAAGCCCAAAATCGACAAGAGCGAGTCACGCGATGGATATACGCTGGAGCACTTTGCATTTGATAATGGCGTTGGTGACACGGTTTATGGATATATCCTGATACCAGTCGGCCGTACAGACCCAGGTCCTGCGATTCTCTACAACCACTACCATGGAGGTCAGTATCAGCAGGGCAAAGAAGAAGTTATCATCAAAGCCTTCAATACGCTTGATTTTGCAACGGGTGAGGCATTGGCCAAAGAGGGCTACGTTGTTATGAGCATAGATGCTTATGCCTTTGGCGAGCGACGATTTCAGGGACCTGCGGGCGAGAGGGAAGAAGGACGAAAAACAGAATGGGCTTTATTTAAAACTTTCCTCCTGGAAGGCAGGACTCTGTGGGGAATGATAGTCAGGGATGATTTGCTCGCTTTGAATTATCTTGTGTCACGACCCGAGGTTGACCCCAACAGGATTGCGACGATGGGCATGAGTATGGGTTCAAACCGAAGCTGGTGGGCTGCTGCGATGGATGAGCGAATAAAAGCTACGGTCAGTATAGTTTGTCTAAGCCGTTATCAGAATCTGATTGCTCATGGTTCCGTGTGCTCTCACAGTTTCTATTTTTATGTGCCGGATATGCTTGCGGAAAAGATCGATGTCGAGAGCGTTGTGGGACTGATTGCTCCCCGGCCTTTCCTGGCAATGACAGGCGAGATGGATCGCCTATCGCCGGTTGATGGCGTGCAAATCATCTACAACTTTCAGGAGCATCTTTACAAGCTGTACGAAAGAAAAGATAATTTCCGCGGGCTGTTATATCCCGGCGTTGGTCATGAGTACACGCCGGAAATGTGGAAGGAAACAATCGCATGGCTCAAAAGACACCTTTGATTTTTTCCCGAAAAGTATTTATGCCATCTTCGGATTAATAATTATTTGGCGGATTCAACTCACAAGTGCAACAAGTGAATCCTTCTGGGTTAACGATTTATA
>CAZRMQ010000042.1:0-17021 GCA_964601185.1 uncultured Pirellulales bacterium
GTGTGCTCAGGTATTATAGAGGGCATGAAAGGAGCTCGCCTCCGTGCGATGCTCCTTTCTGCCTTCTGTTATATGTAGGAGTAGAATATTGCCAAGTAACCAGGTATAGATACACCCTATGTAGGCTGCCGCACGCTCGAACGTAAAGAAAGTTAACGAAGAACTGGGCTTCCCTGAAGAAGGATGAGGGGAAAGGATACTGGTCCTTTTGAGCTGGGAATTACCGCTCTGAAAGTTCTGGCATGCACGTCCCTGTGTTATTATTGGCTTATCCATTGCCAACTACTCCTCCATGATTGTTTTATTATCCAAAAGTATTTTAAGCCGGCAAAAGAACAAGTCAAACGAAAAATCAATTCTTTCCGTGAGAAATCGAAAATTACGTATTAATACGTAATTACAGGACCTGTCCGGCTTTGGCTCGTGCTACGCAGCGCTTCGCAGAGTAGTAACAGAACAGGCGGCGGTCGGATTCGAACCGACGAATAACGGTTTTGCAAACCGTCGCCTTAGTCCCCTTGGCTACGCCGCCGATATGTTTAATCCAAATCCGAAAGCGGAATTAAACTGACGTTTGTTTTGCCTACCTTACATCCTACAAGCCGGTTCTGCAAGGAAATTAAGGCGAATTTTTAAAGGTTGCTCGATATCGGATACCCCGCCCAGCGCTCCGGCTCGGCGCTTCGCCGAGACGAGTGGGCGGAGCATCGAGTATCAGGTCTAAGAGCGTGTTTGTTTTTAAGTCAGTTCGAGGTTAGGTCGATACTGATTGTGAGTTATATTTTATTATGGAGAAAGCGCGCATGGAAAGTAATGACCCGATAATATCGGTTCTTTTGCAGGAAAATATCGTCAATGAGACGGCTCTTCAGGCTGCACTCGAACAGCAAAAACAAACCGGACAAAGCCTGTTAAGCATACTCAAAAAAGACTATCTTCTCAGCGAAGATCAGATGACCAGGGTTATTGCAGCCGTCAACAAGATAGAATTTGTTAATCTATCGCCTGAGATGGTTGACTCGATGGTGGCCCACCTGGTCCCTTATGAAATAGCAAATAAGCACACCCTGATTCCGATAAAAAAGGAGGGCAACCGCTTAGTTGTAGCGATGAGCTCTCCTTTGGACCTCACCGTCCGGGACCAGATCGAGATGAAGACCGGCTATGAGGTTGTCCCTGTTGCCGCTATGCCGGCAGCTATAAGGCAGACTATCAATTATCATTTCAATGTAGCGGATGTAACAAGACAGGCCATAGTTTCAATGCGTCTGAAGGAAGAGCCCGGCAAGATCACACAACAAATTAAAAGCCATGACAAATCGGCAAAGGTCTCCGATGCTCCGATTGCGAAGCTGGTCTCCTCGATAATAAGAGGCGCCGTTAATGCCCAGGCAAGTGATATACATATCGAGCCGCAGGAATCCGACGTTAAGGTGCGATATCGCGTTGATGGAATACTGCGAAATGCCTTAGATCTGCCTTTCTCGGCACAACTGGAGGTAGTATCGCATATTAAGATTGTGTCGGATATGGACATATCTGAGCGAAGAATTCCTCAGGACGGCCATATGAGTGTGCAGCACGATGGTAAAGACTATGACCTGAGAGTTTCGTCCCTGCCCGCGGTGGGCGGTGAAAAGATAGTTATCAGAATCCTTGATAAGAACGCAAATAAGTGGTCGCTTGATGCTGTGGTGACCGACCCCGATAATAATCGGAGATTCCGGGAGCTTGCTAATAATCCCTATGGTATGATACTTCTGACCGGTCCAACCGGCAGTGGTAAGACGACTACGTTATATTCAGTTCTCCAGCAGGTAAATACTCCCGAAAGAAATATTGTCACTGTCGAGGACCCTGTTGAGTACCGTCTTAATGGCATTACACAGGTGCAGGTCAGGCCGGTCGCAGGAATGACGTTTGCATCAGCTTTGCGAAGTATATTGCGGCAGGACCCGGATGTCATACTCATTGGCGAAATCCGTGACCTGGAGACAGCGGAAATAGCAATTAGTGCGGCTCTTACGGGTCACCTGGTACTGAGCACCCTGCACACCAATGACGCAGCCGGCGCGATATCGCGTCTAATCAATATAGGTATACCACCGTTCCTTGTTTCGTCGGCCCTTTTAGGTGCGGTGGCCCAAAGACTGATAAGGGTGTCATGTCCGGAATGTAAGCAGCCCTATCAGGTCTCTGAAGAAGAGCTGAAATATCTGTTTGGCGGTCCACATGAGCCGATTCAATTGAACAAAAGTTCTGGCTGTAAGAATTGTTACCAAATGGGATACCGAGGACGCAAGGCAATCTATGAGATACTACCTGTTTCGGAGTCGATCCGTAGAATGATAGTAGATGGAGCCGGTGACGATGCGATAAAGCATCAGGCGATCAGCGAGGGCATGAAAACTCTTCGTAAAAGCGGTATAGAGGAGGTCGTTAATGGTGTCACTGCATTAGAGGAGCTTATGCGGGTTGTAGATATAAGAACAGACTAATGGCGGTTTATGACTATATAGCGAAAGACCATTCTGGAAACAATTTTTCCGCTGTGTCCAGCGACATCAACGGCGTTGCGGCTCTGAGGGAAGAATTGGACAAGATGGGTTATGTCCTGGTAAAGGCCCGCCGTGCGAGCGCAAAAGGAAAAAAACGCAAGAAAGTAAAGCGGCAGGAAGTAGTGGCCTTTACTTATAAGTTTGCAGGGATGTATTCAGCGGGACTGTCAATTCTCAGATGCTTAGAGACACTTGAAGAACAGGCTGAAAATGGTACCTTTCAAGAGATACTCGCTGATATAAGACAAAGTGTTGAAACCGGTTCGAGTCTGAAAAAGGCATTTGAAAAATATAAAGACATATTCTCAGATTTTTTCCTGGGCATGATTGAGGCAGGAGAATCTGGAGGAAAGTTGGCTACGGCGCTGGAAATGAGCGCCGAATATCTGGAAAAACAGGCAGAGCTCAAGCGAAAGGTTATGGCTGCTTTTATTTATCCACTTGTAGTAGGCATGGTGTGCATTTTAGTCGTTGGTTTTCTTTTAGTCTTTATTGTTCCTATGTTCACGAAGCTGTACCAGAAGCTTCATGTGTCACTGCCGGGGCCTACCCAGGTCCTTGTGGACCTTAGCCTTCTAATCAGGGGCTGGTGGTGGGCACTATTGATTTTAGGTGCGGCAGCAGTTATATTAGTACGGAAGCTGCGACAAAATCCGCATGTCAGGGCGCAATGGGATGATCTCAAGCTAAAGATACCCGTGTTCGCCAAGCTTAATCGTTTGGTTGTGGTCTCACATTTTACGCGGACCTTTGCACTACTGGCTTCGGTAGGAGTCTCATTAATTGAGGCCTTGGAGGTGGCAAGTCTGGTCGCTCATAATCATAAAATGACCGAAATTGCGGGTAAGCTGCAAGCTTCCATACAGGCGGGTAATCCTGTTGGAAAGTCTTTGAAACAGTATGACATTTTTCCGCCGATGATCACACAGTTGGCTATCTCAGGTGAGGAAGCCGGTCAGTTGCCTGAAATGCTCAAAAAGGGAACTGATTTTCTCGATAAAGACATAGAGAGGATTATAAACTCTTTACTTGTCAAGTTAGAGCCGGTTTTGACGGTTGTTATGGGATCTATTGTTGGATTTATCTTAATGGGTGTATATTTGCCTATGCTTGATTACATGCGCCATTTGAAATAGCATGAGGTTACTTGCAGAGGTCAGGCAAAATGGGAGAGAGAAAAGCTTTTACATTGGTTGAATTGCTGATCGTGGTTTTGATATTGGGAGCACTGGCGGTAATTGCTGTTCCGAGAATTGTCGGTGCCTCGAAGAGTGCCAAGATAAATGCCTGCAAAACTAATGTTTCGCTAATGAACAGGCAGATTGAGCTGTACCATGAAGTCACAGGTTCTTGGCCCCAACAATTGACAGATGTGACGGAAAATACCGATTATTTTCCCGATGGAGCGCCTGAATGTCCGTTTGGATGGGTCTATAGGATGCGCAGGCCCGGCATGATGGGAAACACATATCGGGTTATTGAGCATGATCATTCCGTACAAAGTCCGGTATGGTGGTGGGGATGGTGGTAACCAAGGACCCGTCGGAAAATCGTGCTATTTAAATTATCCCCCAATTCAATTTGTCTCAAGTTATGTTTATATATATACTTTCTACAGGGGACGAACTATCGATATGGCACGCAGACTTCCGATAAAAACGGCTTTGTTTCCCGAGGAGCAGGGATACTTTCATCAGTTGTTCGCATCAGACCAGCATAGTTGTAATGTGTTCCGGCCCGCCGATGATGGGTTTGACCCAGACCAGAGCTTCGCGCTGGTTCATTAGTGGTTTTTGGTTAAGTAGCCGGTTTTCTGTGACGATAGGTTGGTTGATGTTGAAAGTAACATAGTCGTTTGGAAAGGAGAATAAGATGAAGTCGAGAAAAGGGTTTACATTGGTTGAGTTGCTGATCGTGGTTTTGATCCTCGGAGCATTGGCAGCAATTGCTATTCCAAGAATTATCGGAGGCGCAACAAACGCTAAGATCAATGCCTGCAAGACCAACATCGACCTAATAAACTCGCAGATCGAACTATACAGGGCAACCGAAGACAAATGGCCATCCAGCATAGATGATGTGATCAAAAACACCGACTATTTTCCCGATGGTCCGCCCGAATGTCCATTTGGGGTAGCCTACACTATGACTGCTAATAATCGGGTCGATGCATCTAAGCACAACCATTAACGGCGATCGGAAGTTAGTCAGCAAAACATATATTTGAGAAAGAAAAGGATGAAAGCCGGCAAAGGTTATACGCTGGTTGAATTGCTAATTGTGGTGCTGATCTTAGGGGTGCTGGCAGTCATTGTTGTTCCAAGAATTCCAGAAAGTGCAGCAAGCGCGAAGTTCAACACCTGCAAAACTAATGTCCGTCTGCTGAATTCGCAGATTGAACTGTACAAGGTAAACAACGGCTCATGGCCAATTGTGTTGACAGATGTGACCGGAGACATCGACTATTTTCCAGATGGTCCACCTAAGTGTCCATTTGATGAGCCTTATAGATATGATCCAATTACCCATCGGATTGAGCCGCACAACCATGGAGGTGAATAAGGGGGGGAGTTAATAGCCGATATATAGTTTCTACCCGTTGCGGCGGAGCAAATCAACCCCCGATTCATCGGGATTGATTTTGCTTATTTTTTATGGCGGGTTCGTGCTATGCAGAGGAGGACAAAGCGATCACAAAAAGGTTTTAGCCTTGCGGAATTGCTGATTGTGGTTGTGATTCTCGGGGCGCTGGCGGCGATTGCTATTCCTGCAATTTCTGCTATTTCAGGATCGGCAAAGGTAAATGTCTGCAGTACTAATATTGACCTGCTGAACAGGCAAATCGAAATGTAACGCGCAAATACCGGTACTTGGCCGAGGAGAATAAGGGATGTCACGAAAAACCCCGATTACTTTCCCGATGGCGAACCAACATGTCCATTTGGCAAAAAATACAAAATGGGTAATAACTATCGGATTATTACAAATAACCATAGACATTAATGTAGGGTGGACTCGACGGTTCGATTGAGCTCTTCGAGGTCCCACCATTATTTGAGTTATGCGATATGGCATGGAAAAAACCAGCCTTTAGTTTAGTTGAGTTATTCATTGTCGTAATGTTACTCGGCCTATTCGCGGCTATAACTGTGCCGAGACTGAACTTTGACATCATTTCAAAACAGAAAGCCGATATAGTCGCCAGGAAGATTGTTACCGATCTTCGCCGGACACGCGGACTGGCTATTTCCGACGCTGCAACAAATTCCAAGGGTTACGAGCTGAAGATGGTCGGCTCCGTGCCGTATAACGCATACGAAATAGAAAACATGGATACCAATGAAACGGTGGATTCACATACAACGGATAATGTCACTATCAGTTGTCCTAATGGACACAAGTTCAGATTTGGTCCGCTGGGAGGGTTAACATCTGGAAGTGCTACTGAGCTTACCGTTTCAGCAGCGGGCAAAAGCTTTACGATCACAATTAATTCGGCAACAGGTATGGTAAAATGCGTCGAAAATTGAAAACAAGAGCCAAGACCCAAGACTCAAGACTCAAGACCGAAGGTTCATCGAATTTCGTCCCTCGTCCCTCGTCAAGAGGATTCACTCTCACTGAAGTTATTATGGCGTCGGTATTGCTGATTGTCGCAATGGTGCCGATTTTAAAAGCTTTAACCATCGGGCACGTTACCCATGTGGTTATTCAGCATAGAAGCCAAAGCCTTATGCTTGCGCAGTCTAAGCTCGATGAAATAAGGGCACGCTCAATCTATAACTATACCGGTGGTTCGTTTAAACAGAGACATTTGTCGCTCGACGGTCAATACTTGTGTAATATTGATGATGTATATGAGAGTTCAAACCTCAGAAAAATAACAATCTCGGTCGGCTACGACCTCAATGATAACAATCGACTTACGAATGATGAGATCGAGGTGACACTGGCTACCTATTTTGCAAGAAGGTGGTGAGCAGTCCTCGATATTCGATCCTTGATACGAGATCCTCGTTTTTCTTTTTTTGCGACATCGAGTATCGAGCATAGTAGTGGACTTATGGGACTTTTTATGCTGGACCAGGGATTTATTCCGTTTACGGTCGCTTACGCCTTATAAAACAGGTCAACATGGTTAAATAAGCTCATTTATGGCAGCTTTTTTGGCCATTGTTTAGATTGACCGATAATACAAAATCTTACATAACACCCCCGCCGATTTGTGCCGAAAATACCATTAGTTATTGGAGGAGTTATGGGTAACATAATGCACTACCAAAACAAAGCAGTAGTACAGGCATGGCGACCAAGCCGAAAGCCCGGACCGGATCAAGTCCGCCCCCGGCGGGGCAGAGGTCTGACTGTTGTTGAGATGGTTTTAGCTTTGGCTATAATGGCTATTGTTTTTGCCGCCATATTGCCGGAGTTTAGAGCCATACAAAACAGTTGGGACTCCAAAGCCGATAACGCCGAAATAATTCAGAACAGCAGGGTTCTGACCGACCACTTGTATCGCAACATCACGAAGGCTCGGCGAATAACCGCTGTGAGTAATTCAGACGACATTAATGGATATATCGAATTTGAAAACGTTGGCGGTGACGTCCTCAGGTATGACATTCGGGCTAATAATTATGTCGAATTTGGTGCCACCGATGAGCTTTCAGAGTTGGCCGGCCCCATCAGCAATTTACAGTTCACGTGCTACGATGCCTTTGATTTGGATAATCCTCTGAATATGCGTACAGCGGATGTTAACGATATCCGCTGTGTAAAGATTCAGGCAATGTTGCCTAATCCATCCAGACTCGGTCGGGACAAGACCATCGCTGCCCAGGTATACCTTCGATCTAATCCGAATCTCGAAAGTGAAAACATCGACCTTGTAGGCTGGTGGAAATTAGATGAAACCAGCGGTGCAACCGCATCGGATTCCTCCGGTAACGGTAATCACGGCACGTTAATCAGAATGGGCTGGTCAAGCGGCTGGGTTACAGGCAAAGACGGTGGCGCACTTGATTTTGACGGAAGAAATGATTGTGTACAGGTTCCTGACTCTCCCAGCTTTGATATAGAAGATGAGATAACGGTCGCAGCCTGGATCAATCCTGAAGATACATGGAGTTGGCGAACTATAGTCTCGAAATTTGCTCATACCCATCATCATTACAGATTGGACCTTTACTGGTTTCTTTATAGTCGCAAAATCGGGATTTCTTTAGCTGGACCTTGTGGCAGTTGGGATTTGTGGAGGCCGGATGTTTATATTCCAACCGATATCTGGACACACGTAGCGCTTACTTATAATGGTTCTGAGATGGTAATGTATAAGAACGGCGTCGCAATGGCCGACAGGAGGGAAAGAGGTACTTTGGAGTTGGCTGATTCTTCCAGTGACGAGTTGTTTTATATCGGTAAAAACACGGAATGGGGCGAATACTTTTATGGCAAAATCGATGATGTGCGCATTTATGGACGAGCACTAAGTGCGGATGAAGTAGCGGCTCTCTGCTGGGAACAGCCTTTGGTGGCGCATTGGAAATTGGATGAGACCAGCGGCACTACTGCCAGCGATTCGAGTGACAACGGCAATCATGGGACGCTGGTAAATATGAATCCGGCAAACGACTGGGTCGAGGGCAGGGTTGGAGGTGCCCTGGATTTTGATGGATATGATGATTACGTTGAGGTACCTGATTCTCCTTCTCTTCATATTGCCGACGGAATCTCGATTCTGGCCTGGATTAATCCCGACGACAATCGTGACTGGAGAACCATAGCATCTAAGCTTGCCCACGTTCCATATTGCAGGACTGACCTTTACTGGTTTCTTTATAATCGGCGAATTGGTGTTTCTTTAGCTGGGCCTTGTGGAGTTTGGAGCTTGTGGAAGCCAAATGTTCGTATTTCGGAACATGAATGGACTCACGTGGCGCTGACTTATGATGGATCGGACATGGTAATGCATAAGGATGGAGATAGGGAGAGTTCGACAGATGCAAGTGGTTCTCTAATGTTGGCAGAGCATAGCAGTAACGAATCGTTTTACCTCGGTAAGAACTCCGAATGGGGTGAATATTTCAAAGGCATGATCGATGACGTTCGTCTCTACAAGAGTGCGCTGAGCGAGGACCAGATCGAGACAATTTATAATGGTGGAGAGCTTGGCGGATTTGGCGGCAGAACCACGCCGATATTACCTTAGATGTGGTTGGAGATTATGAGAGCAAGGAAGAAAAATACCGGCCTTGTGTTTCTAATGACAATCTTTGTTATAGCGCTGCTGTCTGTGGCGGTGATGGGGATTCTGCAAATGAATACGGAGGAAATACAGCTTATGCAGAATCAGGTTTACGCTGCTCAGGCGCTCGCTATTGCAGAAGCCGGCCTCAACGATGCTTTTGCCGAGATACGAAACCGAAGAAATTGGGACAGCGGCTTTAGCAATAAGTCTTTTGATGGTGGCAGATATACCGTTGAAGTCACAGGAACACTTCCGAATCGCACGATTGTGTCCAGAGGGACTTCGTCACAGGGTTTTATTGCTAAATTAGAGGCTAATGTAACGGTGGACAGCGACTATCCTTACATAATAAGAATTGATAGCTTGAGGATCAACGAATGAAGCTCAGTAACAACACTGCGCTTGGAATAGATATTTCTAATAACCAGATAAGCCTGGCTCTGCTCAGAAAAACTAAGGGTGGCGTCGAATTAGTAAAGGCGGCCAGTGGTCCTGTCCCTGAGGGGGCAATAAAGAATGGCAATATTGAAGAGCCGGCTTTGCTTGCTAAAAGTATAAGGGAGCTTAAAAGCCACAATAAGATACGTTTAAGGCTGCGTCAGGCTGCGGTGTCATTAATGGCCAGACCCGTGCTACTGCAAATCATTGAGACGCCCAAGTCTACCGATGGCGGGCCGGCGAATGTAGGACAGTTTGTTCACAATGAGGTTAAACACTGCGTTGCTTTGTCTGGCAAGAGAATCGCGATGGACTTTTGCGGTGTTGGCTCAGGTGGGAAACCCGGCGGCGACCGGCTTTTGGTAGTCGCAGCAGATAACGAGAATGTTGCTCAGATTGTCAAAGTCTGTAATCTTGCCCGCGTTAATGTGGAAGTTATTGAGCCGTTATTGCTTGCTTATGTCAGAGCGTTTTATGCGAAAAAGATAGCAGGCAGGTTTGAGTGCAATGTGCTTTTGGCTGTACTGCAGAGTGACACCTTGACTCTATGTGTTCTTAAGAGGCAGGGCATCGACTTTATCCGGACCAGGGACATTGATGAGGAGAAAACGGAGCCGGGAGTACTTTGCGAACGGGTGGCTTCCGAAATAAATGCGATCATACAATTTTATGACAGCGTTGATGACTCGGATAATTCAGGTAAATGGGACATCATGGTGGTTGCAGATAGTGTGCAATTACCTGATGATGCACAGCAGTCTCTGAGAGCCAAGCTGACGGTCGGCACTTTGCAGGTCAGAAGGCCCGAAGATGCATGTCAGGATACACCCGTTGTGAAAGATGGCGCGCGGGTGGAAACGGGTGCTTCAGCGGTGGCAATTGGCCTGGCTATGAAGCTCCTGGTCCCGAATGAGCCTAATTTTAGGGTAAACCTGTTACCTCCGGAAGCGACCGATGTTAAAGCCTTCAAAAGACATGCTCTCATCACGGCCAATATTGTAGCGGCTGTCATATTCGGCATGGTTATAGCGGTCGCTGTGTTAGGATTGAGTGCCAAAAATCTAAATGCGGAAATAGACCGCCAAAAAAAGGAGAATTCATTGTTGGATTTGAAGATGCTTTTCAAGGAAGAAAAAATGTTAAGCAGCCGTTTAAAACAGTTATCAGGCGAGCCTGGTCGGCTGAATGAGATTTTAGATTCACGCGGTGATTTCGATTGGCCTGGCCTGTTAAACGATATTAAAAAAGGAACGCCTAAAACTGTTGGTATAACCAACATGTTTAGCAAGGGTGATTCCACGGTAAGTTTGGAAGGTATTGGCCTGTCGTATGAGGCAATTCGCTGGTTCGTAAACGCGCTGGGTGAATCAGAGTACATAGCAGCAGCTTCTTTAATTGAGACAGAAAAAGATGACGAGAGGGGTGGATTGATCAGGTACACAATCAATTGTTTACGTAAGCCTGTCCCTTCGGCAGGCTCAGGGCAGGCTCTGGGTGGAGCCGAGGGGACCGAAGAGAGGAAATAGTCAGTGTTAATTGATAACGTTGCTAAATTAAACAGTGGATCAAGAAATGCTATTTCTGCTGTACTGGTTATAATCACAACGATAGTGTTATATAACCTGGTAGTAGCGCCACACGTCGTTTATTTGTCCTCAGCGAAACAGTATGAGACAGTTCTGTCCGAGTTAGTAAATACAAGCAAAGTTATCAGGAGTGCCGTGGGAATCAAGAAAAAGAAACTGAAAGAGTTGAGCGGGCAGTTTGCTAATCTTCAGAATGCTTTGTTTACAGTCAAGGAATCAAAGGAATTCTTTAGCGACCTGCAGGCTGTTTCAGAGCAGGCAGGCTGTGCGGTTTATTCGCTTAATTTTGTCACGGGTGGCCAACGCTCTGAGGCAGGACAATCCGAAGATGCTTCAGGTATAGCTGCTAACAGTGCGGTGCTGAGTGTTATAGGTGGATATAACGATTTAGTTAAGTTGCTCGAAAGACTGAAAGCACGTCCCCAGAAAGTTTTTATAGATTCATTTAAGATGGCAGGTCACAACGATGGCTCAGGTCGCCTCAGATGTGATATGACTGTTAAAATTTATACAATCCAGGATAAGGAAACCCTTGCTTATGAATAGGTCAAAGTATGCAAAAATATTGCTGTGCGCCTGCCTTTTGGCTGTTGTTATGTTGAAAGCTCGGTCCGCGCAATCTAATTCCGCACAGATCAGCATAATGGACGTTGGCCGTGATGATCCTTTCGCAGCGCTGCCTCGGAACGAGAAAATTACTATACCGCAAAAGGTAACACAGACTCCATCAATAGAGCTGGAAGAAGTGCCGGTGCTGTTTCTTGAGACTATAACTCTCAGGTTTCTTAATGCCAAAAACCTTGAAGGCATTATAAAGAGCATGTCCTCTCGATATGGCAGCTTAGGCGCGGATCAGAATACCAACTCTCTGATAATTTGTGATTCCCGTGACTATCTCAACAAAATTATGACCGAAATAAAAAAGATCGACAAAAGACCACAGCAAATCATGGTAGAGGTGGTTATTCTTGATGTCCAGCTTAATGATGACAGCGAGATAGGTATCAACTGGGATATTCTTTCTGATAAAACATACGATATAGGTTATAAGCAGAATTTAACAGCATCCAGGCTGGGATCAACGGTGGAGGATGCGACAACTATAGGTAATGCAACAGCTTTTAATACTACAGGACTCGGCGGCGATTTCAGTGTCATTAGCGGCAGGGTCCGGAATATTGTTCATTTGATACAGGAGAAAAGAGATGCAGAGATTATTGCCAGCCCACGAGCCATGATGGTAAGTGGTCAGACTGCCAATATCAGAGCTGTTGAAGAGATTCCATACACAGAGGTGAGCGATACTTCTGAAGGAGGCTCGATGACCTCTACCGAGTTTAAAAATGTTGGCGTCAATTTGCAGGTAACAGCCACCATAACAGACGGCAACGACATTTTTCTGATAGTTGATACAGAACAAAATGTTAAGACAAGTGAGAGTTCCACCGGCGTTCCTGTAGTCGATACCAGAAAAGCTAACACAGCACTATTACTTAGAGACGGCCAAATTGTTATTATTGGAGGCCTGAGACGACAGGAAAAAACTATAGAAGTTGATCAGATTCCAATTCTTGGTGATTTGCCGATTATCGGCAATCTCTTTAAGAACACTAATACGGTGATATATAATTCCGAGTTGATAGTACTGCTGTCACCCCATATTTATAATGATGAACCGGTCCCTGCAGACGTAATGAAGAAATACAACGAAATCAAAAACAAGCCGGCGTTGTCCCTGCCGGATAACGAAAAAGATGAGATTAAGCTGTGGTGGGATGAAGAACAATAGCTTAGCAGCTATGCGGCTGTATTTTTGCTAATATTGTTCTGTTTTTAGGTCGATAAAAGAAGACTGCAAGATAGTGTAATGACGAGGAAAACATAAAAAACAAGCAAAATTTTAAAGGCGTAAAAGAATGTTCGGACTATTTAAGTCAAAAAAGAAATCGGAGCGTCCTAAGATACTGATAGTTGATGATGAGCCTGATTATATTACAGCTATCCAGTGCCGGCTTGAATGGAGTCACTATGATGTCATAACAGCCTCTAATGGGCAGGAGGGGCTGGAGAAGGTGACCAGTGAGAGACCTGACCTTGTGCTGCTGGATACTAATATGCCGGTTATGAACGGCCATGAGGTGCTCGAGAGGCTTAAACAGCACCAGGAGTTAAAAAATATACCAGTCATAATGGTCACCGCTCTCTGTGAGGCGCAGGATGTAGCCAAAGCCTCATCTTACGGCGTTGTGGATTATGTTGCTAAGCCGTTTGATTTCTCAGACCTGGTGGAAAAGATCGCAAAGGCACTGGAAAACAAAGTGGCTAAAGTGTGAAGTGACTAAAGTGCCTAAAGTTATAAATTTACACTTTAGCTCACTTTAGGCACTTATAACTTAAGAGCCGAATGTCAGATATGGATAGCTCAAAACTTAAAATTCTGTTGATCGAAGATGATAAGATCGACCAGAAGGCATTTGAATGGCTGATCCGAGAAGAGAATCTTCCGTATGATTCCGCAATAGCAAAATCTGTTTCAGAGGCCCGGAACATATTGGATTGCAAACAGTTTGATGCTATTGTCTCTGACTTCTCACTGTGTGACGGTACGGCATTCGACATCCTGAATTTAGTTAAGGATACTCCTGTTATACTTGTTACTGGTGCCGGTAATGAGGAAATCGCTGTAAAGGCGATAAAAGCCGGCGCATGTGATTATCTGATAAAGGACATTGGACGAACATATCTTAAAGCTATCCCGACAATAGTCGAAAATGCTATCAAGCACAAGAAATTGGAGTTGATACTCGACCAGAAACAAAAGAACCTCGTGGCGATATTTGACGCTGTACCTATTGGTATGCTGTTGGTTGATGAGAATCTAATAGTTAAACGTGTCAATGACACTGTCAGGCAGACAGTTCTCAGAGAGTACAAACAAATTATCAATCGGCCAATCGGCCAGTCTTTATGTTGCGTCAACAGCACTTACAATGAGAAAGGTTGTGGATTTAGCCCGTCCTGTATAGCATGTTTGCTCCGAGAGGCCATTACATGTGCGTTAAACACCGGGCAATCTGTGCGAAAGGTCGAAATGCAGCCTGTGTTAAAAGTTGCCGGCAAGGAGATTATGCCCTGGTTCTGTGTGAGTGCCGAGCCTGTGATTATCGATGGCACTAAGCACGTGGTCATTGCCATCGATGATATCACCGACCGAAAAAATGCGGAGGAGAAATTAAAAGAAACAATGGAGATAAAATCGCAGTTTATTTCTACAGTTTCACACGAGCTGCGAACGCCTTTAGGGTGTATGAAAGAAGGTATTTCCATTGTTTTAGAGGAGATAGTAGGACGGATTAACGACCAGCAGAGAAAATTTCTGGATATGGCAAAGAGAAATGTGGACAGGCTTGCCACATTGGTAAATGAAGTTTTGGATTTTCAGAGGCTTGAGTCCAATAAGGTAAAACTACATATACAGGAGAATGACATAAGTGAAGTTGTCGATGAGGCTTATCAAACCATGGCTTCTTTCGCAAAACAGAAGTCAATAGATTTTACCCTTGAGCTTGAGGGCAATTTACCCAAGGCCAGATTTGATAGTGCCAAAATCATTCAAGTTTTGACAAACCTGATTAGCAATGCAATCAAGTTTACGCCGGAGGGTGGTAGAGTTTCTGTTTGCGTTAAGCGACAGGACGAAGATTTAGTTATACGAGTCAGTGATACGGGTATGGGAATGCCTAAGGAAGCCCTTCCAAAAATATTTGATCATTTTTACCGTGTACATCGCCCAGGCAAGGAAATTCAAGGCACAGGTCTAGGGCTGGCTATAGTTAATAAAATCGTAATGTTGCACGGCGGTAGAATCGAGGTTGAAAGCGAAATGGACAAAGGTACAACCTTTATTGTTTTTCTGCCCTTAGCCGGCAAGTCTATGCCGGAGGTCTTGCCTGCAAAAATGGACGAGGCTCTGGAAGAAACTCTCGTTAACCGCTAATTTCGCATGGGATGTGTTCACTCCTGCTTAAGTGTAGCAATCCACAGTGCTTATCGCATATTGCTTTAGGTGATTTATTTCAACCGGTTATGTTACATCGTCTCGCCATACTTGAAGGTAGAAAATTCCCTCTAAATTTCAATTCCCTCGACAACACTCTCCGCAGGACGCCTTACGACGGGGACAGGTTTCTTGTCATTTCGCAATAATAAACCAGGATTAGTTTTGCATTCTACACATGTTTTTTTGGCAATACTATTGGCAGCAGAAGCGTCTAATAATATGTTAAATAGCATGGGTTTTTAGCTTTTTTTCTGTAACCTTTTATTATATAATCAAATAGGGGAAAATTGAATGATTTTACGCCGGAGGAGCGTGTAGGAGAAGAGTGTTTATGTTCTCTATATTTTGGCCAGTGAAATTACTATTTCGCAATAGCGAATCTTTGATTTGGTGTCTGTTTGCCGCTGCATTAATGGTTTCTATAGGTGGATGCAGCAGACAGCACTATAAGGAGGATGCTGATAAGGAAGTATATAGAATTATCAATAGTAAATGGCAGGATGACTTCGGCCAGAAGACCAATTATAGAATAAGTGATGTAAAGCCTTCGCCGAACGACATTAAGGTTGAGGATGCGTTACCGAAAGCTCGCGTTTTTTCTCTTGCTCAGGCTGTGGCAATAGCCACTGCTCAAAACCGGGATTATCAGACACAGAAAGAAGCACTTTATAGATCGGCACTTAGTTTAACCGGAACACGTTATCAGTATGCATTAAAGTGGTTTGGAACCATAGATAGTACTTATACGGACAATAAGAGTACCGGGGTAGATGATGTTGATCTTAATATATCGGGAGGCGCGAGCAAGCAGCAGCTGCTATTCGATGGGGTGCTAATCAACGCCAGTATTGCGATTGATTGGGTACGCTTTCTTACAGGGGATCCGAGGCATACTATTGGTTCGGTTTTAAGTGGTGATTTAGCTATACCTTTGCTGGGCTCGGGTGCCGGAAGAGTTGTGCAAGAAAACTTAACACAGGCTGAACGAGATGTCCTGTATCAGATACGTACGTTTAATCGCTATCGCCAGACATTTGTAGTTTCTGCTGTGAACGAATACTACAATGTTTTGCAGCAAAGAGACGCTATGATTAACGCCAAGAATAATTATAAAAGGCAGGTTGAGTCGAAACTGCGTTTGGATATGTTAGCCGAAGCCGGTCGCGAGCCTCGTATCAATGTGGATGAAGCAGAACAAAGAATGCTCAGTGCGCAAAATTCATGGGTAACAGCCCAGCAGAGTTATGAGCAGGCGCTCGACCAATTTAAGATAAGATTGGCTTTGCATACAGATGCCGACATAGAACTTGATCCGAATGAGCTTGAGGCCTTAAAAGATGCCGGCGTAAGCAATCCCAATTATACAGCAGATATAGCTATCGAAACAGCATTAGCTCGGCGTCTGGATTTGGCTAATACAAGAGATGTGGTTGAGGATGCAGCCCGCAAGCTTGAGCTGGCTGCCGACGGTCTTGGTGTACAATTAAATCTCACCGGCAGCCTTGATGCTGAGTCACCTGATAATACCAGGTTCACAAGATTGCAGTTTCAGCAGGGCGTTTACAATTTAGGTTGGGATGCTGATTTGCCGCTGGATAGAAAAAATCAGCGTAACTCATACCGTAATGCGCTGATAACATTTACAAAGAGTCAGCGGGATTATGAGAACGAAATAGATAATGTTAAATTGCAAATACGCAACGCATATCGCCAACTGCGTGAGCGAGCGGAGTCTTACCGCATTCAACAATTAAGCTTAAAGTTGGCTGAGAGGCGGCTCGAAAATAACCAGTTGTTATTAGATGCTGGTCGTGCAGATGTACGACTATTACTGGATTCACAAGATGCCCTGGTAAATGCCCAAAATAATCTGACAGCCGCATTGGTGAACCACACCATTTCAAAATTGAACTTTTTCAGGGATGTTGGCGTACTACAGGTTAGACCTGATGGAATGTGGGAGGAATAATATTATGGTTGATGATAACATGCAAACAAACAACCAGAATGCAACAAATAATAAGCATCGTAATAGGCGAGTTTATAAGAGGCGAGGCAGGTGGCTGTGGGTGGTATTGCTCTTTATCGCAGTGGCTGTGACGGTTACGGTTCTGGTGGCGGCAACGAGAAAA
>CAZRMQ010000043.1:0-16947 GCA_964601185.1 uncultured Pirellulales bacterium
TCGGCGAATCAAGACCTGTAAGTGTCAATGATTTGATCGCTGAAATCGAAAAGGCGCTTGGCAAAAAAGCGGTCAGGGAATATCTACCCCCTCAGCCGGGCGATGTTGAGCGAACCTACGCCGACGTTACCAAGGCTGCTGCAGATTTGGGTTACAATCCTTCAACTACCATCCAGACCGGCCTGGCAGAATTTGTCGCCTGGCTAAGGCAACAATAAGCAATATCCCGGCCCACGCAGCGATCCCTAAAATATTAAACCCCGCAATTTCGTTTATTGCGGGGTTCTATTTATCTACAGTCGTAATTTAACGTGTAAAATTAATACAAGCAAATCAAATTATGCCGGAGCAATCTTAAAAAGTTACCACAATGCCTGTAACAAACTTTACCGCCGATATAGAACAGCTACTGCCGATAAAAACCTGCACAATCGTTTTTCAGTAGTTTCTGAATTTTGCCATCCAGCCTTTGCCCTTGCCAGTGCCCCAGTTTGCCCAGTCATCCGAGGTGACGCCGCCGGCAAGTGTCCAGGCATTGGCTCTATTGAAGCCTTTATGCCAATTGAGTGTCCACAACTCCTTCAGGCCGACTTTTCGAACGTTATAGTCCAGGAAAAGGGCATTTATGTTTCCATCGTGGCGATCGAGACAATAACGATTCATCGCATTGTTGTCATTTTTATCCTGCCAATCTGGCTCTAACGGCGGAGTATTTTCGGAACGCGGCCAACCGCACCAGAAATAGCAATCCAAAAACATCGGTACATCGGCTGCACCTCTAACATTAGGAGTTCTCCAGAATCTTTCAACCGGGTTATCATAAAGCTTTTCCCCCGGTACATACACAAAGCCATTTATGCCATAGCTGCCGTAAAGCCCCGCTGTACGGCCTCCGCCGGAATCCCACGTAGGAATCGGTCCCCAGGCCATATTCGTGCTGCCCCACCAATTAACACCGGTTGCCCCTTCCGGGTTCGCAAGTTTTTTAACCTGAGGGCAAAGGCGTATATCTTCGTTGGACCCGTAGTAATCCCACAATGCGTCCATCCATCGGCCGGAATCACCCTTACGTGTGGGAAAATTGCCGTTATTATTGTCCGTGTACATCATAAAGAGGGTACCCCATTGCTTGAGGTTCGACTGGCACATAACCGCTTTTGCTTGTTTTTTCACTCTCTGTAGAGCCGGCATTAGGATTGCCATCAATAACGCGATGATAGCAATCACAACCAAAAGCTCTATTAAGGTAAAACCTTTAGACTTCCGCCTCATCGATTTTCTCCTTTCCTCGAACATCCTTCTAACGCAATCGTTATTACATACATATAATCCGGTTAAATACATCGCTTCATTACTGAAATTATACACTACGTCTCGAAGCAATGCAATCCCATCAATCGAATGAAATTCTTCTTATTTCCTTTAAATCTTTAACAACCGAGACGCCTTTGCTGCCTATTATCCACAAGGCAAGCAACCCTCACCTGGGTCCTATTGTTGCGGAGGCCGATATAGCCGGATATCATCAATGTACATCGTACCTTTACCGCCGGCCTGCGGATTGTTCCTGTCACCAAGTCCAATGTTAAAGCTATTGACACTGTTAAGGTTCACGCCAAGGTCTACAAACCTCTGCAGAGGTATTCTCCATTCGGTCCATGTATCTATCAAAGCCACATTGGGATCTTCGTGATTGATTACAGTATTGCCATTTACAACCACATACATCGGCTCGGGTTGATTGCTGCCTATTCCAATGTCCCGGTCAGCCCAGCCAGTGCTGGTGCCGGTGAAGGTAACATTGGAGCAAACGGCTTCAGCCGTTTGCGTCGCATCATGACTGGTCACCGCTAATCCTATGTATATAGGCATAGTCATCGTTACTACCTGGATAGGGAACTGCGTCCACGTGTCATTTTTGCCATCAGGTGAACGAAATGCCCTGACAATTCCGCCTGTCGTACGCTCAAATTTCAGCCAGTAAGGTGCCATAGCATTCGGATCGAGATTGGCATTCGGGTCAGTAGCTGTCGCTCTTTCTGTGGTACCATCGGCTGTTTTACGGTACTGGAATCGCAGACCCTTTGTTGCATCAGGTGTGAGCAGAAGCGCTGCATTTTTCGCACCCGGCTCGAGTGAGTCACGAATCATAATACCAGCCTTTGTATCGTTATTGATGGCCTCCAGACTTTCGACCTTTGCTACAATCGAGCAGCCACCGCTGGCAACCTCCTTATAGGCAAAGTGGAACTCATCGGCGTTGGCCCAGATATCCGCACCTGTGGATGTTATTGTATAGGTGCCTGCCGGATTCTCCACGGATGCACCGACATACGCCGGATAACCCCTGAACCATAGTGATAAGGATTCAACATTCTCTCTGGTCCAATCCTGAGCAGTCGACCACTTGCGTTCGACTTCGGAGTACAACAGTGTTCCACTATTTTGGTAGTCCGTTCCCTCGTTTATAGTACCATCGTTATCGTAACTCAAAGGCATAGATTGTGCACCGCTGTGAATTATTTCTTGCTCGGCAAATGGTGGATCAAAATATCCCACGGTCATGCCCGTATTATTCACGAAATAGTCCGACCATGTATTGTAAAGAACATTATTAACATCGTCGTATCCTTCAAAGTTGTCCACAATCAAAAAGTTGCATACCGTAAAGCTCCAGATATTGCCTTTGTGCATGGTAGTACCATCTTCCTCGATCCCATCGATCCGCCAGTAATAGGTCTGGTCCCAGTCAAGAGTGTCGAGGCTATAAGTGGCGGTTTCCTGCTCTTTGCTGGCCAGCACGCCACGCGGGTCATCCATACTGGCTGCGTTGACATCCTCGAAAACTGTTCCAAAATACACATTATGCTTGACGGCTGTATCCCCGCCCAACCATTTGAGATCTGCATCTCGGGGTACCTCTATTGCCTTATTAGAAGGTTCAGGCAGAGACGCGAGAGGACTTAGGGCTGGAGTACCGGCTATAATATTCTGAATCTCCTGCTGCGTTATTGCCCGGCCATAGATTTGAACTTCGTCGAGTATGCCGTTGTAAACACGCCCGCCACTCGCCGGTCGGCCCAGATACATATAGGTAAGCGGATAGCTGGGTGTTGTGTAGGCCGCTTGTTGCAATAAAACGCCGTCCAGATATAGGTTCACATTACCGTTATCATCACCCCAGGTGCCCACAACATGATGCCAATTGGCGTCATTGACCAAAATCGGGCTGACATAATCAGCTCCAGGATTAGTAGCATCGGCCTTGTTGGGGTCGGAATGCAGGTGAATCATACTCGGAGTACCATGCAAAACCCGGAAACAAATCTCACCACCTTCCCAAACGTTTCCTGCGGGAGCTTCGACATGTATGTGCATTTCGTTTTCCGGCCCCATAGTGTTGGCGGTATTATTATCGCCGCCCCACCATATCGTATTGATACCTGTTCCCAAACTCGCCAGATTCATCCAAAATGCAACAGAGCCTGTGTCCGAACGCATCCCCATTTGGTTCGCAGGTATAGTAATGCCATTGGCATCGACGGGGCCGGTTGTGCTGTCGGGGCTGAATTTCAACCCTCCGTCGAGATAACCTGCTACCCAGTTCGGGTCACCGCCGACTACGCCATCGTTGCCTTTGCCGCTCGAATCAAAAGCGGTGGTGCCGGAAGTCTCGTCGAGCTTATAGTACACCATAAGCTGGGCTGAAGCACTACCAACTATGCTCAGCACAATAACAAAACAGGTCAGATAAATTAACCTTCTATACATAATAAACCTCCTTCACATCACTCATACGATTACAATACTGCCGCCACACAATAAAAGCTAAAAATAGCTTTCACATTTTCCACATTAATATTTTGTGTTTGCACAGGGAGATGGTTTATGACTTGGTTTGACCTCCTTCTTCTGAAAACCAATTAACAGCTAACAGGTCAAATTTTAAATGCGGAGCTTATGTCACCGGCGATTCTACTCGAAAAAACTACATAAATTTCTCGACCGCCCGGCGGCAGTTGAAAAGCTCCTCCGATGCCTGCCAAAACAGGCACAAAATCCATTATTACTATTTATACCAAATTGCACAACTAAATTGCAATGAAAAAAGCGGCATTTTCAAGGAAATTATCGGGCCTTATGACAAGTATAATACATTCCAACACAAAAAAATCGCCTTTTTTACATCATAATTTGATGCACAAAGCACAAAACCCGAAAACCACCAAATGCGGAAAGCCTCCTCCTGTCATTCCCGCGAAGGCGGGAATCCACTCCTCCCACAATAATCAATCATTAATAATCCATAATCAATGAAAATGGCCGTCGCCGTTTGTGTGGGTCCCAGTTCCTTGAGGTTATTAAACGGGAATTTTGCTCCCAGATGCTTTAGGGGGTAGTACCTTAGTAAAAGATTGTTTAACAAAGCCCAATAATGTGGTATAATTAATATAATACAAAAGATTAGGAAATCTTTAGGCCGCAGAGGAAGACAACTAACCTTTGTGGCTTTTTTTGTTTGGCGCTTTGCCTAAAGGAGTAAAGATGAAAAAACCACTAAAGACTTCGACTGAAGGCAGGAAATGCATGTTTCCGAACTGCACGCATATCTTGAGTATCTATAACCATGAGGCTTACTGTCGTATACATTGGGATCAGATGCCTCCGGAGCTAAAACCTAAGATTTCACCTCATCCTCATGCATAAACCGATATTATGTAGTACCTGTTTACCCCGTGGGATATAGCTTCTATTATCCTACCGATGCCTGTCCCGTGAGATGCCGCAGCTATCTCATTGGGGTCAGACCGTAAAGGACCTAAAACATCTGGACAAAATCTACTTTATTCGCCAGCCGCTTTCCTTCAGCTTCGGGTCAATCAGCTCTGCTCTGGTTTCCGCTTCGTTCATAAATTATTTTTTATTCTGACTTACGCCAATCTTCCAAACGCCTTTTTCAAGAAAAGCTTCTATGGTTTGACGATTTGCTTTATTTATCAAATTAGAGTGTGATACTTTATACTTTTTCGCATATTCGGCAAGCGTCATAATGTGCGCGCCTTCCAGATACGCAAGCCTCTTGTGGTAACTATTCGTAAGCGCCTTGCCGACTATTTCCTCCATGATTTTTGCAGTACCTTTTTCGCCAAACTCCTGAAACGCATGGTAATACATTTTCCTGTCGATGAATTTAATATTCACCGGCACAAAACCTTCCCGTATCAGCAAATAATTATTTATTACTCTTCCGATACGGCCATTACCATCGACAAACGGGTGGGTGTGTTCAAAAGTAAGATGCAGCAGCGCGATACGCTTTATAATATTTTCATGGCTGTTTGCGTTATACTCTGCAAGCATTTTTTCCAGTCTTTCTACTACTTCTTTTGGGTCCGGCGCTATGTAGTTCGCAACCCTGACCCATTCACCGTCCTTGCGAAATCGCCCGGCGATATCGTCTCGGATATTCGCCATAAGCATTTTGTGAAGCGACAGAATAACATCGAGACTAAGCTCTTGTTCTTTGGCTCTTGTATCGATATAAGAAACTACACGCGCGAGGTTTTTGGCTTCAAAAATTTCTCTTTCAGTTATGTATCTGTCTAAGTCTATTTGTAAAAGGATTTTCTCTGTTTCTTCAAGAGTAAGAGTGCTGTTCTCGATGGCATTGGAGTTATACACCTGCTCAGCGACCTCTGCTTCGCTCAATAATTTTATAAGCGATTGTTTCCCGATAGACGCAGCATAATACCGCTCTCTTAAGGCATTGATTGTATTAAAAATATGTAATACTTTCGCCATAATTATAGCATATACCCTTTCACGATTTTGTCAACATAATCGTGAAAAACTGTAAAAAAACAGCAACTTTCACGGTTTTGAGCTATAATTCTCCCTCAAATGCCTTTTTGTAATACCGATTTTTTCCTGTTATTGCTTATTTTATCGGCCAGCCGCCGGGGGTGTTGATTGTTTTGATTTTAAGAAAAGCTTTAAATCAATCTAACTCTTAAGTTTTTACTTTTGTAAATCTCTATTTTTCCACTTTCTTCTAGTTTTTTCATAGACTGAACTACTTTACGGGCAAACTTTTTCTAGGAGTACCCCTAGTGACAATACCAAATTCTTTTAAAATAAAAGTATGTAATTTATCTTTTACACAGGATTGATTAGGTCTTTTTTTAAGAACTTCAATAATTATTGTTTGCAGAGCATTTGATTTTAATTGCAAAGCTTCCTGTATATTTGAAAGGCTTATATCCATGCTTGGACTTGAAGTTGTTTGAGTAATATTACGATTTTCCGTATTTATCTCATGGTCAGTCTTATCAATAGTTTCGGTATGAAATGAGCTATCTTGATAATCTCTTGGGTGTATTCCACGATAATTAAGTTCCCTTAAAAGTAATTCAAAGGATTTCTGCTGATTTGCTCGAAACTCACATTCTCGGATTATATGAAATTTCCAACCGCATCGCTCCAGTTGTCGTTGTCTTTCAAGGTCATGCTGATATTGTTCAGCTCCATGCCAAAAGTCACCATAGCATTCAATAGCTAACTGTTCTCCAGAGATTCCTTCTACAACTAAATCAATTTTTCTGCCTGCAAAAGGATAATAACCACCGGGATAAACCTGAGAGATATTAATCCACCGAATAAACCGGCGGGGATATGACCCCCAAGGGGATATTAACCCACCGGATAAACCGGTGGGCTTTTGGATGGGGGCTTTCGGTTATGGCGGTTTACATATTGGATTACCTTATTTAACTGGTTTTCATCGAAACAATAGCGAGTACTAAATCCCTTCGTCCACAACCTGCCGACAAAACCATTTCTTTCCATAACCAGCCTCGCTGCATTTTTGTAATGACTCACTGCAGAAGAAGCCGACATAAAATTACAATCCACTACCAAGTGGATATGGCTTTTTCCAACAGTAATTGCGTGAATCTTCTGGTTTAAGCCGGTAGACTCCTCAATTACAGCCTTTTCGATGATTTTTCTTTGCGCGGTGGTCAACAATACTTTGGGATACTTCATGTTTTTTTTATTTTTACTCTCCAGTGAAGGATTTGGGTCGAGTATTTGACCGTTTTTGACGTATTTGCGTCTGTCTCCCTGCAACCAGCTGCCATAAGCTGTCCAGGTCAGCATATACCCCAAAACCTTTTGCATTTTTCACTCTCCGAAAGCCCTGTGGTTTATCCACAGGGTCATATTTAAAATCAGAAAGCAGAGGTAGAAAGATATCTGCCAAGCCTGAGGTGATTTTTTATAAGGTCTCCTACCCAGCTCATTCCGCGAAATATCCATCGTATACGACCAGAGCGTTTGTCTGTTGGAATGTCTGTTTTCACTGAGCGGGAAAGACCCTTGGGGATTAATGTGACCGGATTGCCGATCCGGGTTTTCTTTGAACTTCCGCCTATTGCATCGATTGGGAAAAATTCTTTTCCACAAGCACGTATGTCGAGACGATGCTCTTTGATTGCTGAGGCAGTTAATTCAATTATAGCGGTTTCCATCCCCGACAATACTCCTTGAGTCTTTTTAAGTACAAATATATATTATTCATGTGAAGATGAAAATCAAGCCAAAAAAGAAGTCGGCTTAATCAATGGCTGCCTGAATTGTGTCAAATTGAAAATCCTAATTGTTGTCAAATTGAAGTTTCATATAATTTTGAACTCTATCTTTTCCGCTTCAACCTGCAGTTCAGCATTGTTTGTTAACGGATCGTTATTCTTAAATGCGACATATAAGAAGCTACGAAGCACATTCCGCAATTTCCTAAATTATCTCTGCCTCGGCAGACGAGTCTGCATAAGGCTGACCCCGTTTAGAGATAAATCTTTAACTGGTTTTACCTCTTAATGACCCAAACTTAACACCCAGGATAAAGAAAATCAAGCTGTTTTCGGTGACTACATAAGCATACCAAAACCAAAAGTCGCATCCCAGTTACCAATCATTAATCACCAAATTTTTGGTTTGTTTTCGATGGGTGGTTAAATTGGGATGAACTTACCCTCCGCAACGCCTAAACAAACACAAAATCCGTGCTAATCCCGTTAGAAATGTTTCCTTTGGTTTTCTAACGGGATGAATCCGCGAAATCCGTGGTTAATTTTTTATTTTTCCTCTTGACTTTTCGACCCTTATTTTTGGGCTGAAATTGAAGGGTGGTCAAAATTGACTAAAAAGTGCTAAAAAGTTGATAATTTTTGCTCAAAATGCGCTCATTTCTGCTCAAAAAGCGCAAAAAAGTACTCATTTTTGCAATTTCCCGCTTTTGCACTTATGCTCTTATCTCTTAAGCACTTATATCGTTTTTTGGCGAAATTCCCACCTCACCAAATGTCCAATTGAACCCCCCAAAACCAGCGTTATTGGCCTAATAACAACGATTCGCTATAAAATCGCACCCGAATTTTCCGCCAAAACCCCATTTTTTTAAAATATTATGCTGCCGATAAGAATTTTTTCAGTCCTTGATTGTACACCGTGGTGTCTTATTTCTGCTGCTCTTTAAGTTCAACATCATTTTCTTGCCCGCAATGCCTACCTTTGATGATCAGCTCTTTGACTGTAGTATAGCGCCCCTCGTGCAAGTGAGGTGCTGTCTGTCTAAGACTCGGTAATCTCTGCTATGGATCAAGTTCTCGCTATTCTTCTTCTAATATATCCCGGATATCAGACGCATGCAGGCCTTCAGCATGTGCGATATCGCGCAACAGCACGTCCGGCCCAGCTTCTATGCCTCTATTTCGAAGTTTCTTAGTCGCTGTGTTAATATCCAGCCCCGCCTTGCTACAGTACTGCCGCAATGTTAGCTGGCCTACCCCGTAACCCCCACGATAGCCCTTGCCACTGTAAGTCCGACCACCGCTACGGTCTTCTGCGAGTTGGTCCCGGCCAACCGCGATAGCATACAGTTGATTCGGGGTCAAATTATTTGCCTGGGCCAACTTACCCAAAATCAAATTAGGCGACTCAACCTCGATCCCATTAGATCGAAGGTTGGTTACCATGGCCTCAATTTCAATGCCTTTGACCTTATCGGCTACCTCAGCAAGGGTCATCAACTCAGCATGTGGCACAGGAGCTCGTTGTCCGGACACCTCCCAACTTTGCTTTATGACTTCGTTCCAAGCCAGAAGAGAGGAAAATGGTGTGACATCGGCTAATGTTCCTACAAAAACTATGGTGCAGATGATCGCTGATAATACCCATTCCCATCTCAAGGTAAAGGCATTACGGATCCTGTCTTTAAAGTAGCTGGATAGAGGCCGCCAGTTCAGGTAGATATGAAAGGCTGCCACAATCAAAAACACAGCGCTAAACCATATATGCAGACCACCCCACTGATTCTTCGTTAGTCCAAGCATCCTCCATCCCGTCCAGTGTGCTACGCGTCCGGGCGGGGTAATGAAAAGCACTATTCCGCTAAAAGTCATTGCGAGAAATGACAATCCAGTGCTCACCGATACGAATCCCCGCCAATTAAAGCCTTGTTTCGCTTTGTTGCTCATTGTCTTTCCTTTCGGTTATATATTCTAACCACACTTGATTGTGCATCTAATTTCTTCTTTTTTTCTGTGGGGAGCAGAGTACCCATCGATCTCGATCATTTGACTCACGATAAAAAGCGAAAACCACCAGACGTTACTGAGCCTGGTTTTAGCAACTACCAATTGAAGTGATAACAATCCTCTCGTGGGTCATTACACTTCAGCCATTCATCGGCAAAGACGGCCAGATCGAGAAGGTCAACATAGCAATCGTGATTCAAATCCGCCTCCATCCCAAAACCCGATTGCCACACGCCGTAGCAACAAGAAGGAGGTTGATTGGGATCTGGAAAACCAATATGGCAACAATCTGGGTTGTGTGGGTCATTGCATTTGTGCCACTGGCTGGAGAGAAATGCATAATCCAAAAAGTTAACGTAGCAATCTGAATTGATGTCCGAGTCGATACACCAGCCGAACAATACTGCCTCCTCACAGCAGTTTGGCTCCAACACTGTTGCAGAGGCAAAGGAGTCAAAGAACAATCCAGTATCTGAACCAATAGCTTCCCGATAAGCTCTCACGTAATGCACATCGCTTAAGAATACACCGCTGAAGTCAAAGTAAGCGTCATACAATTTGCCAGGCGTTCCAAGTGTTTCATCATAATGTCCGACTACCTCTCCAATTTTTACAAAGTCATTGACATCGTTACTGTCTGCGCTTGCCCATACCGAACACCGAGCTTTCCCACCGCAATACAATCTTATCACAAGATCGTTCGCCTCAGGGACATCTTTTAGACCATACTCAAACTTTAGGATAATCTCTTGGTTCTTGTTTACTGCACCACCACCCCGCCATCCTGCAACGTAATCATTATCAATTGTCAACTCACCATTAACATCCTCAGTAAAAGCATCCATATCACCATCTACATCACAATCATTCGGTCCCAGCACCCACCATGTGGTATTCGGCTCTATCAGAACCCCGCCGCTGCAGCCACCAAGACCATAGTTTTGGATTCGCTCTGTGTAATGTTCGACGCTGTCAGCCCAATTTCGACCTCTAATATATCTGGCCTCAGCAGGTTCTAAGAGAATTCCAAAAACAGTTATCAGAATAACACTACCAATTACTCGACACATATCTTTCTCCTTCCACATAAATAAATTAAAGAATCCGACTTTTACTTTTTTTTCTCACTCCAGAAATATTCATAACGGCTTTTGCGACCCATAGGGACATCATCCTTTTTTAATGAGTCCACATGCTTATCAAGGTAAAGAACGTTGATTTTGTGGCGGTGCCGATACTCAAAGTTGTGTATCGGACAGGCTTCATAAAATACTACCCCGCGTGCCCTTTCGTATCCATTGCCGTCACAGAGGGCAAGTGTCTTACATGGTCTGCGGAAATCAAATATGCGACGGTAACCTCCGGTGCTGCCCCCACGATTTGACAGGCGCCAGGTGCCATTCATCATATAACTGAGCGCATAAGGCCTATGCATCGCTGGTAAATCAGGAGGCACATCGCGTGTGAACCTTGGCCTCAAATGGCTTGGACAAATCAAAATTGTACCTTCCGCTGATGGACCGACTATAAGACCATTAGCATCCAGCCGTGGGGTAATATTCATACAGGCCATCAACTCAGGATTCAGATACCAATTATCCTGACTGGCCACATCGTCCTTGTCCCGTGGCTCGGCCGGAGGAAGCCAACTGTTGTTCTCATCCGCATACATCTCCAGAGCAAATCCAATGCTTCTAAGATTTGCAGTGCATATAATGCTTCGCCCTCGTTCCCTGGCAGAAATGAGACTCGGAATTAAAATTGCCAAAAGCATACTAATAATGCTTATGACCACCAGCAATTCAACAATCGTAAATCCCCTTATCCGAACTCGCATCATCGATTTCTCCCCATAGATAAGATTAGAGCTAAGATTGTTCTTTCAAAAAAAATGTGCATTGGTTCGGTATCATTTCACCTATTCGAAACTAAGTAGTTAGATGAAGTTTATTAACTTTGGAAGCCTAACCTTTAGTCTAAATAATTTACTTTTCATTTGGGTACGTCAAACAATTTATTTAATCGAGTTTCCATTAACATTAACCTATAAATAAGCTGCCAATTTGATAAACGATAAGAGTTATCACATAAGCTAAAACAGTTAGGCCAAAGAATTGGAATAACGCCCAGCGCCACGAACCTGTCTCTTGCTTCGTCATTACGACCGTCACCACACACGGCGCATAAATCAGGCAAAACAATATAATACAAAAACCCGTCAGCGGTGTATAGTTCGCCTGGAGCTTATCCCGCAAAGTCATCTCTCCTGCATCTTCGCCGCCGACCGCATATACTATAGCCAATTGTGACACGAACACTTCTTTGGCTGCGGTTGCACCGATAAGAGCTGTTCCAATTTTCCAGTCGAAGCCAAGCGGTCTCAAGGCCGGCTCGATCGCCTGTCCCAAACGTCCAACTAATGAATATTTGAGGCTGACCTGCCGAGCCTGATCGCTATTCAATCCTTTCAGGGATTTCGAATCAGGTTTAGGTAAACTGCTCGCCACCCAAAGCAAAATCGATATAGCAAGGATTATTGTGCCTGCCTTTCGCAGATACATCCAGCCTCGCTGCCATGTATGGATACACAGAGATTTGAAGGTGGGCATACGATATGGAGGAAGTTCCATAACAAATGGTATTGTTTCACCCTTGAAAACTGTAAGACGCAAAACCTTAATGCAGATAATCGCCAGGACAATGCCTATCAGATAGATAAGCCAAAGCATGGGCCCACGCCACACTTCTGGGAAGAAAGCTGGTATTATCAACATATAAATCGTCAGCCGTGCGCCGCAGCTCATCAGTGGAATCACCATTATCGTCGTGAGCCTGTTGCGTCGGTTTTCGAGTATTCGTGTAGCTATAATGGCCGGCACAGAGCATCCGAAACCGATAAGCATGGGTATAAAGCTCTTGCCATGCAGACCGATTTTGTGCATTAGTCGATCCATAACAAAGGCCGCTCGGGCCATATAGCCGGAATCCTCAAGAAGTGCTATAACAAAAAACAACAGCAGAATATTAGGCAGAAATACAATCACCCCCCCTACTCCGGCTATAACGCCGTCTACTAAAAGAGACCTTAGCCAGCTCTCGCTGTCAATTGGCCAAAAACCGGCTATCGACCTACCGGCCCAGCCGAAAAAAAGTTCAAGCCCTTCCATCGGGTATTTGCCCACCTTGAACGTCAGTAAAAAAACCAGATACATTAATGCTAAAAAAATCGGCAGCCCCAACATACGATTGGTTACTACGGTATCTATCATGTCACTGGTGCTGTGACGGGACTCCACGGTAGTTTTAATGGTTTCCTGGCACGCGCCCGATATAAAGCCGTAGCGTCTGTCGGCCATTATAATTTCCGGCTCATCGCCGAAAATACCTCTGAGATGCTCGGTACTTGCTGTGACAGCATCGAGAATTTCTTTGTTCTTTATTTTCTCAGTTATGTCACTATCCTGCTCCAGTAACTTCACCGCTAACCATCGAGAGCCATACTTTTCCATTAATTGTTTTTCTGCGGTACAAATCAGTGTTTCAATATTTGCCAATTCCGTCTCGATCTCATCTCCATAATTGATCCTTTTGGTATGCTGCACCGTGTCTTGCCCCCGCCGGAGGTGGATTTCGATAACGGCATCGAGAAGCTCAGGTTTGCCCTCGCCTTTGCTGGCAACCGTGGAAACAATTGGTGATTGTAAAAGAATAGACAACTGTTTGATATCAAACACCATCCCTCTTTGCCTGGCGATGTCACTCATATTGAAAGCCAATACCAAAGGCACATTCATCTCAATCAACTGAGTCGCCAAATAAAGGTTCCGCTCAATATTGGAGGCATCGACAATATCAACGACAACATCAGGCTGCTCATCGATTATGAAATTACGAGCAATAAGCTCTTCTATTGAATAGGCTGTCAAGCTGTACGTCCCCGGCAAATCTACAAATGTTATTTCATAACCTTTATATCTGCACAGCCCTTTTTTCTTTTCTACCGTCACTCCAGGATAATTTCCGACATGCTGGCGAGCGCCGGTCAGCATATTGAAAATAGTGGTTTTCCCACTATTGGGATTGCCCGCTATAGCTACAGTGATTTTCTTTAAAACCATTATATTACCATCCGAAACTTAGCACAAAAAAGTTAGGCGCTCCTAACTATATATGTAAAAAAAATAATTGTGTTTTATATCACCATAATCTTATGGGCCATACCCCTGCCGAGCATCATTTTGGAACCTTTAACAATAATCACAAAAGGACCGGGGTGAGTATTATTAACAACTTTTATTTGAACATTTGGCACAAGCCCCATAGATGCAAGTCTGCTGTTCAATCCTCGCCCGGCTTCTACTCTTGCTATCTTTACTGTCTCGCCGTCCCGCACAGTAGATAAAGATCTTGTTTGCTTCTGCTCCATTGCTATCAGCCTATCTATCTTACCTTCGTATTCGTTTACCACTCGTACTTCTTTTTCTACAGAATTTTTGGAATTCATCCGCTAAATCTCGACCGTTTTTGCCGCTTTCGGTCATGAACTCGCTAAAGGACAGGAGCCTTGAAATAATGCCCGGCCCCAGCGCGTGCTCAGCTTTGCAGGCAGCCTTTTGAGCAATATCCGGCTCAACACCTAATATCTTGATGAAAAAAGACTTAAGAACATCGTGCTTCCTGACAACTTCGGCTGCTGCCGCCTTGCCGGTTTCGGTCAGTGTAACATAGCCGTATGGCTTATAGTTAGCTAAGCCTTTATCCTTTAACAGCCGTAAAGCTCCGGTAACAGAAGCCCTTGACACACCGAGAAGCTTGGCTATGTCCTTGCTGCGGGCGATCTTTGACCGACCGGCTATATTAAAAATAGCCTCAAGATAATCCTCTAACGATGCACTTAAATTATTAGTTTTCGCTGCTACCATGGCTTTTTATTCCAATATGTACACCCACCCTAATATAGTTAGGCATGCCTAACTTTGTCAAGGATAAATCTTAAAATTTTTGTAAAAAATTTTGCAAGTGATTGGTTATTTCTGTCTTCTGTCTTCTGTTTTCTGTCTTCTGTCTTGTGCTCGGGTGCATGTCATATTTATAGGCAAAGATAGGTTATTTCATTGCCTATTATCACAATCGTTAATAGCAAGATTCCTTTTGTCACCTCGACCGAGGCCGTATGGCCGAGTGGAGAGGTCTGCCTTCAAAGCAGATTTCTCCGCTTCGGCCCACTTATGGTGGGCTTACGGTCGAAATAACTCCCACTTGTCAGCTTTTCTCTCTGTAGATTTTACCAACAATCTTGACACATACCCAATAGTGAATTGACAGCGACTTTTACATTTTCTTTATTGATTTTTATTGGTATAATGATTCGGCAATTTTGTGCGAGGTTTTATGGAAATTTCGAAATAATTAGGAGCCGATCTGCGGAGGTAGCAAACAAAGCATGAAGAAGTACGGTAAAGGATATCCATATCTGAAAGCCCTTTTGGACGCATTGATTGAAGCAGCTCCAAACTGGATGAAAGCTCCAGGCAAGTTTGCATCTTCATTGTCTGAACAACTGCAACAAAAGAACCAAGAGCAAAACAAGCAACTTGAAAAGGAAATAAAGAGTATCTCAGAAGACAAATTGCGAGAAATTATCAAAGATGCTGGATTGGACCAGAAGGAGGGTATTGAGTTCATAGTCGAAAAAGTTAAATTAATCCCTGATATTTTGCAGGTCTTTGATTATCGATTCGATAAGGTAGATGAGAAACTCGAACAGATTATAGAACTTTTACGAGGGGAAAAACCATCAATCAGTTTTCCATTTGCACCCTCGTTGCATAACCAGACACCGCCGGAACCGAACTTCGTCGGTCGCAAAGAGATGCTCGAAACAATCACGCAATGGTATAAGAATCCGAAAGTGCGAATTGGGGCACTCATTGGAAGTTGTCCCGCTTGTCGTTGGAATTCATACGGTCGGGAACGGTTTCATAGTTTAAGCTACGGCCTCCTTAGTGTCAATATTTCGCTTTAATATTGCAGCCAGCATCGGCATTTCACGATGTCCTCTGATACGGTAGAATCGTTTCTCTGTCTCCAGCAGCACCGCCCCGGCCCATCGCCTGGCCATGCCCTCACCACGCCAGCATTTGACAATTACTGATACTGATGGAAAGAATAAAGAGGTAGATGAAATCACAACAAAGAATCTTATAATCGAACTTTTGACAAATCGCGATTGGAAAAAACGTGCATTCGTGGTCATAGAACTTGGAAAGCGGAAAGAAAAAGAAGTACCAGAAGCTTTAATGCATTGTATCGAAAAAGATCGGAATCTTGAAGTGGTAAGAAACGCAATAATAGCCTTTGAGAATATAACAGGTTATGAAAGAGCGGATGTGTTCAAGTATGAACCTATCAAGAGTTGGTGGATAGAACATGCTAATGAGGTTAATATTAAACTGAAAGATAGCAAGTAGAAGTTGGGTTGTACAAACTGTCTTGAAGAAGGTCAAACCGTAGTCAAAAGGCCGAGGCGAAGCGGTGCCGTACAAATTTTTTCCCTCTCAATAACATTCAACCTATACCACAAAAATATTTTATATCAGTATGAATTATTATAAAATGCGAATAGTCTTTTTGGCCGGCACTCCGCCAAAAAGAAGGTTATTGTTGATTGATTAATTGGTTTAATTGACCGCCGCCGCAAGGGTATAGAAAAAACCTGCCATAAAATGGCAGGGCTAACCAAATTATGAATCCGCGTTAATCAGTGAAATCTGTGGTTAAATATCCGTGTTAGTTCGTGTTTCAGTCTGTGTCCGTTCGTTCCCTCGACCGCGATCGGGAGACGGCCTATGGGAATTTTTTTTAAACTTTGGCTTGACTTTTGTCGAATAATTTGATAGATATAAGTTCTATTTTGGTCATTTTATCGTGGATTTGGTTATGAAGATTATTATCAACAATATGATTATCATAATTATAGAGCAGAGGTTGAAGCTGCCCTGAGATAGGTTTTGCAGGCGATTAAAGCCTTCCAGAGCAGTTAACTCTGGAAGGCTTTTTTATTTGGACTTCTGATTGGAATGGAGAGGTAATATTGACAGGTATAATTTTAGTGCTTATTATGCAGGATTCATTTTGGGAATATTTTTGAGGACTGATTAGATGTCGGACAATGAAGAAGATAAAAAGAAATTAACCACAGATTACACGGATAAAATAAAAAAGCAAGAATCAGTGAAATCTGCGAAATCCGCGGTTGAAAAAGGTTATCGTGATACTTTGAATTTGCCGAAGACAAGCTTTTCTATGAAGGCCAATCTCACTCAGCGTGAGCCGCAGATGCGAAAAGAAT
>CAZRMQ010000044.1:0-16918 GCA_964601185.1 uncultured Pirellulales bacterium
GATGTGTATTTCGGCACTGATTACGCTGCTGTAGAGGCCGCCGATGCATCCGATACCACAGGTATATATCGGGGCCAACAGGATGCTAACAGTTACACACCACCTGAAGGTGTAGAACCTAACCATGCTTACTACTGGCGGATCAATGAAATTAATACCGATGCAACTGTTAGTAAAGGTAGAATCTGGAGCTTTACAGTGGCTGATTATCTTATTGTAGATGACTTTGAAGACTATGAGGATATCGACAATAGGATATTCGATGTATGGGTGGATTACTTTGTGAATAACACCGGCATGACTGTGGGTTACTTTGATCCCCCGTATGCTGAGCAAACTATAGTTCACGGTGGTTCTCAATCAATGTATATGCGTTACGACAACGATGGTACCGTTAACGAGGGCACCGACTATGAACAGAGTGGAACATTGCTTTATTCCGAAGCCGAACGCACCTGGGAAATTCCTCAGGATTGGACAAGAGAAGGTGTTGAATCTTTGATGCTGTGGTTCAGAGGTATACCAGCATCTGTCGGCAGCTTTACAGCCGGGCCGCCGATTATGATGACCGCTGCCGGTACGGATATATGGGGTACGGCTGACCAGTTCTACTTTGCCTACAAACGGCTCTCTGGCGGCGGTAGTATAACAGCGAGGGTCGTCAGCGTCAGTAACACCGACCCGTGGGCCAAAGCCGGAGTGATGATTCGCGAGTCGCTGGAGCCTAGTTCCGTGAATGTTATGATAGCCGTCACGCCGGGTAATGGAGTTACCTTCCAGAACCGTACTTCAGCAGGTGCCGATAGCGTGTCAACTGTACAAGCTGGCATTACCGCTCCACAATGGGTCAGACTCACCCGCAGCGGAAACACCTTTACAGCCGATTATTCAGCTACCGGAACTGCTAATAGCTGGACAACGCTTGGTAACATTGAAATGCCTATGGCTACGGATGTCTATATAGGCTTGTGCTTAACCAGCCATAACGTTGGTGCAACCTGCACAACCGAATTCTCGAATGTTAACATAACCGGTACGGTTACAGGTGACTGGCAGTCACAGGACATTGGTATAGAAAGTAATATTGCCGAGCAGCTTTATGTAGTTTTGGAGGATAGCGCCGGCAGTAGTGCAGTGGTCAATAATTCAGATCCTGCTGCAACGACCATAGGCATGTGGACGGAGTGGAATATTCCGCTTACGGATTTTGCTGGCGTAAATATGCAGGCTATCAAGAAGATGATTATTGGCGTCGGTGATCCGTCTTCGCCGGATCCACAACCTGGTGGTGCAGGAACGCTTTACATTGATGATATCGGGTTGAAACTCCCTATTCAGTAGAATAAACAGTTGGTTCTTTCTACCGTGAATTTGGACAAACTTTTTGGGCCTATATCGCTTAATTTGATATGGGCCCTTTTTTGTATTAGGTTTGTGTCTTATTGAATTCAGCTTTTATTCAGTGCGATTTTCAAGACGTCATTGGTGTTTTTAGCAAACATGAATTTAAGGCCTTTTTTGGCTTCTTTGGGTACTTCAGGAAGGTCTTTTTTGTTTCTTTGTGGGAGGATGACGGTTTTTATGCCGGCCTGTTTTGCGGCTAAGATTTTTTCTTTCAGGCCGCCAACGGGCAAGACCAGACCACGCAAGGTTATTTCACCGGTCATTGCGACGTCCGGCCGAATCGGCTTTTGCATGAGCAAGCTGACCAGAGATGTGAACATTGCTACTCCGGCGCTTGGACCATCCTTGGGAATGGCTCCTGCCGGGACGTGAATGTGATAATCGAATTTGCTGAATCTGTTAGGCTCGATTGTTAGTTTTTTGGCGTTTGACTTTACAACGGAAAAGGCAGCCTGCGCACTTTCCTTCATAACGTCGCCAATTTGGCCTGTCAGTTGCAGTTGGCCTTTGCCCGGCATAGACGCCGATTCAATAAAAAGCAGCTCCCCTCCGACCGGCGTAAAGGCTAATGCTGTAGCAACACCGGGTATCCCGGTTCGTAGAGCCAACTCCGACTCGAACTTCGTAGGCCCTAAGATTTTGGCGAGGTCTTTTTGGTCAATGGTCGCTCGGCTCTTTTTGTTCTTAGCTATCTCGGTGGCGACAGCTCTGCAGATAGCGGCTAAATTTCTTTCCAAATTTCGCACACCAGCTTCACGAGTGTAGCTCCGGATTATAGTAAGTATTGCCGTGTCTTTGATATTCAACTGCTTTTTCTTCAGGCCATGCTCTTTAAGCTGCCGAGGGACAAGATATTTTTTTGCGATATTAAGCTTTTCGGTTTCCGTATAGCCGGGCAGCTCGATAATCTCCATTCGGTCGTGCAGAGCGGGCGGAATAGGCTCTGTATAGTTCGCAGTTCCGATGAACATAACGGCGGATAAATCGAATGGCTGATCGAGATAATGGTCGGTGAAGCTGAGGTTTTGTTCCGGGTCGAGCACTTCCAATAGAGCCGCGGATGGGTCGCCTCTGAAATCTGCGCCGATTTTGTCCAATTCATCGAGCATAAACACGGGATTTTTACTTCTGCACTTTCTCAGCTCCTGCAGAATCCTGCCGGGCAGAGCGCCAATATAGGTTCTTCGATGTCCCCGAATGTCGGCTTCGTCTCTCATTCCGCCGAGTGATATCCGGATGAATTTTCTTCCCATAGCGCCTGCAATGGATTTGCCAAGAGAGGTTTTGCCGACACCCGGCGGACCTGTAAAGCAAAGTATGGGGCTTTTGCCGGTCGGGTTCAGCTTGCGGACAGCGAGAAATTCGAGGATGCGTTTTTTAACTTTGGTCAGGTTATAATGGTCCCGGTTCAATATTCGTTCAGCTTGATTAATATCGAGCCGATCTTCGGTCTGAACAGACCACGGCAGCTCGCAGACCCAGTCTAAGTACGTGCGGATGACCGTATATTCCGGTGAAGCAGGGGGAATCTTACTTAGCCTGTCTAACTCGCGCAAGGACTCTTGTTCGACCTTTTTAGGCATTTTCGCCTTGGCTATGTTTTCTCTGAGCTGCTTTAGCTCTTCGGTTCTAAGGTCCTGCTGGCCAAGCTCAGTCTGAATGGCTTTTAGCTGTTCCTGCAGGAAGTATTCTCTTTGGCTCTTGTCTATTGATTCTCTGACCCGGCCCTGGATTTTGTGACTTAATTCGAGAACCTCCAATTGGTTTGCAAGGATAACAGATATTTGGCTGAGGCGTTTAGCCGGGTCGAGCTCTTCGAGCAGTTCCTGTTTCTTTGCGATGTCAAGATTAAGATTGGCAGCCAAGAAGTCAGCCAAGGCGGATGGGTCTTCAATATTCTCCAGAAGAACAGATGCTTCTTCCGGCACGTTAGGACTCAATGCGATAACGCGGTTGGCAGACTGGCGGACACTAACAATGAGTGCCTGGAGTTTTTTTGTCATACTTGCTGCTTGCCCCTTAAGGGTGGAGCTGAGCTGCTGGATTTTGACCTTTAGATATGGCTTAATGGCTATGTGCTTAACTATTCGAAAGCGTGCTATTCCGTGGACTACAATATTAACTGAGCCTTGCGGCATTTTAATGACCTTCAGAATCGATACGGTGGTTCCAATTGAATAGAGGTCGTCGAAATTAGGCCTGTCGGTCTGTGGATTGCGTTGTGTAACAAGCCCTATTACAGATTCATTGGGCTTTGTATCGGCAAGTAGTGCTTTGCTTCTTTCCCGGCCTATCGCCAACGGCATTACAGTGCCGGGATAAGCAACGACGTTTCGAATCGGCAAGATTCCGATCACATCCGGTATTTTAATTTCATTGTTGTTATAGCGTATTTCCGTGTCGTTGCCGGGTAAGTAGTGCTCAATATTTGTCGATTCTTCTTCTATCATTCCAATAAGCTGATTTGCCGTGAAACAGCAAATTTAAAGATTATTCCCCATTATATTTTCTCGACCGTTTGTTCTTTGTACTTGATAATAAACTATCGAAGCTGCCCGCGAAAAGCGAAAAAGCAGTTATAATTTACCCTCCTAATGAGATTTTTGCCCATAGGCAAGACTTCCGCTGCAGGGACTGTTAATATACGGGACCGCGTAATAACATAATAAAGCGGGCGATGGGATTCGAACCCACGACGTCCAGCTTGGGAAGCTGACATTCTACCACTGAATTACGCCCGCCAAAATGTACGAGAGACGAAAAACAAATCATCTATTATCCATCGTCCTTTTAAAAGTATGATGATTCCTTCCGCAGAACCTACGCTTACTAATCGTCTATGTCCGTATCTTCTGGATCATCTATCCCACTGGCGTAAGTATATTTATTAAAGAAATCCTCTTTTTTTATCAGCCCTTTCTCTATGAGGCCCGCACAGTTGATACAGCATCTGGCCCATGGTATGGCATTCAGCCGTTGCTTTGGAATCATCTCTCCACCGACCTCACAAATACCAAACGTACCATTTTCAACGCGCTTGAGCGCATCATCAATCTCAGAGATAAGTTTTCTCTCGCTATCCATCAATTCTAAAGTAAATTCCTGCTCAAAACTATCAGAACCCAGGTCTGCCATATGAATAGGTGTGTTTGATAGGTCGCTTTTCTGCTCGTGTAAGGCATCATTTTCCATACTTGATACGTTGCCAAGCAGGTTGTTACGCTTTTCCATAAGCAGGGCCTGGAACTTTCTGGTTTCTGCCGGAGTTAATTTTACTCTCTTTTTTTGCTTTTCAATCATATAATTCTACTGTCCTGTTTCTTTAGCTTGTAACAATTTCTCGTTTTAAGTTTTAGGTTTGACTGTTTAGTCAAAATTGGCCAAATAGTCAAGGAAAATTTGACTAAGCAAAGAAAATTAGTGAGACTGGGTCGAACAATTCGTTTTCTGAGAGCAGGGCCGGACAGTACGGGCGGCTAAATAGAGAAAATAAAAGTTGAGATTCAAGGATTTAAGAGAGATTAAAGTATTGAAAAACTGAGGCAGATGATAGTAGAATTAGCACGTAGAATGTAGGGTATGCCCCGCATACCGAAACATGTTTAACTATAATTTTATCGGTGGACTGAATCGGGAGTTAAATGAACAAAATTTCTCATCGTGAGCTTTTTTGCCGGCATCCTAACAATCCTATACTTTCGGTTAAGGATTGGCCTTATGAAGTAAATTCGGTTTTTAATGCCGCTGCGGCTGAAGTCAATGGAGGAATATTACTTCTTGTCCGGGTTGAAGACTTCAGAGGCATGTCACATTTAACTGTCGCGCGTAGTGATGATGGCGTAAGTAATTGGGATATTGATCCTGAGCCTACATTGCGTCCCGATCCTGCAGGGCATCCTGAAGAGCTTTGGGGGATAGAGGACCCAAGGATAACCTGGCTACAAGAGCTGCAAAAATGGGCTGTTACTTATACCGCTTATTCTAAAGGCGGACCTTTGGTTTCACTTGTTACAACAAAAGATTTTAAGACTTTCGAGCGTTTGGGGCCTGTGATGCCGCCGGAAGACAAGGACGCAGCCTTGTTTCCAAAGAAATTCGCCGACAGGTGGGCAATGCTTCATCGGCCGGTCGCAAGGTCGCCAAACATATCAGCTAATATTTGGCTTTCCTTCTCGCCTGATCTAAAACATTGGGGTGACCATCTGGAAATAATCTACGCTCGTGAGGGTGGCTGGTGGGATGCGAACAAAATTGGACTGTCTGCTCCGCCGATTGAAACTTCCCAGGGCTGGTTGGTCTTGTATCATGGTGTGCGCAGTACCGCCGGTGGGTCTATTTACAGATTAGGGCTGGCAATGCTCGACCTTGAAAATCCTGCTCGTATTATTCATCGCACTGATGAATGGATCTTTGGGCCAAAGGCAACGTATGAACGGGAAGGAGACGTAGATGATGTTGTTTTTCCTTGTGGTTGGGTGGTGACGGATGATACAGTGAGGATGTACTATGGAGCGGCTGATTCCTGCATTGCTTTAGCCACGGCAAAGCTAAGTGATCTTGTGGATTGTGTTCATAGATACCCCGCCAGCGACCCACACTATTGGTGGAGAGGTGGTTGAAGTTAATAGACGAAGTTTAATTTATAGTGGAAAAATGTATGGAGAAAAGAAATGAATGGTGTCCCTACTAAGGTGTTTCTCACTAAAGGAATTGGGCGGCATAAGTATCGGCTGAAATCATTTGAGCAGGCATTGCAAAAAGCAGGTATAGCCCAGCAGAACCTGGTTCCGGTATCGTCAATCCTGCCGCCGAAATGTAAAGTTGTCAGTCGCGATAGGGGCCTGGAAAAATTTGTTCCGGGAGAAATATGCTATTGCGTTATGGCCAGGGCCGATACAGATGAGCACGGAAGGTTGATCGCATCCTCGGTAGGAATTGCTGTGCCGAAAGACAGCAACAGATGGGGATATCTCAGCGAAGTGCACAACTACGGAATGAACAGGAACGAAGCCTCTGATATGGCTGAAGACCTGGCAGCCGAGATGCTTGGTACCACGCTGGGGATAGAGGTTGACCCGAATATAGCCTGGTCGGAAAAAGAGCAGGTTTATAAATCAAGCGGGACGATCATCAGAACCTCCAACATAACGCAGACCGCTCGTGGTAAAAAAGGTTTGTGGACTACAGTGGTGGCCGTAGCAGTGTTTTTATTCGACTGAAATTGGTTAAATGATAATTGGTCCCCTATGGACTGGTTGAATAATTTTAATTACCAATTACCAGTTACCTATTACCAATCATAGGATTTTACTGTGTCACCGGCAGCTAATTTTGGTGGTTTGCCAGAAGAATATTCCAGTGCGACAAGTGCGAAGATTGTTATAGTTCCGGTCGCATACGATGCTACAAGCACATGGATTAAGGGAGCGGATAGGGGACCGGCAGCGATCATAGAGGCTTCAGCTAATATGGAGCTTTATGATATAGAGATGGACTCGGAAGTTTATCGGGAAGGTATTTATACGGACAAGATGATCGAAGAAAAGCTTTCTCCTGAAAATATGGTGGAGAAAGTAAAAAAAAGAGTCCGGGACCATTTAGATGAAAACAAATTTGCAGTGGTTCTGGGCGGAGAACACTCAGTAAGTATCGGTTCCGTCAAAGCGCACATCGAAAATAAGGGTGACATCATGGTTTTGCAGCTTGATGCACATTCTGATTTGAGGGATCAATACGAAGGCTCCAAATATAATCATGCCTGTGTTATGGCCAGAGTAAAAGAGCTGTGTCCCATTGTGCAGGTGGGTATAAGAAGCATGGACTACTCTGAGAAAGAGATTATGGATCGGGCAAACGTTTTCTTTGCGGAGGATATTTATTCGAGTGCGGATCGGACTTGTCCAACAAGTTGGATTGAAAGAGTTATCTCGAAGTTGAAAGACAAGGTTTATGTTACAATTGACCTTGATGTTTTTGACCCTTCGATAATGCCCTCCACAGGAACGCCGGAGCCGGGCGGCTTATTATGGTACGATGTTCTGAAGCTCCTTAGGCAAGTAGCTGATAACAGAGATATTGTAGGTTTTGACGTTGTTGAGCTGTGTCCGAATGATAGAAATAAAGCACCCGATTTCCTGGCTGCAAAGCTGGTATATAAGCTCTTGGGCTATAAATTTAAGAGGATGAAATGGGGAAAAAAGATTTCCTGACCGAACCTGTCAAACATATCGACATAAAATCTTTTGATTCTACTGAAATAATCGAAGGCTTCAGAGGAATGTCCTTTACCGCCCGCGATACGGCAAGAGCAGCGGATATTTTCAGTCAGATGATAAACGATAAGGATTGCACGATTATCTTGTGCATAGCAGGAAGCACAAGCGCAGGCGGGTGTATGCAAATCTATGCTGATATGGTCAGGCATAATATGGCTGACGTCGTTGTTGCAACAGGTGCTGCAATTGTCGATATGGACTTTTTTGAAGCTCTGGGTTTCAGCCATTTCAAGGGAAGTCCACATGTCGATGATAGGAAACTGCGAGAGCTTTATATCGACAGAATCTATGACACGTTCATCGACGAAGAGCAATTACAGATTTGTGATAATACGACCAAACAGATTGCTGACTCTTTGGATAAAAGGCCGTATTCGTCAAGGGAATTTATTAAGGAGATGGGCAAGTACCTTGTTGGCAATGCAGTGAAGAAAGATTCTCTTGTTCAGGCGGCTTACGAGAATGATGTCCCAGTATTTTGTCCTGCGTTTTCGGATTCAAGCGCCGGCTTTGGGCTTGTAAAGCATCAGGCGGAGAATCCAAGCAGCCACGTTTCCATTGACTCTGTGAAGGATTTCAGAGAGCTTACCGAGATTAAAATAAAATCTCCGGTTTCGGGCCTGTTTATGATTGGGGGTGGCGTGCCCAAGAATTTCGCACAGGATGCGGTGGTTTGCGCAGAGATTCTGGGTGAGTCTGTGCCGATGCACAAATACGCCGTGCAGATTACCGTTGCCGACGTCAGAGACGGAGCATGCTCAAGCTCCACTCTTAAGGAAGCATCCTCATGGGGTAAGGTCGATACCGGCTGTGAGCAGATGGTTTATGCAGAAGCGACAAGTGTCCTGCCTTTAATAGTTAGCTATGTATATCACAGACGAGACTGGCAAAACAGGGGAAAAAGGCAGTGGAGTAGAATTTTCGAATAGTTATTCAGAATCCAAATCCAAAGCGGGTGTTCGGTTGGCAAAAGCCAAAAGTAGTGCATGGTCTTTCAGAAGATGTGCCGTCATTGTAGCTCATCCCGACGATGAGACTTTATGGTCCGGCGGCATTATCCTGATGCATCCGGAAAGCAGTTGGACAATTGTGACTTTATGCCGAAAAAGTGATCCGGATAGGGCACCCAGGTTCTTCCGTGCTCTTAAGGAATTCAATGCTACAGGGGCAATGGGTGACCTTGATGATGGCCCGGAACAGGCCCCGTTGGATAGCCGAGAAGTGCAGAACACCATACTTGATTTGCTTTCTTCGCATACGTTCGACCTTATTATCACTCATGGACCTGCAGGGGAATATACGCGACATCTCAGACACGAGGAAACAGGAAGGGAAGTGTTGGCATTGATAGAAAGTGAAAGACTGTTTGCTAATGAAGTTTGGAGATTTGCATACGAAGATGGTGGCGGGCAGTATCTACCGCGACCGGCTGAAGATGCAGATTTGAATATAAAACTGCCCGATGAAATCTGGCAGAAGAAATATGACATTATTACAAAGGTTTACGGTTTTGGCGCAGACAGTTTTGAGGCTAAAACCACTCCGCGTCAAGAGGCTTTTAGATGTTTAATCCAGTCCAAAGTGCCTAAAATGAGCTAAAGTTAAAGTTTACAACTTTAGTCACTTTAGGCACTCCAAACTTTAGTCACTTTCAATTTTGGAGTAAGAAAAATGAAAGTATTGATTCTTTATGATTATCCGCCATCTCCCGGAGGTTTAGCTACTCAGGGAGACCTTCTCTACAAGGGTCTAAAAGAGATGGGGGTCGAGGTTCATGCGGTGAATTTCGAATCGGCCCAGGAAAAAGAATGGTATTACCGCTGGTTTGAGCCGGATGTAGTGGTGGGTGTTGGTTACTGGGGACACACACCTCATTTAGTGCTTCATCCTCAGCGATATGGTGTCCAGCCGGTGCCCTGGCTGGTGGCTGATGGATATATGGCCAACTATGTGGAGATACTTAATGCTTTGCCTTTGGTTTTGGTGACATCGAACTGGGTCAAAAAGGTTTATATGCGAGATGGTCTCAGCGGCGACAACATCGAAGTTCTGCCGGTCGGTGTGGACACCGATTCTTTTATGCCGCGCGACAAAAACGATACTAAAGTTACAACAGTACGTGAGGCGTTAGGCATATCGCAAGACCAGATTGTGGTACTTACCGTTGGGGGAGATGCAGCCTCCAAAGGTGCCCAGGAAGTGATGCAGGCTTTGGCGATTAACGACCCGAAAGCCCCAGACTGGAAGTATGTATGCAAGGTTTGGCCTCAGCCCAGGACAGAGCAGCAGAATCTTGCCGACCTGCAATTGGCTACACACTTAGGCATCGAGAAGAACGTGGTTTATACCACCAGCCGAATATCCCGCAACTTTATGCCTTATCTCCTGGCGGCGTGTGATATCTACGCGGCTCCATCGCGTCTGGAAGGCTTTGGAATGATTCAGGTTGAAGCCAATGCCTGTGAAAAACCTGTTATCAGCATAAAGGCGATGGGTATGCTGGATACTATGGTTCACGGCAAAACGGCTTTTTTGGCCTCCGTGGCACAGGAAGTCCGAATAAGGGAGACTATCGTCGGAGATGAATCGGGATACGAGCCGGGACACAGAGTCGCATTTAAGAGGCCAAGGATAGTTGATTATCGTGCCAGCGTGCATGATATAGCAAATTATCTTATGGATTTGATGACGGATGTCAACCTGCGGGAAAAGATGGGCAAAGAAGGACGAAAGCGGGTTGTTGAGAATTTTGACTACCGGGTTATAGCTAAGAAATTCGCAAACATTGTTTCTGAACGGCTTGGTATTTCGTGATATGGATAAAAAAACGCAGAATCTTATAGACCGAGCAAAGGCAGCCGCGATTGAGGTTATGCTGCATAATGCACATGGGCCATATCGGGGACTACCCAGGACCGCCGGCTGGGGTTATCCGGAGCCTTATACGCGCGATATTATGATTTCCTCACTGGGAATCTTGACTACGGCAAATAAGAAACTAATTAGCTCCCTGAGAAAAGCACTTGTAACAGTGGCTAAAAATCAAAGCAGGCTTGGTCATATTCCTTCATTGGTTCACGACACCACCGACCGCGGCTCGAGCGACTGTACACCGCTGTTTCTCATGGCCGTCGGGATATTTCGGCAGGTAACGGGTGAGCATGATTTTCTTGATGAAGCGGTCGGGAAATCGATGACATGGATGGAGTATCAGAGTCCTTCCGACAGGGTCCTTGTGGACCAGCTTCCTACCAGCGATTGGCGCGATGAGCAGTGGGTGCTGGGGTATGGCCTTTATGTAAACACGATTGTTTATATTTATCTGCGGCTTTTCGGCCAGCACGAAAGGGCGGATATGCTGCGGGAAATGATGGGGCGGTTTACCGTTAAAGGCGACAGGCAGAACCGGCATGTGCACGAAGGTCTGGTTCTAAGGCACAAGCCATATTATGCTTTATGGTCGTACAAGGTCTATAGGAGTGAGCGTTTTGATTTATTGGGCAATAGTCTTGCAATTCTTTCGGGCATCGCATCTTCTTCCAGGGCAAAAGACCTTATTTCCTGGATTGAAACCGAGTGTGAATCTCTAAGAAAAAATGAAGACTTGGCTGTGCAGTTGCCGCCCAATTTTTTCCCTTACGTAAGGCCGGGCGATCCGGACTGGATGCCTCGATACGAAAAGTACAATCAGCCGGGTGAGTATCACAACGGCGGTATTTGGCCTTTCGTTTGCGGATTTTATATTGCAGCTCTGGTAGCTGCAGGCAGATACAATCTGGCTGAGAAAAAGCTTATTGCTCTTACGGAACTTATGCGTCCTGTACGCAGTGCCCCCGTTTCTGCTTTCGCAGAAAGCACGGGGGAATTCGGCTTTAACGAATGGATTCGGGCGCAGGACGGCACGCCGCAGGGCGAAGATTGGCAAAGCTGGTCGGCTGCTATGTACATTTATGCCGCTGCTTGTGTCGAGCAGAAAAGAACTCCATTTTTCGATGAGGTTCGACAGGCGGATTAGTTGCAAACTTTTTTCCTGGTTTTTGGGTATATGGGGGAACTGTCGGAATTTGCGGGTAAAATTGGCTTAGCAACTTCGGAGAGGAAACATCGCGGGGACTTTTTTAAGAAGCAGATTTTGAAGTGTGCGGGTTTTGAGTTTGTGGGTAAAATGAATTAGTGAATTGAGAACCTGTTAATCTGGGATTTTGTTTCAAAAACGGTTAGTGATGAAGGAAAACGTCGCTAATTTTATTGAAGATTTGTCGCAAAGGGACTTTGTAGTTTTTGCTGGCGCGGGTGTGTCCGAAATCACAAAGATACCCACATGGCGAGATTTGTTAACTGCTCTTGAAAGGCGACAGAAAATAAGAGGAGTTGATATAAAAGATGTCGATTCATATTTATTCCCTGAAATTGCGCAAATGCTTTTTGTACTCTTTCAGAAGGAAGATAACGCTAAAGAGTATTACAAAATAATTAGGGACGAAATACAACCAAAAGCTGCTTCACAGACTATTTTACAACAGGAAATCATTTTGGCGACTAGTCGAATAGTAACCACAAACTATGATGATACGTTTGAGAGAGCATTCAAAAAACTGCAAGAGCGAGGAAACATTAAAGAGTATTTTACTTTTCAAACTATAGCAGTTCTAGAGGATGTAAGACTGAAGAAAAAAAATCTCATAACGTATTTACATGGAAGATTCGACGAAACTTCAATAATCTTTAAGACCACAGATTATGAAAGTAACTATTCCTGTCTTAATGGTGGAAGTGAATCTGCTTTGGAGAAACTTCTAAGACATCTTTATAAAGAAGAAACTCTTATATTTGTTGGTTTCAGCTTTGACGATAGATATATATCGCGGACTATCGAAAGAATATATCATGAGATAAAGGATGAACATGTAAAAAAGGAGGGGGATCCAAATTTCAGGCCTTTCCTTTCAGAGATAAAACACTATGCACTTTTAGAAGATATATCTCTTGATGATGAGGATGTTTATCCTCAAGAGCTTGGAAAGAATATAGACCCTGAGTTAAAAAAAGAAGAAAGAATAAAAAGGGCAAGACTGTTAGATGAAAAACTAGAATCGATGCATATTAAGACAATTAGGTACGAATACGGGAAACATTTGCAGTTAGAAGATTGGTTCAATGGTATTCAAAGAAAACGGGCTACGCAGCGAAAAGTGTGGGTGGATAAGGATAGGCAAGATGATACCTTGCCTGATATGACGAGGAAAATATGAAAGAATTTTATAAGAAAGCAGCAGAGCTGGATATTCTGAAGGGTATGGCAAAACCGGGAGAGCAGGACCTCAAAAGGTTGCACGAGATTATTCGGGAAGACGACACGCTGTCGGTTTACTTCTATGAGAACAACAAAAATGCAGCGTGGATTAATTTATTGGAGAAAGCTGGGGAATTTGAAACGTTAGGAAATACAGATAATGTTGGGCTAAAGGAACGATTGAAGACAAAATATCTTGCAGAGGCTGCGGCAGAAAAACCAGAGGAAGTGTTAGATATTGTTAGCAGAATCGATGCGAAAGATAGTTTCGTGCAAGGAAGTTTTCTCGATGCACTTTTGAAAATGCCGGTGGATGAATCTGTTCGTGGCCTGTCAACTGTAAAGAAGTATTTAGAAGGTAGAAGTACAAAAGGGTGGTACTTTGTTGGTCGGGGGTCAGCGCAAATAATGGTTGCTTTAGCTGAAAAATATACTGACGAAGCTTTTGAGATAGCAGAAGCATTACTTGAGGTGTGGAAGCCGGAAGAAGGAGAGAGAAGCAGATTTAGGGAGATAGAGGCGAAATTCAAGCCCTTTGAATATGAAGACCTTGTTTTCAAGTATTACAAAAAACTCTGGGATATGCATCCATTCCGAGCTACAAAACTTCTTGTGCAGATATTTGAGAGATATCTTAAAGAGCTTCAAGAAGATAAAGATTATGAAGTTAGCAGTCTTTTTTACATATCCTTGGAGAGATTAGATCAAATTGAGAAGATTGAGCGTGATATTATAGCTGTGATTGTATCGGGAATCTGTGAAGCAGGTAAGGCAGTCATCGAAAAAAAGTCAGATAAAATTAACGAAATCCTGGATTACTTAAGAGGTTTGGAGAAGCATATATTCGAACGGATAGAGATGTATCTGTTAAGGTTCGTGCCCGCGGGAACGCAGAGAGAAGAAATAAGTTACATCATAAAAAATAAGAAATTTCTTGAGACGCCCGGTTATGAATATGAATACAAACTGCTCTTGAGAGACAAGTTTGATGAAGTGCCCGAGGCAAGAAAGGTGTTTGAGAAATGGGTCGATGAACGAAAGGTCGATGATTTTGATGATTGGAAAGAATGGTTTAAGAAAGTAAGAGAGAAGGACCCAGCTAAAGAGGACCTTGACAGGTATGAAGCGGGAATGAAGGCAAGGGCATTGTTTTTAGTCAAAGAACGTTACACGGAACTCTATGAGAAGTACAAGAAAGAATCAGAACTAAATGATGGTGAGCTTGCACCAAAACCAATGATTGGTCCAGCGAGAGCAATTTCAGCGACTGAAGGAACTCCTATAAGTGTGGAAGATATGATTAAAATGGAACCCATCGAGGCTATAGATTATGTTTGTGATCCTTCGAAATGGGTGGTCGATAGGAAGAGGGAGAGCTTCTTTAATACACCAGAAGAGGGATTAGAGGGAGTTTTTAAAGAGGTGATAAAGCAGAGGTCATCTGATTACGCTGTACTGTCGGCGGATGAGTTAATGAAATTAAAACCGAGCTTTTTGAGTAAGTATTTTTATGGTTTATGGGAAGCAACAAGAGAAAAGAAGGTTCAGGAAGATAGCATGGTGAAAGTACTTAGACAGGCGAAAGCTATAATTGAAAGTAAAGTCGACAGAGAAGAATACGAAGAATGTTTTAACGGGATGCTGTATGTTGTAGGTGAAATATTTGACAATGAAGGATTGAAGAAAGAAATAGTTGAAACAAATAGTAAACTTATATGGGAAATTGTTTATCCTTTAATTAAGTACAAATATAACCTGGATGCTATTATTGGAAAGGATACAGACCCACTTAACGAGAGCATTAACAGCGTACATGGAAAAACTTTTGAGATTATTATAAAGTTTGGGATTATTTTGAAAAATAAGGATATCAGCATCTACGAAAAGGAGTGGACAGAGAAGATTAGGAGTGTTTTGGATTATATAATTGATATGGTGAAGATTTCGAAAGTTACATGTGTTTTCGGTGCTTGGCTGCCGCAACTGTACTGGCTGGAGGAGGAATGGATTAAGAACAATTTGAATAAGATATTAGAAAATGAAAAGTGGGATGTTGTGTGGGGGGCTTACATGTCATGGGGTCAGACGAATAAGAAATTATTTAAATTTTTGGCTGAGCGTGGGAAATACGGTCAAGCGGTAGAAAGGATAGGAAGAACAACCAAATATAGACATAGCAAAGATCCTGAGGAGAGACTCGTTGAGCATTTGATGATAGCATTTTTCAATGGATGGATTGAGTTTGAGGATTCTCTGTTACAGCGATTTTTTGAGAAGGCACCAGCTTCATTGCGTGGGCACGCAGCGAGTTTCTTGACTACAGGATTTGAGACCTTAAAGAAGGAACCCGATGAAGAGACATCTAAAAGATTAAAATGGTACTGGCAAATGCGGTTACAGACAATATCGGGACAAGCGTTGGAAAATTTGGAAGAGACTGTTGAGTTCGTTGGCTGGGTAAAGAATTCACCGATTGATTCTAAAGAGACGTTTAAGCTGCTACAACAAACATTGGACTTGACTGGCGGGAAGATTGGAGAATACACAAGTCTCGATAACTTTTTTGATGGCGTCTGTGAGATTGCTAAAGGTAATGAATTGATGGCATTGCGTTGTCTAAATAAGGCGATGAACGACCAGAATATGGCAATGTATTTTTCAATGTATGAAAAAGAGTTGACTAGCCTAATGGACTCTATTGTCCATTTAGGAGATGACTATCCAGATATTAAGGAAATTCAAATAGAGGCTATTAAGTTAGCCGACGCTTACGGAAGGAGGCATATTTATAAATTTAGAGGTATATATGAAGAACTTATAAAGAAAGTTAGCACTTGATTGGGCATTATCTCTTTTAGAACAATTCTTATTGCTTGCAATGAAAGAGGGAAGAAGTTTACCAGCCCGTTGTTCCTGAAATTTCACTTGAAAATTAAGCCGTTTTGAAAAGGGTGTTCAACAATACCCACATCGGCTGACCAATGCAATTATTCTTGGATTAAGAGCAAACTACAACGCTTCAATCTTCTATAGATTTTCGATTCTTAAAGTAGTCCATAAGTATATACGCATATACTTATAGCTCTCCGTAGGGAGTCCCTAGGACTGCCACAGGTATGGTGCTGACCCAATTTTCAAAGAATACCTACAAGCTATCCCAAAACCTTAAAAAACGGCGTTTATAGTATTGAAAACGCCAATAATAGGGGTTTTGGGATAAGTTCTAAGTATCTTAGGTATTCTATAGATCACGGAAATTAAGTGTGCTGACTTTTTGATGGATTGTTGTCAGCACAATACCTAAGTATCTTAGGTATTGAGACTCGGACACTTGGTATCAAGAATGAAGATGGTGGGGCGAGCCCCACCCTACCAAAAAAAATCCACCTTGTATTTGATCCAAACAAGCAAAAACAAAAAAGCTTATACGTAAAGCGCGTACGCGCTTTACGTATGAGTGACATAGCGACTGTCTTGAAAATCAAGTGGCGTAAGCCATCCCCCAGCGGACAATTCTCGGATTCAAATAATCCTTCCAATTGCTCTTTAAAACTCAATGATGCTGTAAAGTGATGTAGTCTTAAGACTACATCGCAAGACCAAGGCAGGAGCATTGTCTCAAAAATTATATTGCCACACATTCGGCATCGCTCAGAGCTTGCCATGAACGCAGTTGAAGGGGTAAACTTTTGGGCCTCGCAATGACAAGCAGCGAAATTTTGCTTGAAAATTAAGCCGTTTTCGGTATAATACCTGCTAAAAATAGAAGACAGAAGACAGAAGACAGAAGGCAGAAGACGGAGGACAGAACTTAGAAGTTCACCCCATGAGATAAAGTCATTTCTATTATTTACAGCCTATCTCACGGGGTAAATCAAAATCCTAAACCTATCTTGAGCGAAGTCGAATGGACTCTAAATTCATCCCTAAGGGACAAGATATCAAA
>CAZRMQ010000045.1:0-15952 GCA_964601185.1 uncultured Pirellulales bacterium
GGGCTGCGGAAGACAGCCGCTGAGCTTTGACATATATCCCCGGCACCCAGCCCCAGACGTAAATCTTATCCGTCGGCTGTGAGTGTGTGCGTATATATTCGCTCACCATTAGCCAGGGATGCTCCGGATTTAGGGGGATTTCTCTGAACTTCTGCAAGTAGCCCCTTGATTTTTCATCATAGCGTTTTCCGCTATATGGGCTTTTTCCCAAGCCGAAGAATATGTGCCATGACAAAACAATCATTAATATAATGCCGATAGTTCCTACCACTACCCACTTAGTTTTATTGGCTGCAAATTTGATTTTGTCGCAATAAATCGCTATCAAATAACCGCCCAACATTGCAGCCGAGGCATTCAAAGGCAGGTAATACTGCTCGTAAGAATGCGGACTAATCCATACGAAGGCCATATCCAATATCCACCAGACCGCAAACAACAGCACGAAACGGTCGTAGGATTTTACACCTGCTTTTTTCGCAGAGACAGGCTGCCAAATCATACGTATAACTCGTGCTATAATCGCACCGATAGCCAAAGCAATAGGCAAAATAAGCATGCTGTAATATCGCAATACGATAGGCAATTGTTTTGAAAGGGGGACAAGTTTTCGACTTCCACCTATATAGTCCGTTGCCGGTTTAGTCTGCGTGTCAGATGCTGCACTGGGCAGCATCTTTCCAAGCTCCCGCCAGAGGAATGAATAAGGCACATCTATCTGCACGTTCCAGGCTAATATCCATATATACAACGGTGCCATTGCTATTACGACACCGGCAAATAGCAGCAAGATGTCAAGACCGGTCTGTTTCCAGGCTCTGTTTTTCAATATCGGCTGCAGGATTACAAATAGGCCTATTGCCCCGGCAGCCGACATGCCGGTCGGCTTAAATAGCGGCGCCCAACTGAGAAAAGCCCCCACCAGGACAGCAAGCCACCAACGACCATAAAGCTGGTACAAAACAAAGCAGCTTATGCCCAATATCATACAGGCAATCATATATTGCTCTTTAACGTTGCCAAATTTTGCAATTACAGGCGCAGAAAGATAAGACGAAGCAACAATGACACCCACAGCAGCAGGCAGCAGCGAACCGAACAGCTTGGCCATCGCTATAAACATAACTATCAGGGCGGCTGCCTGCAGAATCATCTGGATGATTTTCGGGCCGGTGTCACTAAAGCCGAACAGCCGGACGCCTAAGAGATTGACCAGCAGCGTTCCTAACTGAGCGCTTGGCTTTTCATCGACACCGATTTTGGCACCCTGGAGGATGTGCTCGGCTGAATAGACGTATGCACCGCTGTCGAAAAAACCGGGAGAGTTAAACTCAAAATATTTGCCAAGAGAAAAGGGAATTGCCGCCAGGATCGCGATTATGATTAAAACCACAGCCCGCCGGTGGCGAGCTTTTCTTTCTTGTTCGTCAGGTGATAAAGCTTTTTTGGCCTGTAGTTTCATTCTCTTCTGGTGGTGTCTTATGTTTCGGATGGGTTTACCCATATTTATTATCCCTCTTCGGTGGACGATTCGAGGATTTCTTTGATGACATAAGTGGGACGATTTTGGGATTCGTGATATGTTCTGACTAAAAGCTCAGCTAATAAACCCATTAGTATGAATTGAATACCAACAACCAAAAGCAAAATTGCCAAATACAATAGAGGATTGCCGGTCATATCGGTGCCACGCAGAATTTTCATTAGGATAACTGCGACAGCCGATGCGCTTCCCAAAAACAGTGCAAGAAATCCCCAGCCGCCGAATAGCTGGTTCGGCTTGGTGGAGAAACTGAGAAGAAACTTAACGGTAATAAGGTCTAATATCACTTTTACCGTCCGCTCCAGGCCGTATTTGGTGGAGCCGGTTGTTCTCGGCCTGTGGTTGACTACCATCTCGGCGATTCTGGCTCCGCTCCAACTGGCCAAAGCCGGAATGAACCGGTGCATTTCACCGTAGAGTTTTGTTTCCTCAAGGATTTCTTTGCGGTATGCTTTTAATGTGCAGCCGAAGTCGTGAAGTTTCACGCCTGTAATTTTAGCGATCAGCCAGTTGGCGATTTTGGAAGGCAATAGTCTGGTGAGGGTTTTATCGTGTCTTTTTTTTCTCCAGCCGCTTACGACATCGAATCCCTCGTGGAGCTTATCAATCATCTTTGGTATATCCGCCGGGTCGTTTTGAAGGTCGGCGTCAATCGCAGCGACGATTTCTCCGCGTGCATGTGCAAAGCCTGCGGATAGCGCCGCGGTTTGGCCGAAGTTTCTGCGAAAGCGGATGACCCGGATCCTGGTGTCTGCCTTTTGTAGCCGGCTTAATATATTGAAGCTATTGTCGGTGCTGCCGTCATCGACGAATATAATTTCATAGTTGTACTTGTTGTCCAAGATTTCTTTGATTTGCTCATAAAGCGGTTGGATGTTATCCTGCTCATTTAAAAGAGGTATTACCACTGAAACTTCGGGACCTGTCTTGTCCATATTTGACTCCATTGGCAATTAGTAGGTAGGGCGTGCATAGCACACCATCAAAATACTGGTGGGACTTCGACGAGCTCAGTCGAATCGCGGAGCCCACCTACATCACAACATAATAATAGTTAAAATATCGGCTGTAAAGCCCCTATGGCACCAGGGGGAAGCCTATTAATTCGAAACAAAGTAAGTGAGCTAAAGTTTGAAGTGCCTAAAGTGCTGCCGTAAGGTATCCTGTGGACTAAAATGACAGCAAGGCTGTCATTCTGAGCGAAGCGAAGAATCTCTCTTTCGTTGGCCAGATCCTTCGGCTTCGCCTCAGGATGACACGTAAAGTGTCACTTTAGGCACTTTATATTTTTCGTGCGCTGCCGTATCGAATATTGACCAGGTCCGGAAAGTGGGAAACTCCACGTTAAATGTGGGACTAAATAAACGATATATTGCACCCGGTTTTGCCGGGGATATATATTGCTATCCCTCACTCAGTTCTTTGCATAGGGATAGTTTGCTTAATATTTCCTCCTTATCTGCTGATTCAATTTGATAAATTTTTCCGCCTTTTTCCTCATGCGTTTGGCAGAGTTCATTCCATTGTTTCAGATACTTTTCATAATAGGTCCTTTTGTATCCTGATTCCTGCGAAAGCGACCGGGTTTCCTCCGGGTTCCAATATTTTATGATTATATTTTTATCTCTGAATATAAAGTTAACACTTACTGTTTTGTTTTCTACCTTAAAGAGCCTGTCCATTTGGAAATCATCTGTGCTGTTGCTTTTAAGATAGCTGTAAATTATCTGCATCCCATCATTTTCTCTGCGCATATTTATCTTCTTTGCATACTCAGTTGCTATTCTCGTTCTTTCTCTCTGAATACTTGATGTCTGTTCATAGTGATGCCTCGTATTATTAGACCGGTTGAAGCTTTCATGGCTACGAACGTTAGGACAACAGTTAGTGCTGCAATCTGCCGGGCCGGAGGTTTTGCTATCATAAGAATAGACAGGGTAATCATACGGAACGAAAAAAAAGGGAAAATAGTCGGAAATCAAGCCGGAAGGATTCTTGGAGCTTAAAGCATAAGGAGAATAACGGAAATAAAATGGAACCAAACCGGTAGGATTTTTGCTACTAAGAGCGTAGGGTGAATAGTGAAGATAGCGAGGAACCAGGCCGGAAGGATTCTTATGGCTCAAAGCATAAGATGAGTATTTCAGCTCGCTACTGATTAAGCCTGAAGGATTCTTGGAGCTAAAAGCGTAAGGCGAATATCGAATGTGAAAATAGCTGGGAATACGATAGGTTATTGCATTGGTTATGCTGGGTGACAGCATCAATACAATTACTGTGAAAACTGAAATCCTTTTCATTTTTCCACTCCTTTAAAATTTATGTTCTTCTTATGTCATCACCTCCTCTTAACGAACACCAAATATAGTTAAGCTTGATCCGTCTCCGGCGGATTAGCTTTTTATTCAGGATATACGCGATAAAGTACAAACGAATAGGGGATGTAGAAATGGGCTTGCACAAGAGTAAAGGCTTCCTGCCTGCTTGTGCAAAACAAAACCTGTGGATGTTTGGCTATTCCGTTGCACTTTACCGCCTTCCTCCATAAAAGCGGACATATCCTTGTATTTAATGAAGAACGCTCGATACAGCGTTAGCGAGTGAGGAAGACCAGATAACGATGATAGTCCTCCACACCTTCCTCTTTTTCATTATATGCAGTATATTACCGGACTATTCCTTTGTGAGTCAATATAAATTTTCATTACTGTCCGAAATTTATTGATTTTTGCAGCCAATATATAAACCGATATTGCGATACATATCTGTTTTAGTCGAAATGGCTTATAATCTTTGCTACAAAGCGTATCTAAATCACTGGAATCAACGCGGCCAGGATAGTGGAAATGTTTCCAGGCGTGTATGGCTGTCAACATGTGAATCTAAAAAAGCACAATTACCCTTTCCCCCCATGGGATCTCCGCTCGGAGCATAATGAAAACCGGCTATGACATCCCAAAACTGACCTACACCGCCTGGGCCGGGCCTGATATTGTGATAGTCACCCTTAACAACAGGACTGTTCAACCAGGCTGAAATCATATTATCCGAGCCGGGAATCATATATGTATCGTTGAGTCCGGAGACATTATAGCGAGTGTCTACCAGGACGCTTTCTTCGGTGAATGAAAACGTTTCTCCCGGGCGCCTCACCTCGGATAGTTTCATAGCGTTCGATTGCTTGACTTCGCTGTTTGCATTACCCAGATATGCGTTCATGGTGTAATTGTACCAGGGCTTATAGTTCCTAATATTTTTAGCGTCGATTTTATAATAAGGATCCTCAGAACCTCGTCCGACTAAGCCGGTAAAAGTCGGACAGATAAAGGCTTTTGCATCTTGTAAGTATCGAAAAAATGCGCCGGCATATTCCGGATGATCTTTAAGATTCAATTCCCCATTGCACCAGCGAACATGGATTGGATTGCGAAGTCCGTCTTCCACACCATAAGGTTCTGTCTGCGAAAAATAACAACTGCGCGGGTCACAGAATTTATCATCGTTGTCCGATGTGTACATAAATACTGCGAGTGCGTAATTTTTGAGGTTGGCCTTGCAGACAGTGCGTTGGCCCTGTTCTCTGGCTCTTTTAAGGGTTGGCATAAGAATTGCAAGCAATGCAGCAAGGATAGCTATAACTACTAATAGCTCGATCAATGTAAATCCCGTTAGAACTTTTTTATTTTTCGAGCTGGCTATCCTAACTTCTAACGGGGCGAATCCTTTACCGCTTCCTCTCATTACAACCGCCCCTTTTCACACATGCCTTTCTGCTGTAAAGCCATTGCGATAAAGGCTTTAGGCAGTCCAAATCCTACAGGCGAAAAATTTCCTTCTTTGTATACGATTATTTTACCAGTTCAATTTTATTATTGCAAGCGGTTTAATGGCAAATTTTTCATATATTATATGACCTTGCATAAAAAATCGAGCATATTTGGAGCATCCGGCAGCAGTATAAAGGGGAAAATATCCATCTGGTTGACGGTTAATTAAACCATGCATAGGCTGTCTGCAATTGACGGGAGGTTGCCAAATGCCATGCAGAAAAATTGTTGCAACGACAGGTAAGAATATTTATCATTCGATTATGGTAAGTTTCAATGAAATCGAAAATGCTGCCAGAAAAATCGGGCAAGGAGCCAATGCCAAGGCAGTATTTCTCTTTGGCTCATACGCCCGAAACCAAGCAGGGAAACACAGCGATGTTGACCTGTTAGTTATAGCTGAAAGCGAACTACCGAGACATAAACGCAGCAGAGAGCTGCACCTCATGTTCAAACCGTATCCCTTTCCAATGGATATTCTTGTTTATACTCCCAAAGAAGTCGAAAAGGAGAGCGAGTTTGAACTTTCATTCATCTCCAAGGTACTGCGAGAGGGCAAAAAACTGTATGGATAAAAGGTTTGAACATGCAAAGCGATGGATAGACAAAGCAACGGGCGATTTGCTAAATGCAGATAATAATCTTGCTGCTAAAGAAGTGCCGTATGATACGGTTTGCTTTCACTGCCAGCAGGTTGCTGAAAAACTACTCAAGGGCTTTCTCGTTGCGCACGGCTGCGAATATCCAATAACCCATAACTTATTTGTTATTCTGGAAAAGGTTCTTGATTACGATCCGATGGCCGAATCTTTGCGAGAGACGCTTGCTGTGCTTAATCCTTACTCTGTTGAAATTCGCTATCCGGGGGACGAATTAACGCTAACAATCGACCAAGCCACTGAGGCACGGCAGGCTGCCCAAGAGGTTCTCGAATGGATGCAATTTAGGCTTGGACAGCTTTTTGAATGAAGAACAGCCATCCCAAATCTTTCTCTGGAAGATAAGCCCGCTTTTAGTCCACTGCGATAGAAGGTTGTTACCCATCAACCATATCCGAATTTTTTTGATAGATACTGTAGTTAAGTTTCGCACTTTTTCTTAAGGAAGATCTTATGAAACAAGCAGTTACATGCTATTTCGTATTTTATGCAAGTTCGGTGAAAAGCCCGAACTTGCCAAAAATAATTCGATAGTTGTCAAATCGGCCTAACGACACAAATTGCCCAAGTTAACGCATTGTTAAAAGTGCGAAAGTTCACTCATATAAACATTGAATAAAAGACCCTCAAAAGGTATCATTTATTTATGGTAGCTATGAAACAACAAGCCCTTGAAATTGCCGTAAAAGTCCGTAGTGAGCTTGAGAAATTATACGGTAAGCGTCTGCGCGGAGTATTTCTGTTCGGCTCAGCAGCACAGGACAGACTGGACGAAGATAGCGATATTGATATTGCCATTATCCTTGATGAGATTCCCGATCGCTTTGCCGAGCATGAGCGGACAGGTCAGATCGGCTCGGACGTGAGCTTAGAGTATGATACGCTTGTGAGCTTTTTGTTTATAAGCGAAGCTGATTATCAAAAAGGCCGATTCGCTGTTCATAGAACCATAAAAGAAGAAGGGATTCGCGTGTGAATGAAGAAGTTCGATTGCACCTCGAAAGGGCGGATGATTGTATAAAGGATGCTGAATTACTACTAAGTGCTCATCGCATTTCTGCCGCGGTAGGCAGAAGTTATTATGCGATGTTTCATGCAGCTACAGCAGCCCTGCTGAACAGAGACATCAAACGGCACTCTCATCAAGGCCTTATTTCCGCATTCGGCCAGTTTTTTGTAAAGACGGGGCAGGTTGAGCCGAGGTTTCATAAGTATATTACTGAAATCTTTGATCTTCGGCAGGAGAGCGATTATCAACCTTTAGTAGAGATAACAGAGCATCAGGGGGTAAGATTCTTGAAAATGCAAAAGAGTTTGTAGAGGTTTGTCGGAAACTATGCCAGTGATCAGCCATTTCCAAGTCCTTTGGTTTTGTAGTTGCTACAACTCTCTTTTAAAACGGGAAAACTTGATGCAAAGCATGATTGAGCTTTTCAAACAAACGGAGTTTTGACTTGGCTATCGGCGTTCTTTTATGTATCATAATAGGTAGTTATGATAGCACAGAGATTCATAAGAATATACGCTGACACATCGGTTTTCGGCGGAGTTTTCGATAAGGAGTTTGAAGTTCCCAGCAAAGCCTTTTTCGAAGCCGTCAGAAAGGAAAGATTTTTTCTGGTAACTTCCGAACTGGTCAGACAAGAAATCCAGGCTGGACCACAAAAAGTCCAAAAGTTTTTTTTTGACATCCTACCGATGGCGGATATTACCGAGGTCACAGAACAAACCCTAAAATTACAGCAGGCCTATATAGAAGCAGCAATTTTAACTGAGAAGTATTTGACAGATGCTTTGCATGTGGCGCTGGCAACTGTTTCAAAGGCTTCATTGATTGTAAGCTGGAATTTCAAACATATTGTGAATTTTCAAAAGATTCCTATGTATAATGCGGTTAATATATTAAATGGCTATAATGAGATAGCGATTTACTCACCTCTGGAGGTGATTGTATATGAAGACTAAGACATTCGACTGTGTTCAGATGAAGCGAAAGGGTGCGGAATTAGTTCGCAAGCAGCTTGAAGGAAAATCAATTAAGCAGCAATTAGAATATTGGCGGAAAGGAACCAGCCAGTTAAAAGAGCTTCAAAAACAAAAAAGAAAAAAGAAATAGACAATTCCCTTTGTTGAACAGCCATCCCCAAGCCACCTATAGCAAAAGTAAGAAATATAAATGGTAGGCACAGCCTACCCTACGAATATTGCTACCCATTGCCTCTCTCATTATTGATCTTCTAACTTCTCACCCTGCCTAACATTTGGCTCACCAGCCACATTCCAGGTGATCTGTATAAGCTATGTATCGGATTATGTAAGCGTCTCCTTCTGTGGACGAAAATCAACATGCGATTGGTAGCTTCCTAAGTCTGGTCCCCAATCAAAAAACACTCCAGCCTCCCTCTCGTTTATTGCGGAGGACTGTTCTTCTGACAGAGTTACTGAGAACTTACCTAATAGGAATGGTCTCGAGCGGTTCACCAGTGACACATAAACTTCGATTTGGTACTTGCCCTCCAAGAACCGATAATCCGTTCCATCCTTTGGCAGGAGGAAGTGGTGATTTTTTGCGACTCCATTTTCTCCCACGAAGAGTCCGCTTCCTCGCGCAAGAGAGCGGTCACCGTACACCCAGACATTGAAGTTTTGGCTGGACTCACCTCGACCAAGCTTCACATACATGGTTTCGATAATCTGCCCCCGCTTAGAAGTACTGTAGAGGAGAGTGCGGAGAAAAACTTTGGGAGGACCACCCACCCCGTCAGGACCAAAGAAAATAATTGTCGGCTGTGTCATTTTGATTGTGCCACGGCGAAACAGTGTAAGCCACGCTGTGATGGCTGACGCTACTAAGGCAGCCGAGGATATTACAATCGCAAATCTCTCATTCATTGTAAGTAACAGATCGTTCTCTGCTCTTTCCAAAAACGCGCCGAATATCTTTTTTTATGAAGCAAAACTCCCATACTCTCAAATCATCAACAAGTGTACAAAATCCCGCTTCGGCTGGCGTTATTATGGTTGGGATTGTTCCGAAATACAAGCAGAAAACCAAACGTCAAAATGTAGAAAAGTTTAGCCGTCGCCGGCGCGGCGACGGGTTAAAAATCCCACAATGAATTGTGGGGTTTGTGAATTCCTGTTTACACAGGAATGACGATGAGGGTTTTCACATTCGCTTGTATCGTGGGCCGCCGGTGCCTTCGGGGACAGTCCAGCGGATATTGTCAAATGGACACTTCCGCTGGCAGGTCTTGCAATGCAAACAGTTCGACGGATTGGCCGGTTTTACCTCATCGTGAATCGTCTCATATACGCCGGCAGGACAAAACGCGATGCAGGGACATTTAAATTTAGGCGTGCACTTTGTTTCGCAAATAGTTTTATCTAAAATCGTCAGATGTGAAGGCTGCTCCTCGCGATGCTCGGTGGCAGCCATCGCGGTAAAGGTGTCTTTATCAAAATTCTGATTAGGCTTGAGCCGATAATTAAGGATGGTCAAAGCCTCATAGTCTTTTTCAGTCTTAAACTTTGGCAAAAGTCTCCCTAACACCGATAGCGGCATCCCCTGCAAAGGCCCAAACTGCGCAACGGTCTGGCGGAAATTCTTAGCTGAATACATCTCCCTCATAATGTTAGATTTCTCAACTAAATCTGTATATCTGGCCGCTGCTTGCTGCGGATTATCGAGCGTCTCGACGATAGCCTTAGCCGCTTGTATGCCGGAGTCGATGGCGTTGTGAAGGCCCTTGATTTTAAGCATGTTTACAAAGCCGGCACTATCGCCCAGAATCATTACGTTGGATTTGCCTATGCTGCCGGTTTGCAGATCTCTGGGGATGGCATAAAAACCTCCTTCGGGAATCATTTTTGCGCCGGCCTCGACTACCTCGCCGCCATCAATAAATTGCTTTACGAAGCGATGATTCTTGAAATTAGTAAGCGCATCCTGCGGATTAAAATCATGGTATTTCCAGTCTGCGCCGACAATCATGCCGACCGAAAGATGGTCATTTGCGCCTGCATACACGATGCCGCCGCCGAACATGCCTGGCCCAATGACCGGCGTCCATATCGGATAGCCCATCGCGTGAACGACCCGGCTGGCTGTGAATCTATTGTATTGCTCCGGGCTTACTTTTATAAGCTCTTTTACGCCTATCGAATAAAGCTGGTGACATTGCCTTTGTAAGCCTGCCTTTTCTACAAATTTTTCCGTCACCAGGCCGTCACATCCCTCGGCAAGTACAATAAAATCAGCTTCGATAGTCTCGCCCTCAACATAGTTTGGCTGCTTATGGCCTTCCTTATCGAGTCCCTGGTCAACGAGCTTGACACCGATAGCTTTATTGGTGTCACCATCGAGAATAATATCTTCAGCGGCAAAGCCGGTCAGCACCTCTACGCCGAGATCTTTTGCGATTTGTCCCAGCCATTTAGTTAGCTTGCTTATCGAGATGGAATAATCACCTTTGTGTATCATTTGGCCGAAGCCAAGGTGGAAAATCTTTGCGAGCCGAATCATAAAGAAGATGTTGAATGACAGCTTCTTTCCCAATAAGAACATAATATTGTCTTTGTCGATTTTATTCGCCAGTACATCTTTGGCTGCATCGGTATCCTGCCAGCCGGGCACAGCCGAATCCAGCAGGCTGTGCAGCGGCTCAGCTTCTAAAACCGCACCAGAGAGGTTGTGATTGCCCAGGTCGGCTGCTTTTTCGATGATGCAAACATCAATATCCGGCTTTAAAGTTTTCAATTTTATCGCCGTTGCTAAGCCGGCAGGCCCGGCACCGACTACCAAAACCGTTACCTTGTTATATTCCTGGTTGTTTGTCACGTTCATTCGCTTCACGATAAAACCCCCCAATGAATTGGGGGGCTAAATATTTATCATTCTAATGCCTGCACTAAACTCGGCACTATGTCCTCGACGGTTCCTACAATGTAATAATCGCACTGCTTAAATATCGGTGCGTTTGGGTCGCTATTTATTGCAACGATAGTCTCAGTGTTGGCCACGCCAATCATGTGTTGAATAGCACCGGAGATTCCTAAAGCAACGTAAAGCTTCGGCCCAATAGAGGTGCCGGTTTGGCCGACCTGGTGAACTCGTTCGATAAAGCCCTGCTCCACTGCTGCACGAGAAGCGCCTCTTTCAACCTGTGTATCCAATCTTTTACTCATAGCATCACATAGCAGGCTTAAAAGCTGTTCATAATTGTCCCTGCTCTGCATACCTTTGCCGCCGCTGACAATTACGTCGGCGTTGAAGTCCACCTGGCCTGTGCCAAGCTCTGTTTTTATGATTTCCAGATTAACATCATCCTCGGTAAGTTTGACCTTATGCCTGATGATTTTACCTTTTCTTGAAGGATCGGGTGGTATTCGCTTCATCACGCCAGGCCTTGCGGTAGCCATTTGTGACCTGGAATTTTTCGTACGGATAGTAGCCATAACATTTCCGCCCAAAGCCGGTCGAGTTTGCAGCAGAAGTCCTATGTCACCTTTTCGTGAGCTGTCTTTTATGTCAAGACCTGTGCAGTCGGCGGTCAGACCGCAACTTACCCTGTAGGAAACCATCGGCGCCAGCATTCGGCCCTGCGGAGTTGCAGCATAGAGAACGATTTGAGGCCAATATGTGCTTATCGCATCGGCAATGGCTTTGCGATGGGCTGTAGGGTCGAAAACACCAAGCAGCTTGTCCTCGATGATGTAGATGCTATCAGCGCCGGCGGCGATTAACTCTTTTGCCATTGGCTCGACATTAAAACCGGCTATTGCAACGCCCACTTTGGTCTCCAGCGAATCAGCAAGCTCATGAGCTTTGCCGATAAGCTCAAACGTTGCCGGATGCACTACGCCATCGCTGTGCTCAGCGACAATCCACACCTCGCCCTCAAACGAAGGCTTTGCCAGTTTGAAGCCTTCGATCATGTCCTCTAAAGCCTTTTTGTGAAAATGCTCACCTGCCGCTTCAAGAATTTTTTCCTTGGATGAGTCGTCAATCTGATTTGTCCTGGTGATACCGAGCTTCTGAAGCTTCCCAGATAAGATTTCGTAATCTGCCTGTTCCTTTTTTGTCCCTTCAAAGTTTCTGTTAAACAGGCTCGCTCTTTTGTTCGGCAGGACATATTGAGGTGCCTGGGCCTGGCCGTTCTTTCCTGCCTGGCCGTTACCACTTTTAAAACTTTCAACAAGAATTTTTGCTAATGATTCTGCATCGCTTATTTGCTGACATTTTCGGGTGCTTTTGCCCGGCGGAAAGACTCTTATTACGCTGGTCTTTGAGCCGGTGACACCGATATGAGCAGCGTTGATATCGGAAGCGGCCCAGTGGATAACCTGCGTTTTGTTCGCCCACCTCGTTCTTGAAAAGGTGGCAAAAAGAGGATACTCATATTTAGCAACGGTTATAACAGCCGGCAGCTTCTTTGCGGCGACTATCTGGCTGCCGCCGCTTATAATCCGCGTAAATTCAAAACGGTTATTCTTGAACTGGGCATCGGTGACATAAGCAATACAGGGCAGATTCAGCTCTTCTGCGATTTGTGCCGGCACCTGGGCCGTGTCGCCGTCTACTGACTGCATGCCGGTAATCACATAATAATCATTATCGTTTTTGAGGATTTCTTTGACTATTTTTCTTATGGCAAAGGCCAGCGGATTTGCCGTAGCTACTGTATCAGCCCCACCCAGCGCCCTGTCGGTCAGCAGGATGACTATATCGGCAGACCTGCTCAGGGAATATCGCAGGACCTCTTCAGCCATCGGCGGCCCCATACTCAAGGCGATAATTTTACCCGCCTCATCGCTGCTATCTTGTCGCATTTTATTTGCGAAGGCTAAAGCCTGGGCGTCCAGCTCATTTATCACACTGGCAAGGCGGCTTCGAACTAATGTGCCGGTCTCCGGGTCAAATGCGTTGTCGGTGATTTGACTTACATCTGGAACCTGCTTTACCAGGACTATATAGTTACTCATTTTAATATAGACTCGTTTTGGTGCGAATCATCGCACCCTACATTTTACTGTCGGTTGTGCGTATCAGGCCACCGGGCAGCAACAAGAAGCGGAATTCTACCATCTTTCCGAATATTTTCAAAGCAGAATATAGAATTCGGAGTCAAAGGGTGTGCATTTAACTTTTGTAGGTAAAATTTTTAATCCTTAAATCCAAAACAAAAAAGGGGGTAAAAATCCTAATATCTAAATTCTAAAACCTAAACAATTTCAAAGTTCTAATCTCAAATGTGCAAAACGATTTGTTTATAATTTTTTATTTTTGGTATTTGAATCCTTCGACTCTGCTCAGGACAGGTTTGTTTAGGATTTCGTCCTTGGGACTCCTTATGGAGTGCTTAGGATTTCGTATTTAGCCTATGTGGGGAGTAATGAATCGGTAAGCCGACCTACAAACGATTTTTTTATTTAATTTGAATTCTGTCCGGTTAGGTCGGTATAATTCCGCTTGGGGATCCCTTACGGGACACGAGCAACAAACAAGCGAGTTTTTATAGGTAGGGTGCGATGATTCGCACCAATTATGGGAAAATATATAAATGCCGGACTATAAGCGATGGTTTCGTGATGGCGGGACGTATTTCTTTACCGTCGTTACATACAATCGGCGAAAGATATTTTGTAATTCTAACGCCCGCACATCTCTGCATCAAGCCATAGCTGAAGTTCAGGCCTTGCATCCTTTTGAAATATTGGCTGTTGTGCTTTTACCCGACCATTGTCACTGTATATGGAAGATAGCGGACGATGATGACAATTTCTCCGTAAGATGGGCAATGATAAAAAGAAGATTCACAAAATTATGGCTTAACAGCAACAGACAAGATGTGTCTGTTTCGGCTTCGAGAACCAAACGAGGAGAGCGAGGTGTTTGGCAGAGACGGTTCTGGGAACATCTGATTCGCGACCAGCAGGATTTTGCCCGACATATGGATTATATCCATTACAATCCGGTAAAACACGAATATGTACTGTGTCCACATCAATGGAAGTATTCGAGTTTTCATCGTTGGGTCAAAGAAAATGTTTACGAATTTGATTGGCTATGCCAATGCGACGAAAATTGTAAACCGCCGAATTTTGAGGTTATTTCTCATACCGTTGGAGAATAAGGTATAAATAAAATGGTGCGAAACATCGCACCCTACATTCTATTTCACGGGCTGAATCGTGTTGTAGATTATTATATTCAAGAGAAGTGACAATGAGTATGCTTCTGGATAAGCTAGAATGGATGGCTCGCTACGGGTTCATTGATATCTTATTCGGTATCGGTGTATTTGGCTTAATCGGACACTTAATTTCTAAAGTACTACCCTCAAACTATAAACACCTTCATGTCAATGTATCTCCTGGTGGCCCTGTTACCATACCAAGAGCTAACAAAGTGCCTCAGTCGATCGAATTTCATGTCCGGAACTCCGGGCCAGCCAATTTCTATATTGCCAGAGCTTACTTTCGGCCTAAGCAAAGGCGATGGTTTCTTCTCTGGGCGAAGGAGAGCAACACGCTACTTCGCGTGCATCCGCAATCGGACAGGATTACTGATCTAGACGCATTTGAACTCAAGTTTCCCGGACAAGACCCTCAATACTTCACTGAGTACGAAGCTTTGATCCGTCCCGGACATCAAAATGGCATAACAACTTGGTTGGCCCTTGAGTCGCAAGTTTCTCAGGATTTGATTAACAAACGCCGGTGTGGCGTCCTCTTCATTGAGTACGCCACATTGGGAAAGCAAGGAAAACATCGAGTTCGTGTATGACGAGCAGTTGGACTGCAAAATTGAAGCACCTTCGTTTAGAACGGGCTTAATCGTGTTGTAGATTATTAAGTTATAAGAAAAATTATATAGACTATGTTAACCGATCCAGACAGGAAATCAATTCGATCAACTTTAAACAGAAGCAATCTTCCTTATTATTGGGGCGGTTATTTCGCATATCAAAGCACTGCACCTGATTTACACTACCTAACGGAAACTGAGTTGACAAGGGAAGTTGATAGGTGCAAATCCCAAGAAAGACCTTTTGTAGATTCTCAAGTTGTTATTAATCAAGTATTGACACGACTGTCCTCAAACCACACATTTCATCGGCAGTTTAGTGAAAGATTCTCTGATCTTCATCGTGAGCAGATATTAGGAATGCAACTATACACGATAATGCTTAATGATGAATTGACATGGGTTTATATAGAAACTCAACATCAGGGTCATCTTTTTCCTCATGCAACCTATTTTATTTAAAAACAATGATCTTAAAACCAGAGGTAGTATGCGATGATTCGTACCAATTATGAGATTTATTGTAGGGCGGGGCTTGCCCCGCCGAAATAATCTCCCTATTTCACAATTTCACATAATTATACATTTTGCACAACACAAATAGCTGCCAAATCGCCAGGATGGCTTGCGCCACAAAAGAATAACCATGAGTAGATAATCTGTCGAAAAATATCTTTTTTGATAGAAACGGTACTAAATAAGGATTTACCAGTTGATGAGAATACCTAAGTATCTTAGGTATTATATAGAAATTAGAAATTATACGCGATGGTTTTTTTAAATGATTGATGTCACCACAATACCTGTATTTTAGGTATTGAGACTCGAACACCTGGTATCAAGAAGGAAGATGGTGGAGCAATACCGTAATCCCGTGAGCCCCTAAGGGGTCCCTAACGGGAGGATCCCTTGCGGGAGGCATCCCATAGGGAGCCCCTACCCTACCAAAACTGTATTTCCTGAAACATTTTTTTCCCATCCACTTCGCTCACTGTGTTCGCTCAGTGGCTGCCACCCATCGCTAAAGACAGAGACCCACACACTGTTACTGAATTTTTGCTTGAAAATTAAGCCGTTTTTTGGTATAATACCGACTAAAAATAGAAGACAGAAG
>CAZRMQ010000046.1:0-15858 GCA_964601185.1 uncultured Pirellulales bacterium
GTCTTTGGTGAATCATTAAGCAGTCTTCAGCTACTTTTTGGATTAGTTCTCCTCGCTGGTTCGGCTCTTGCAATCTATGCTCAGCAGCACTTAAAACGCAACTCGTGATTCGTGAATTGTGACATTTCTACATTGCATGTTTGATTCTTATCGGGCTTATATTTTTTGTCAACTTTTTTCTTGAATTAAAGAGAGAAAAAATGTATAATACTCTCAATTGGGGGTTCTGTAAGATTTCTGATCACGAACAAAAAGCGATTATCTTCTTTTTAGTTTTTAATATCTATTGAGTCAGCATCAAAGCCAAACAAAGACAGAAAAACGCTGACAATTCTTTTGGTGGGGTAAAAATGAAGTCACTAATTTTGATTTTTGCTTGTTTGATATTAGTTACTCCTTGCAAGGCAGTGGAAAAACAGGCCCGATTTATCGGGGCCGAACAAATCGTGCAGCCTTCGGCTCTGAGGCTCGGGCTCGAAGAGCGCATTAAAAGCCAGCAGGAGCGGCTAAAAGATATAAACGAGCTGGTTTTGAAAGAACGCCAGACAACTGAGAAATGGTACGCACGTCATCTGGCCGAGTTAAAACGGTTGGCAGCAAGGCGGGCTAAGCAGCTTATACTGTCTAAGAGGATGTTTTGGGCCGAGTTCGTAGAAATGAACAATCAAGTAACATACACAGATAGTTACTTTTCGAATGTGGTCCGGACCTTCGTTGGAGGTACAAAAGCATTTAAGCTGCGTGCTGCTCTGATGGATAGTTACTTTTTAGGTGTAGTTGCCGACTTATTGATGGATAATGATTTTCGCAAACTGCTTACGGAGTTAGCGGATGGTAGTGGTTACAATCCTCAAAGTTTTCTAATTCGCTCAGAAGCACTCAAATTGCTCCGCCTGGTAGAAGAATTTAATTTGGAGCGGATACGCCTTCAGGATAGAAGAAGCGCCAAATTGAGCGCATTAGCACAATGGGAAAAGGACATGAGAGCTGATGTGTTTAGAGTGGTGGGTGAAATAAAAACCCGGCCCCAGGCGCCGAGTTTGGGTATCGTGAACGTAATTAGTTATGAGGAAAAGGATGCAGTTTGTATGGTCGAGGGGGTTGATAAGATACTCAGAGCAGGAGATGCGATAGGCAATATTACGGTTGTGAAGATATATAAAAACCGGGTAGAATTTGCCAAAGAAGGCCAAAGATGGATACAAGCTGTAGGTCAGCCAGCTAATTCCACCTGGAGATAATTCTGATTAGAAAAAGTGAGGGGGCAAGATGAATCTGTTGCAGACCGAATGCGAAGAAAGAAATATTGCCGAATTAGAGACAACAAAATGCGACGAAAAAAAACGCACCGGGAAGGTATGTGTCATAACAAATGGATGCCCGGAGAACCGCATTGATTGCTCGCGGATGCAAAAGTTCCTGGGGGACAATGGCTGTACTGTTACAGCCGACATTAAAGAAGCTGACATTGTTGTTTTTAATGCCTGCGGACTTACTCATGCTACGCAGGAATATTCTATAAAGATAATAAAGCACATCCAGGCTCTAAAGAAACCGTCTGCTGAGCTGGTTGTATGTGGATGTTTGCCCAAAATCAATATGCCCCGCTTAAAGGAGGTCCATCAGGGTTTCACTTTTCAACATGAGATTGAGCAGCTAAAAGAAATAATAGAAACTCAAACCGATCCGCAGGATTGTTGCGCTAACCACCTGTCGCCGCGGGCACACGTGCCAACCATTCGAAGATGGCGTATTTCTGATTTTAAAAAGATCGCAAGTCTTATGTTAATAAAGGAAAAACTGACAGAATCCTATTACGACCATCTCGACAGAGAAATCAATGTCTTTCGTTCACATAGTTTCTGCATAAAAGTTTCAACCGGCTGTCTGAATACATGTGCTTATTGTGCGGTCAGGGTCTCTCGTGGAGAGCTGAAAAGCAAACCTATTGATAGAATAATAGAGGAATTCGAAGAGGGGCTGGCAAAAGGTTACAAGGAGTTTGCTCTGCTCGGAACCGATGTTGGTGCATACGGCAGAGAACAGGGCAAAACATTAGTTGACTTGCTTAGAGAGCTGACAAAGAGAGAAGGCGATTACACAATCAGGATTCGAAATATTCAACCGAGGTTTTTGCTTGAGATGTTGCCGGAGCTGCGAGAGATTCTCCGAAGCGGGAAAATATCATACTTCAGTTCAGCAGCTCAGTCTGGTAACAATCGAATCCTCGGACTAATGAGGAGAGGTTATAAAATAGAGGACTACAAAAAGGCGATTCTTAGCCTGAAGAGAGAGTTTCCGAAATTGCAGATTCGTACGCAGATTATGGTGGGTTTTCCAAGCGAGACAGAGGAGGAATTCGAGGATTCACTGAGACTGCTTGACGAGATAGATTATGATTTTGTTGAGGTTTATCAATTTCAGCCCAGGCCTAATACTGAGGCCGCGGCAATGAAAGACCAGGTTCCTGCGAAAATCAGCAGACGGAGATTCCATAAGGCGTACATGAAGGTAATATCCAATCTGAAGAAAAAAAGATATTAAATCACTCGTCTCGGCGTAGGCTTGCTGAGCCGGCGCAGGACGGTTTGTTTAGTTTCCTTAACTTCTTCATCTCGAAGGGGGGTTGTAGGGCATCGGCACATGCACAGAACACCCAAAAATTCGGGGCCTATACCGAATGAATCAGTATAGGCCCCTGAATTGATTCTATCGATCTCCTATTACTATTCCTCAGATAGAGGAATATACAGCCATATATCATCAATGTACAGCGTACCTGCGCCGCCGGGCTGTGTATTGGCTCTGTCGCCGACACCAATAGCCATACTCTTGACAGCCTGTAGATTCAAGCCTGTAAAGTCTGTCAGTGGAATAGACCACTGCGTCCAGCTTCCTATAGTCGTTGCAGCCGGGTCTGAATGCGTGACCACCGAACTGTTGCCGGCGCTGTCCTCCAGAACGACATACATCGGCTCTGCAACATTACTTTCTATGCCGATATCCTGCGACTGCCAATCGCCTGTGACAGTAGCGCTCGTGTTAATATCCGAGAATTCGGCTGTGCACGTTTCATCGACGTTATGGCTTGTCAAGCATAAGCCTATATAGATATCCAGAAGCATGGGAATATCCACAGAGTCCATTATTGTCCAGTTGCTTCCATCAGCAGAATACTCTCCGGTAAAGGTGTTGCCGCTGCGGGACATTCTCACCCACTGTGGAGCGGCGATGCCCTCTTGTGTAGTTGATAAGCTTTCGGCACCTGCTGTATTACGATTCTGGAAGGTAACTCCACTAGTAGACGTGATGGCCACCATAACATTCGCGGAACCGGGTTCCAGCGTCTGGCGAATCATCACGCCTGCCTTGGCCCATGGATCGGTGTTAGTAATGCTGACCACCTTCGCTGTTATGCTCCCTTCGCCGGAGAGCCGCTTGTAGGCATAGTGGAATTCGTCAGCCGTACCCCAGATGTCCGTGCCACCAGCAGTCATCTGAATAGGTGGCCCTGCTGTGAAGCTGCCAACAGACGCTGGTATGCCTCTTAACCACAGCGTCAATGGAGTAACATCCCTTCTGGTCCAATCCTGAGGGGCTTCCCACGAACGTTGGGCCTCAGAATAAAACAATGTCCCGGTCTGTTCAAAGTCGGTACCTTCATTCACGGTACCATCGTTGTCGTAACGCATGTACATTGATTGACGGCCAATGTGCACTATATCTTGCTCAGCGAACGGAGGATCAAGGTGCCCCACAGTCATGCCGGTGTTATTCGCGTAGTAGTCTTCCCACGTATAGTATATTCTATTATCAACGTCGTCGTAGTCCTCAAAGTCATCCACAATAAGATAATTGGCTATGGTAAAGCCCCAGATTCTGCCCTTACTGATTGTTGCGTCGGTATTGTACTCATCGATCCGCCAGTAGTAGGTCTGACCGATTTCAAGAGCTTCCGGCGGGGTATACGTGTTAGGATCCTGCCGACCTCGATATATACCTGTAGCGTCAGAAGTATCAGCAGTCTCGACAGCAGCCTTATCAATGCCAAAATACACATCGTGCTGCACTGCCTCATCTCCCGGCGACCAGCTAAGGGGCTGAATGTGTTCAATGTCCATTATCTTTCCGTTTGTTGGACTTGGATTCCAGGTAAGTAGCGGCTCACCTCTCATAGCCTGCTTAATCTCTTCCTCTGTCAGTGCCAAGTTATAAATCCGGACGTCATCTATAACACCGTCGTAATAAAAGCGATTTCCTACAGACTCTCTGCCTATATTGACATTGTAGACACTTTCGGCTATCGCTTCTGTAGAAACTGTGGTACTTTGCGATTCGCCATCAACATATAGGATAAGCAGACTTCCATCATAAGTTCCGGCCAAATGGTGCCAGATGTCATTAAATGAACTCTGCACAGGGGTTCCAACAACAATTGTTTCTGAGATGCGGAACTGTAAATTATTATCGCCACTATGCCTTAACGCATAACTGTCGTTACCTTTCGTTATATAGGATTGGTCTGCGCTATTACTCGCAGCACCTGTTTTTATCCATGCTAAAAGCGAAATCTGATCAGTGATGTTAAGGCTATTAGGATCTCCGACATCGACGCAATCATCAAATCCATCGAGGTCCAGTGCACTACCTAACTGGCCTTGTACCCAGTTTGGGTCTCCTAAAACCGTGCCGTGATTGCCGAGGCTGGACCAGTCAAGAACTAAATTGCCCTGGCCGTCATCAAGCTTCCACCAGCCGACGAGATTGGGCTCTGTAACTAATATTTCGGGTATTGTCCCGAATCTCCACACATCGCCTTTGGAAACCGTCATATCGTCATTTTGCTCATCGATCCGCCAAAAATAAAGTGTGTCGTGTGCAAGAGCCGCAGGCTTGTATGTCAGAGCAGTCTGGTTGCCCTTAAACTCGGCTGAAGAGTTGTCCGCATTAGCCACAGCAGTTTCATTGGTGCCTAAGTACACATCATGCGACAGCGCTTTGAAACCCGGACTCCAGGCAAGGTCGGTATTGGGATCAACATATCTGGCTCCATCAGAAGGTTCCGGACTATATGCAGTAAGTGGCTGAACTGTAAAGCTCCAGACCTCCCCTGCGTGTACAGTAGTGCCATCGGCCTCGACCTCATCGACCCGCCAGTAGTAAGTCGTGCCTAAATCGAGCGATAAGGGACCGTGACTGGTCTGGCTCACGGTGGTAACAGGTGCAGTACCCTCTATTACAGCCTGTTCGTTGTCGCTAAAGTACACGTTATGCGAAGCTGCGTTGATTCCTGCTTCCCACTGAAGGGTTACTTCAGGTTGGCTAATTACACCGCTATCAGCCGGTATGGGAGCTGAGGCCCTTTCAGGACTTGCCAGTTTTTTTATCTCTACCGACGACAGCGCACGATTGTAGATCCGGACATCGTCTATTAAACCATTGTAATACCACCTTGTACCATCTCTTGTCCCTATCCTAACAGGGTCAGCATTGGTGGCTATTGCCCCCGTCTGATTTGTAGTAGCTTGTAACACACCATCGACGTATAACTTAATTTGACTTCCATCATAAGTTCCAGCCAAATAGTGCCAGACATCATTATATGAACTATCCAAAGGAAGCGTAGCCACCTTCCAACCACCAATATAGATGACAACCTCTATGTTGTTCCAGGAGTTCTGTTTGATACAATAACTATTGTTACCTTTGCCCACATAATGCTGGTGTGCGTCATTACCTGCAGCACGTGCTTTTATCCACACCGCAAGCGTAATCTGCCCGGTGATATCAAATGAGGCATCAGTGCCGCAATTAACGTAGTCATTGGTTCCATCGAGGTCCAGCGCACCGCCGATACGGCCTTCCACCCAAAGTGGGCCACCGCTCAAGGTGCCATCGTTCCAGTAGTCGGTTGAGTCATAAGCGATGGTGCCGGAATCCTCATCAAGCGTCCACCAACCGACAAGATTAGGATCTTGAGCTTTGGTTGGATTGGTTATAGCTATACTAAGCACCAAAACAAAACAAGCTGAATAAAAAAGTTTCTTGTACATAATATTCCTCCTTCAAAAACTTAATTATGATACTTTATGTATGGCCACTAAATATTTGATAATGAACCTTCCCCCAAAATTTATGTATAAATTTTTTGCGATCTGTCTCTACCTCTTTCCTTCATAACTAAGTATAAGAACTTATGTTAGATTTAGGGATTTCTGATTTTAAGGCAAAAAATAAGCCTTATGCTAACAGCTTAGGAATTTACAATTTACAATTTTCGATTTTCAATCGACAATCGAAATTCGGCAATCGAAAATCTCTTAGCTTTTCAGTATCCAATTATATTTATATCAGATTAACCGTCTCAAATCAAATAGAAATTGTGTACAGTACACATACTTGGACTATATGAGACCTAAATATTTAGCTTTAATCCGAGATATTTTTATTGGTGAGCATTACGAATAAACTTTACACAATCAAAAAAACAATCGGGGCTTATCCCGATGTATCGGGATAAGCCCCGGGTTAATCCTTAATCTGAGCTGACTGCTATTCTTCCGGTGGAGGATATATTCCTATGTCATCGATGTATAAATCACCTGCGCCACCAAGCTGTGGATTGGTCCTGTCGCCGACGCCAATAATCATCTTCTGGATAGCCTGTGGATTTACTCCTGTAAGGTCTGTCACCGGAATAGTCCACTGAGTCCAGGTGTCTAAAGTTGTTGCATTGGGGTCTGAATGATTGACCGCCACGCTATTGCCGGCATTATCCTCCAGAACGACATACAACTGTTCTGCGGTGTTACTTGCTATGCCGATATCCTGGGACTGCCACGGGCCGGTGACTGTACCTTCTATTGTGACATTAGAGAACTCGGCTGTGCATGTTGCATTGGCAGTAGCGCTCGTCAGGCATAAGCCTACATAGACATCCACGGACATGGTTATCGACAACGGTACACCCAGCAATTGCCAGTCAGTTGTTCCATTAGCTGAAAACTCTGCTGTAAAGTTGTTGCCGTTACGAGTCAATCTCACCCAATATGGAGCGGTGAGAAAGGCTTCTGTAGCTGACGTTGCCAGGGCATCGTTGGTGCTCGGACGGTCCTGGAAGGTAATTCCAGCAGTTGGCTGGACAGCTACCATTGCATGAGCAGAACCTGGCTCCAATGTCTCACGAATCATAACTCCCGCCTTGGCTGCTGTAGCGGTGTTAGTAATACTGACCACCCTCGCTGTTATGACGCCAGAACCTGAGAGCCGCTGATAAGCGAAGTGGAATTGGTCGGAGGTACCTGTGATGCCCGCACCGCGAGCAGTCATTGTATAGGTCTGCTGCGGCCCTTCTGCTTGCCCCTCAGGGGCGAAGCTGCCGAAAGATGGCAGTAAGCCTCTAAACCATAGGCTCAAGGTGTTAACGCCGTTCTTAGTCCAATCCTGTGCTGTTTCCCACATACGTTCGGCTTCAGAATAAGTGAGAGTACCGCTCTGTTCATAGTCAGTACCCTCATTCACCGTCCCATCATTGTCGTAACGCATATACATAGCCTGGCGACCACCGTTGATAATCGTCCGTTCAGCAAATGGGGGTTCAAAGTACCCCACAGTCATACCGGTATTATTTACGAAGTAGTCTGACCATGTCTCGTAAATCTTATTATCAATGTCGTTGTATGTTTCAAAGTCATCCACGACCACAAAGTCGGCTACAGTAAAGCTCCAGACATTGCCTACATGAATAGTACCGTCGGCTTCGATCTCATCGATCCGCCAGTAGTAAGTCTGTCCCCATGTAAGAGGATTTTCTGTGGGCGTATACGTAGTGTTATCAAGTGTTTGTCTTCCGCGGTATATACCAGCCGTTGTAGTTGTTGCTTCGGTAACAGCGGTTTGATCGGTACCGAAGTACACATCGTGCTCTGCAGCTCTATCTCCTGCTTCCCATTTAAGAGTGGGCATATCAGTAGTATTTTCGGCACGATGCCTGGGGCTTATAACATTGGCAGTTAGACGAATCATTATTTGTTGTATCTCGTCCGCTGTTAGTACCTTGTCATAGATTCGGAAATCATCCAAATAGCCCCTATATTGCCGTTGCGAAACAGGGTCCTCAGATCTACCGAGCCAGTTATTGGTGGTAACGCCGAGGTTGCACGGAGCGAGGTTGGCGTCGGTAAGCTCACCGATTTGCTGGCCATCGAGGTATAGCAGGAAAATGTCATCGTCTGCGTTGATTGTCACTGCGAGATGATGCCACTCATTGGTTGGAATGACGCTGCCTGGGTTGCCCACAAACGTATTCGCGCCATAGCCCACCATTTGTGCGGCACCACCTGATGAAATCTGGAAATGCGTCGGTGCGCTGGCACTAGAACGGGGCGCAAGATACATGGAGTTTGCAGGATTGGTGCTAAAGGAGAAAAAACGCTGGTTTGCGCGGGAAGACTCAGTACCTATCCAGTTCACCCACATCGCAAAGGTTGAGTTGGTTAGTGTAGATATGACCGAGCCGATAGGAAGGTTTACATACATATCATTATCAGTTTCAGCGTCATCGGCGTTGTCAAGGTAAATTGCACTACCAAAGTATCCTGCATCATAAATCGGATCACCCATTTCGGTGCCATCACACCCATAGCTGGAGTCGAGCACATCGTAATCAAGCGTCCACCATCCGACAAGATTGGGATCAGCAACAGGTGAACTACTGGGAACGGTTGTAAATCTCCAGACCTGGCCTTTATGGATGACTATGTCGCTCTCGACTTCATCAACCCGCCAATAATAAGTTTTATTAACTTCAAGAGTGGCAGGTTTCCAACCTGGGTTGTCGGTTGGGGTCAGAAACTGTTTAAATGGTGCTGCTGTAGAAGCTACAGGAGCGTCATTCACCTGGTCAAAATTGTCGCTAAGATATACATTGTGTCCCTGAGCTGCACCTGTCCCAGCGCGCCATCGAAGGGTCATTTTCGGGGACACATATATAGCTCCATCAGCCGGCGTGGGAATCCATGCGATTTGGGGCTGAATCCTAAAGCTCCAGATATCGCCTTTATGGACGGTACCATCTGAATCAACTGTATCGACTCGCCAGTAGTAAACATCTTGAGCAAGATCTGTTACGGTATAAATCGTGCCGCTTATAAGGCCTTTATCCGCAGCAGCGGTGCCGCCATTTACATCATCCCAGTTGTTACTGAGATACAGATGGCTGCCGTTTACCACAGCCGCATTAGCTCCCTTAGCCCACGTAAGATTTACTGTAGTAGTGCCTTCAGGAAACACGGTGTCATCCGCCGGTGTGGGGAAGGTGACAATTGGATAACCCATTGCTTGCCTTACCTCTTCCAGTTTTAGTGTACGGTTGTAGATGCGGAAATCATCCAAATATCCTGGAAGGTATGGACCTTGAACACCGGGGTCTATCGACCTACCGAGCCAGTTCATGGTAGTAACACCGAGGTCGATGGGTGCAAGTGTGGCATCGGTATTGTTCTCGCCAACTTGCTGCCCGTTAACGTATAATCTGAAGATATTATTGACATCGTCGATTGTAACAGCGATATGAACCCAGGTATAGGTAGGTATAATGGTGCCGATCCCAGGCCCGCCTGTTGCGTTTGAACCATAGCCCACGCGCTGCGTGACCCCACCTGCTGTAATCTCGAAATGCGTCGGAGGACTGCTGCTCCAGCGGGGCCTGAGTAACATGTAGTTTGTGGTGCCGGTGCCGAAGTCGAAAATTCGCTGCCATCTGTTGCCACCGCCTGTTTGGCGGTAGTTCACCCATAGCGTGAAGGTACAGTCAAGCAGCTCAGAGATGAGGTCGCCAATAGGCAAATCTACATACTGTTGGGCGGCAGTGGTACCGGCAAGATTAATTGCAACGTCATCGGGATACAACGGCAAGTTGTTTCCATAGGTAGGGCCGGCTATATAATCCGGGTCTCCAAATGCGGTGCCATTTAGGTCATTGCCTGAAGCATCATTAGCATTGCCGTCGAATTTCCACCGGCCGGCAAGATTTGGGTCTGATGCGATGGCTGCATTGGTCGAAAACAAACCAATCACAAAAATTAAACATATAGAGTAAATCAACTTTCTAAACATAGCAGTCCTCCTTAAAAAGATTAAATTGAAAATAATTATGCCTTTGGTACATGTAAAAACACCCTACCACGACTCATTTTTGCATGCTTCTCGCCTTCGCGGGGATAAGCTTGCCCCTGCAACGGCAGGGGGCTGGCGAGTACTCAATAAACGACTGGATTTTGTTATATTTATACCAAATTAACTGCATTTGCATCAAGGAAAATCTTTACTTTCCTTATTATGCTATAGCGTCACATGAGCTTGAGAATCGTAGAATCGTAGGGTATGCTGTGCATACCACCTGTGCTTTATTTACTTGCTTTTGCTTTTCTTATTGGCTTTTGCTGGGCAAATCTGCTGATATTACGAATTGCCTGTCGCAGTCTCTGTTCGTTTTCCACGAGAGCGATGCGCATATAGCCTTCACCGTTTTCGCCAAAGGCCCTGCCCGGAGCGATCGCGACCTCTGCATGCTCCATCAGGTCCATCGCATAGTCCACGGTCCCTTTGTCCTGCATTTGCTCCTGGGGTACTTTTGCCCAGACGAACATTGTGGCCTGTGGTTTTTGTACCTCCCAGCCGATCCTTTTAAGTCCTTCACAGACAACATCCCTGCGTATGCGATACCTTTCATTTTGGATGGCAATATCCTCGTCACAGTGTCGCAGGGCGATAATGCCGGCTATTTGTAAAGCCTGAAAGATGCCGTAATCATAATAACCTTTTATCGTTGCCAGGTAGTTTATCATGTCTTTATTGCCTGCTACAAATCCGATACGAAAACCTGCCATATTATAAGGTTTACTCATCGTGATAATTTCAACGCCTATGTCTTTTGCCCCTTTGACTGAAAGAAAGCTCGGTGCTTTGTAGCCGTCAAAACAGGTTTCTCCATAAGCAAAATCGTGGATTACAGCTATTTTGAATCGCTTTGCTACGTCCACAACGGTCTCAAAGAATCCCTGCTCAACGGTCATTGTGGTAGGATTGTTCGGGTAGTTTAGGATCAGCAGCTTGGGCTTTGGATACAAACGTTCACAAACCATAGCGATGGTATCGAGAAATTTCTGGTCATTGCCTAAAGGTACGGATATTACGTTTGCACCGGCTAATGCCACTGCGTAGTTATGTATTTGAAAGGCTGGGTCAGGCACAATAGCCGTATCACCTGTCTGCAGCATCGCCAGACACAGATGGCTGAATCCTTCTTTGGAACCGATGCACGCTAAAACTTCAGTTTTCCAGTCCAGCGATACATTCCATTTCCTCTCATACTTTTTCGCTATTTCTTTTAGCAGGCCGGTGATGCCTCGTGATGCGCTATACCCGTGGTTGCGCCTGTCTCTGGCAGCTTCGCAGAGCTTATCGATCACAATTTGCGGCGCACCGTCGGAAGGATTACCCATGCCGAGGTCGATAATATCTGCGCCTTGCTGGCGTTTGGCCAGTTTCAACGCGTTTAACTGCCCGAAAAGATAAAGTGGCAGACGCTTTATTCTTTGTGCAGGCTCAATCTTAAATTCCGTCATTTTTTATCCTTCAATTCAGGTAAATTTCTATTATTACAATCGGATAATTTACACCAAACAGGTAAATTTTTAAGCTATTTTACCTTTTATGTCAACTCCGATGTGAAAAATGGCAAAGAAATGGCAATGTAAAGGTGGAGAATGATTTGTGATCGATTATGGTGTGTCAGGAAGTCGTTCGTTTCTATAATATAAAAAAAATTTTCTTCTTGTTTTTCCCAGTAATCACAACAATAATATTTCATCGAGAAGCGGAATCCTTAATCTTGATTTACAACCTCGTATTGAGTTATGTGGGAAAATCCTTTATAGTTTTCCTGATTTTCTTTGGGAGAGGTTTTATATTGGGTGGGAAGAAACCATCATATTAGAGCGAGCCGCTGAAGATATCAATCTGGTTTAAGCAGTTTATCTTAAATGAAAGGAGATTTTATGGCAAAAACTGCATTACTTCCTCCTGTGTCTGCTGTCCGCATGGCCTGGGCCATGACCGGCAAATTCACCAGCGAACAGCCATCAAAAACGATGGCGACATACGCAGAGGATTCGCTGAAAAGTATCGAAGAGCAGGCACAGAATATAAGCCCCGAAGAAAAAAGTTATGTGACCAGCGCCGCTGCCACCTTGAAAGCCAGCTTGCGCAGCTTAGAGACCGCCTACAAAGGCCGCAACTTGAACTTCGATGAGAACGAAAAACTGCGTAAGGCTTATCTCGACTCGGTGACAGAGAGTTTGAAATTTGGGCGTAGCGCGCAAGATTTCCTCAGATCATTACCGACTATGACTATCGGAGCGGCAGGTGGCGTGACCTTGCTAAAGGCAGCGAGTATTCAAGGCGAGCTTCTACAGTGGTTTATTGTCTTGTCGTTTGCTGCGCTGGGCTATCTTGTCAACTTATGGTGTGTGAAGCTGGCTCGTAACCGGACTCAAAAGCTCTACGTGATGCAGGATTACGAGCGCGACCTGTACTTCAACCAGTACATAAACCGTGTCTATATAATATTGCTCGGCCTGTTTCTCGACATCGAGCGCATACATAAGCGGGTATTTAATGAAAACTACGAGACCGATGTGAATGGCAGTGCCATCGAGGCCATTGTTAATGGTATTCTGAGGGGGGTGCATTCGACCTTTTGTCCGTATGTTCATAAGCATATTCGGGAAAACAAAGTCACGCCGGAATTATGGGCGATGTGCGAAAGCGGCATTGATGAAGCCGTGCGGATGTGTCCTTTGTGGGAAGGTTAGCTTGGTAGGATGGGCTTTAGCCCATGCGGATTTTATAAATGTTTTCCACAGAAGGAAGGTAGGATGGGCACCGCCAAAGGCGGGTAAACTTTAGCCCATGCGGTTCATTTCGGATTTGTGCGACCTTGTCGCGTTTTTCTTCTTGCCTTTTCCGACAATCCCAACCATAATAAATCCAGTAGCGGCGGATATTCTCTTTCTTGATTAAAAGGGAAAAAATGTAGGGAAATTAATAGGGTCAGTTCCCTAGATTTTCAAAATGTCAAACTGATAATGATAAAAAATCACGACATGACCCCTTTTAGCCCTTGCAGTAATTACAATTCAGGTGGGTGTGTTTTGCACCAATCCATGACTTTCCGATATAATGTATCATTCTTGCCGCGTAAATAATCCCAGTTAAGCAGTTGATGCTTCGCTAGATCTCCACACTCTGCAATTGCCTCAGACTCCGTCCTGACACCTGTCTTCAGAGCAAGAAGAATTGTGTCTACTATCGGGTCGCCATTCATAATTGTCTCCCTTCCAATATACCCAATCCATAGTTCTTAATGGGATCAGAACCTGGTTTTTCCTAGTTTTTCTTTATAGTTTTCCTGTTGGCCACGAGCGACTGCAGGTTCATGTATTCCTTAAGCATTGGGATCAACTCGTCCCAGCTTTGTGCCAGCGTATGTATGCCCGGTGGATTCCAATACTTAATTTCACCCATTCGTACAATGAATAGTTGAAATTGCTTACTAATCCCGTCCTCCGGATTCTTCTGGACCAGCCATGCGAGAGTTTCTGCTATCCTTTTGGCGTAGCCGCCGGGATTGAAAACCTCTGCTTGCATGTATGTCAGGTCAGGGTCTAGCATCAACTCCTCTAATGTAGTGGTGTACTTCTCTACCTTCTCACCACATCCTATGCTCATCGCCTTTCTTCCCCCTTGTTTTGATTCGGGCAAGAAATCAGGACTGCGAAAGACAGACAAGTGCCCTATGGCGCCACCCATGACCCTCTGCTCTGAATTTCCAGCCGCATTCAAACCCAACATCAAGATATCTGTTCCATCTGGCCGATATTCTTCCATAATCTGCCGGTAGACCCTGCATGCCTCATCGGGCCAATTCTCGGCTACCCACTGAGGGTCCCAACATTCATCATCGTCAGGTGACGGAGAGTTCAGGAAATTGCTTAGACTTTCCAAAAGGGCAAAGCCCGGAAAAACATCGCCAGCGAATCCCGCAACAATATACTTGCCAACCGGATACGCCTTCTGGAGCACGTCCATTCTAAGCCCTGATGTGTCATCACTGACTTGAACATCGGAGATAACGCAGCCGTAGCCGAACAGTGTAGATGCACCTACGATCCACGTCATTGATGTTCCTCCTAATAAGGATTCGTTTATTATGGATTATTATTGACAGTCACCTTTTCTGAGTACTGTCCCCAGCCATTAATAGGTGGTTGTCCCTAGTTTACTCCCTAGTTTACTCTAGTTTACTTTATATAAAGACTAAAGGTAGAAAGTTCATTATCGCCGATATGCCCAACCTGCATTCAACTCAAATGGCGAATCTATAAGTAAGGCCCAAATATCACGAACTACGGTTTGTAAATCTCCTGACTCTCGTGGATCTAGCACAACACCTTTGTGCATTAAATCATTCCTTTTCTTTCTAGCATCCTCAAGACACCGATACAGATAACTATTAAGTAGGCCACTCTCACCAAGCATCTCCAATACTTTGTTTAATTTCATGTTTTTGAAGGTTTTCTTAGATACTTTATTGGCAATCTTACAGTTATTTGTAGCAAAATATTTAGCGTCGGTTCCCTCAATAAAACCATACGTCAAGAATACTTCACGGACTAAAGATTCAATAACGGTAAAATTTAAGGCAAAGCTGGCTGTGGCTTGCTGTTGATGGTGAAGTATTGCAGCCTGATAGTTCATTAGCATGCAGGACTGCAGGTCGGCATATTCAAATTCCTTATGACGCTGTAAGAGATGACTGATATAAGATATACCATCATCAATAGCTGTATTTGCTAGAATACGATGTTTTAGTTTCCCAGCTTTAAGGGCAAAAATTTTAGTTCCAATCAGTTGATTAAGAAATCCTGTCCACTGGATAGTTATGGCATTATTTTTCAAAGCAAATGCTGTGATTTTGTCTTGGCCACTATAAAAGGCCCCAGTTATTGCAGTATGGGCCATGGCAATAATGCGCCCAAAGAATGCAGCTACGATGAAGTTGATGAAGAGAATACGTTTATCCTGCAAGCAATGAATTTCATCGTCGTTATCCATAACTTCCTGAGGAGCAGGGCCAGATCCACTGTGTTTAAGAATATCAATAGAGGCGAGTCTGCTTGATTCTGGGAATATGAAGCCGAATGTGCCAATAGTACTTATGTAGACTGTAGCCACTCTGTCACAATCAAATGTGTGAGTTACTGTCCAAAGATCATCTGAGTGCTTTACTTCGCCAAAGAGATATTCTGTATTGGCCAGAATAAGAAGATGGTTGGGTAACTTTGACCGTTTAATAGGCATAATGATTGAAGGGTTCTTAATAGGGTCAGCCCCTCGTTTTTCTATGGGTATTCTCTTTCAACTTCTTTTAACACATCGACCAATTCACGTGCTTTAAATCCACTAAGAGCGTTACATTTTCCACAAACCAATGGCATGCTGCGGCTAGGTGTCGAAGCCATGCCTAGTTCGCAATGTGGACAATAGGCTGTCTCCTCATATCCTCCAGATAGTTTACGCTTAAACTTGACGCCCCTATATTGAACAAACTCAGTGCTTGGAATCTTACTTTTAAGGAGAGATATTTCCTCTCGCGCGTTGGTGAGTTCTCTTTCAAGGTCGCACTTTTCCTTTTCAACTTTTTCAAGAACATCCCTCACGAGAGCAAGGCGTTCTTTCAAAATGGCGCTTGATCCATGTTCGTTGATGGCCTTTTCAAGTAATTTTAGTGGGTTA
>CAZRMQ010000047.1:0-1330 GCA_964601185.1 uncultured Pirellulales bacterium
CCAAGATAAGGTAGGGTGGGCACTGCCCACCGTTTATTTAGATGGTGTGCGAAGCACACCCTACATTTCTGTGGTAAGGTGGTAATTCCAATTTGACCTGCCCACAATATAGTGGTTAAAGCCGCCAGCCAGACCTTACGGTCCCTGACAAGTGTAACACAAAGAAATCCGGTTAGGCCCATAAATAGCGCAGCCGGCACGGCAGGCAAAGATTTTGTCCCCGGCGGCAAAGCTGAAGGATTTGTAAAATCGGCGGGAGGCTTTAGAATATCAACAGCAACTTTGGCAAGAGCCGTATCAGCAGTACCACTAAAGAGATTGACTTCGTTGGCGCAAGCATTTACTCCGTCAGAATATGGTAATACTGCTTGCGCTATCTTCGCATCATTGTCACCGATTGTCGGCGCAGCATGAACTGTTGCTACTGTCACAAGTGACATCATAACAATCAGCCACTTGACATTTCTGCTTGACACTACTCCTCCACCTCCTCAGAGAATAGCTGGTCCTACGACAAAATATATCTACGCACCAGCACTCTAAGTTAAATTATCGTTTTCATCCTCTTAACCATCCGTGTGATGAGCGAATCGCAATATAAGCATCCTCCTTTGAAGCAAGATTATCGAATTACATAATATTATATTTGCATATCGTGTGTCAATAAAAAGACAGGAAAAAACAAAAAAATAAGAAAAAATACCTATTTATGGGTATTTGTTTATTTCCGGTTACTCGAGCACTCTACCCCTAAAAAAACTCATGCAAGCTGCTTGATTATATAAAAGATAAAACGAGGAGAAAGATTACCACTTTAGGATTACTCATAAAGTAGTAGCTGTCGATAATCCCCCGAACAAACTCGTACTTCGCAGCGGAACGCAGCTTCGCAGAGTAGTATTGGTGAACTAAATAAATGAAAAAAGGTCAGAACTATGCTGGTGGGATTTGGTTAATCTGAATTAGAATTTGTATATTCATAGGAAGTAGAGAGTTCTCTCGATGCAGCCACAAATCTTAACAGCATTCCAATTTTGCTTTTGACCTGGATCTTCCGATAGATATTTCTGGTGTGAGTTTTTACAGTGCCGGGCTGTATGCGCAGGTACTTAGATATGTTACCATTTCGCACACCCTGACATATAAGTTCTGCTATTTCACGCTCACGATGAGTCAGCTCGTACTTCTTTTGTACATACGCCCACTGCTTTCTGTCAAGTAGTACAACATTAGACAGTGGTGAAGTTGACGGCTCCTTGCCAACGTATTCGTTTGTTTGTTTAGGCAGTTGGTCCATGATTACTTTGATTTCTGCAACTTTTCAAGTAAA
>CAZRMQ010000047.1:1430-15839 GCA_964601185.1 uncultured Pirellulales bacterium
TTTGTTTAGGCAGTTGGTCCATGATTACTTTGATTTCTGCAACTTTTCAAGTAAACGCTGTGCTTCAGTGATATCTGTTTCTGACAGCCCTCCAATTTGGTTGTGTAAGTTCAAAGCTTGGCGTAGTTCGTCAACAGCCTTGTTGCTTTGGCCTTGTGCAGCTAAGGAACGTCCCAGATGAAAACGTGAAGCTACTGCTGCCGGATTTTGACTTGAGTAGAGTTTGATAGCCGTATTGAAATCCTCAATGGCCTTATCGAATTCGCCGATTTTGTGATATATGACACCACGTGTATCGATGAGATCGATGTAGTTAGGTGCTATTTGTAGGCCTGCTTGAGCAAGCTCGAGCGCCTCTTTGAGTTTACCTTGCTCTTCGCACATTATCCAAGCCAGGTTATTCATGACGATCACATTATCAGGTTGGAGTTGGAGTATTTGCTGATAGAGCTCGGCTGATTCTTCAATACGCTCGGTCATCTGTAGCAGGACAGCAAGGGTATTCATAGCCGGCAGATTCTTGGGCGCACGCTCCAATACCATCCGCAGTATTTCTTCGGCTACTTGTTTAGCCTGTCTGTCATCGATGCCTGCAATAGCATTTGCAGCAATGACAGGTGTGTTGTTATCATCAATATGGTTCTTACACCAATCCGTGACATCCTGCTTGAGCTTATCCCAGAGCTTATCATCTCTGAGTAGCTGGACTTGTGTCAGAAGGGGAGCCGGATCATTTGGCTCGGATTGAAGCAAAGCGTCAAATTTCTTTTGGGCTTCTGCCTTGTTGCCGCTACGGTACAGTGCTACGGCCAGGGTGATGTCTGCACTTCTACTAAGTTGGATAGGATCTTTCCATAAAGGAGACTCTTTTTCAAGAAGAGCTACCGCTTTTTCAGGTTCGTCTGCTGCAATATATGTGTTCGCCAATTGCAGGATAGTAGTAAGATCATTCGGGTCTTGCTCGCGCAGCAGCTTAAGAGTTGGAATGGCCAGGATCGGCGACCGTGCTGCCTCGGAACGAGCTTTCAATAGCAGCAGTCCCCTATTATTGGAGTTATAAATAAGGCCACGCAAAGCAGTATCTATAGCCCTTCCAGGCTGTCCTTGCCTAAGCAATATCTCACCAAGCAAAGCCCAGGCTTCACTTATTTTCGGCTGGTCCTGTGTTATCTTTTCCAAAATCTTTTGTGCCTCTTCAATTGCAGGTGCTGTCCCCTCGGCAAGAACTGCTCTTGCTTTGAAAAGTCTTAGCTCGACGTCTTCAGGACTCGATTGCAAAGATTGGTCAAGAATGGCTGTTCCCTGCTGAACCTTTTCGAGATTATTGGATGCTAAAAATAATAAAATAGCACGTTTTTGAATCTCGACATTCCCCGGTGCCAGAGACAGCGCCTTCTGTATATCTGCCAGCGCTAAGTCTGGCCGACCCAGAGACCGGTAAAACTCACTCCTTGCTATCCATACCTCAACATTGTCAGGTTCAATAGTAGTCGAGTGCTCAAGGTCTTCTATTGCTTTATCCATTTGTTTTAGCGTCGTGTATGTTCTGGCGCGAAGGATATAAGCGGATGCACTTTTGAGATTGTTTACTATCTGGTCGCAGAGTCCTAACGCTTCCTGCGATTTGCCTTGGCGAATATTGAGCTGGACTTGTGCATACGTTAGGGGCAGTGAATTGGGTTCGGCAGCCTTTAGTTCAGCCAGCAGTTTTTCCGCTTCTGCAAACTTATTTTCCTGTATCTCAACTAACGCAAGAGAAAAGGATGCAGCCTGATTATTAGGATCGCTTTTGAGCATATCCTGCAAAATATCTGAGGCCAAACTTAGCTGGCCACGTCTGAGATGGCTTTGCAGTTGCAGCGTCTGAAGTTGTGGGTGACGCAGTTTTCCCTGGGCAGCGCGGTTGAGAATCTTATCTGCCTGGGCATATTCTTTTGCTTTATAAAGCGCAGCAACCGTAGGAATTATTATGCGGACATCATCGGGTGATCGAGACAATGCTTCACGGTATGTCGAGATTGCCAGTTGCATTTCACCACCACGTTCATAAGTTGCCGCGAGGAGCATACGGCTGCTTTGGTCATCCGGATTGGCCAGCACATTTTCGCGCAGAAGCGAAATAATTTGGGGATAACGGTTTTTAAAATCGTCTGCCACGAACCAAACTCTTGCTTGCTCATACCGCCATTGCCAGCCGTTCTCACCCTCGAGGGACTTGATGTCATTGATGAGTTGACCGGCGAGCTGCGAGTTTTTAATCACCTGTTCGCATGCTAAAAGTCGACGCTTGATAGGAATATCATTGGGTAGTTTCTGTACAAGCTCATTAAGGAATTTATACAGATTATCGGCTTGTCCCCACTGAGTATATAGGTCAGCAAGCAGCAGACCTAAGTTGCGTTGAGCAGCAGGTTGCTTAATGCGTGCCAATGCCTCTTTAATAATTGTTTCAGATTTTTTTTGATCGCCTTGTCGAGATAGTAAAATCGCGAGGTATGTAACCGGCTCAACTGATTCCGGAAATTCCTCTATCGTTTGGGTTAGCGTTAATATTACCTCATCTTCTTTTTTCTGAGTAATAAGCAAGTCAACTTCAGCCATAGCAACTCTAATTTCAGAGGGACGACCTTTCTTTAATTGGGTTACTAACGTTTCAGCACTACTGAAATCGCTTCGCTGCATTGCAAGCTGGAATTGTAAGAGTTTGACCTCAAGAGCACCGTCGGTTGCTTTTTCAAGCGTAGTTAACTGCTTTTCTATATCCTGCCAGATTTGGATATTTTCATCTGGTGAGCGTGCCGTCACCAGTTGCATCCGAGCCTGTAAATATGCTAATGCAGCCTCAAGGTTCTCAGGCGAAAGTTGCATCGCACTAGAAGCGTGCTCTGCTACCTCGGCCCAATTTCCGGTCTGTGCTAATAATCTGATGAGAGCTAAACGCCCATCGAGCAAATTCGGCCTTTCAGAAACGAGTAAACGTAATTGTTGTAGTGCCGATTGTCTGTCACCTAATCGAGAAAGATCTGAGGCCAGTGCTAATCGGATTTGTGGAGATTGATTGCCTAATTCTATCGATCGACGCCAGCATTTAACTGCCTCAAAATACTGTCCCTTTTGCTCAGCTATAAGTCCTTCCGTAAAGGCAACAATTTCGGGGAAGATATCTTTTTCTCGGAGTTTGGTGACACAATCAGTGGCGCGGTCGAATTGGCCTGCTCTGGTGAACAGCTCGCAGGCTTGCGGTATAAAATCCCAGGGTTGGGCGGAAAGCGCTTTTAATCCGGTTTCAGCTACCTTCAGCATTTTTTCTTGTGATTGCGATTTTAGTGCCAACTGCACCCAAATTTGCCACAGATTCTGGTCTGCTGGCTTGGTTTCTTGTACAGTCGTCAGATGTTCTTCTGCCTTATCCAAGACATCCGCATTGATAAATTCCTGTGCAAGGCGCAACCGTACAGTGGGCTCAGATAAATCCAGTTTTTCAGCTTGTTCCAGGTCAGATAGGGCTTTGAGATTGTCTTTATTTCTCAAATGAAATCCAGCGCGGATTATGTAAGCCAGGGCGGAAGAGGGATTATTTTCTACTGCTTGGTTGAACCAATGGTCTGGTGAGCCAGGGAAGTCATCAGGTCTTTGTTCTGTGAGTTGAGCTAATGTTTCGTACGCTAATATTTGCTCAGGATATTCTTGTATGATAGCCTTCAATTCCACTGCAGCTTCGCTATATTTTCGTTGTCCAGCAAGTGCCAAAGCCAACAACCTGCGAAGCTCAGGGTTTTCATTTGCTTCAAGATATCTTCCGGCAATCAGTTCAGCCTCACCAGGAGTACCCATACCTAAGTACACTTCTGTAAGCCGCTTAGCTGCCTCGGAATTGTTTGGGTCTACTCTCAAAGCCGTTCGGTAGGCCGACACTGCTTGTCCGATGCTGCCGCGTTTAAGAGGTCTGATGTTAAGCTGGGCATCAGCGTATTTGAGCAGAGTCGGCACATCTTCCTGGTTGACAGCCACATAGCGGCCCAGATTGCTGGCTGCTTCTTCCCACTGCTGCTGATTATATGCCTCGAGACCAGCCTCCAAGCCGTGCTCTGCTCTCTGGCCCCTTTGCCACCGGCGTAATGCATAAGCTGTTGCGCCCAAAACAACGACGCTGAACACCAAAACAATTGCTAATTTCCAGTTAAAATATCTTTTCGCCATTTAATTATACTCCCTCGATTATGTACACTCGATTTTTAGAACTGGCTAACGAACTTCTCGACTAATATTTTGGTTGTTTTCCAACATATCCATAAGTCCAACCTTGGTGACAGGTTTTTGACATATTTGGTGTCGTAATGTATCCATTCCTGAAAATCTCCTCCCGGGTTTCGAGTCCTGCAAACCTGCCAGAGCCCTGTGATACCCGGCCGAACCGATAGTCTGGCATCACGCCAAGATGGACATTGTGTATTTTCCGATTCGGGAGAAGGCCTTGGACCAGCAACGCTCATCTGGCCAAGCAGAACATTAAGGAATTGAGGTATTTCATCGATATATGTGCCTCGCAAGAATCTGCCAACAGCACTGATTCTTGGGTCATCTGCCATCTTGAATTGTGGGCCATCGACTTCACTGACAACTCTTAGCTTATCCTGCATACTCTCTGCCCCGACGGTCATGCTTCTAAACTTTAAACAATAAAACTCTTTGCCGTGTAGCCCCTGGCGTTTGTCCTTGAAGAAAACCGGTCCCGGTGAAGTTAATTTTATCGCCAAGGCGATGAAAGGTATAATGGGGACAAACAAAATCAGTACTATTATAGCAGCTAAACAATCGGCGATTCTTTTAAAGCTTCCCGCGTATGATAATCTCGGCCAACTGCGGAAAGTACCTTTTGCACATTCTCGGTGGTTTAAATCAAATTTCTGGTAGCTAATTTGTTTTGAAAAATTACTTTTGGATCGATTTAGGCGCTTCCAATTGTATTGTGGTCCTTTCACAACGCAGTTCTGCAGAACTTGATTCTGTGGCACATAAACATCTGGACCAATTATTGATGAATTGATAACCGCACCTTTCTTGATCTTAACGTTATCGCCAATAATGGTCGGGCCAACAACGATGGCCTTTGGACCAATATGAACATTTTTCCCTAATAACACCTTTCCGACTAATCTCGAATCCGGTGATATCGTATTTGAATCGTGGGTTTTTCTCACCAAGGCGGGTCGAATTTCTGAAAGCCTGGTTCTACAGAAATTCAACAGGCCGTCTTCTGTTTCTAAATCTAATACCATTCCAGCTATGTTAATTGTATGCAGCGTTAGCGCATTATTTTGGCAATTTTGTAAAAAGGTGGAAAACGATCTATGCAAAGCACCATCGACTAAAATCTGCTCAAGAATATCGGTCTTGATAAAGATATAGTGAGGCCAGTCTTTGGGAATAGGTGCAGGTTCAACAGAATCCGAGTAGTATCGCCGAAAGCCAGCTACCTTGTTCTGGACTGTCAATTGCACTTTTTCACGATATGCCAGTAACTCGGGCTCAGCATTAACTGCCAGCACATCCGCCTTAATATTGGCCAGCACTTTTTTAAGCAGTCCCGTATTAATTTGTGTAGCAAATCGCCCATCGGAAATTGCGAACCATGGGTGCCGTTTGGTTTTTCGTGGAAGATTAAAATAGATAGGCCCTTTTCCCGTATAGGTTGTTATCTCTGGTGTGGTTATGAGATTATCGATGCCCCACTCTTCTGGAATAGCCCAAACAGCCTTACCCTGTCTCGAGCCGGGTCGAGAGATATTGCGGCTCCAGCCTAAACTTGAGACCCCACTTAACGAGAATTCTCTGCTTACTCCCTCGATAACAACACTGGCGATAGGCTCGCTGGAGATGGCAAACCGAAGTAGATTATTACCATTATCAGTTATAGCGTTCTGATTGCGGTGTATGATAATAAGTTGCATCTTAATAAGTGGATAGTGACCGCCAAGTCTGTCTTTGGCGGCTTGAGTCTTACGATTTCTTACTATTTTCGGCTGTGATATTTTGGTTTGTTTTGGAGTCGATATTTTTGTTATCCTCGGCTTGAATTTGTGTTGAAATAATCAGGCCCATTTTAGCTCGCTCAGTTTTCTTATTTGAACGGTTATTTTTTGCATAGTAGTTGTAACCATAACGATAGTAACTGTGATTGGCTCGGACATTACTTAGAACGGTGCCAAGTACTCTTACATTTGTTTGCGTCACGCGCTGCTTTGCCTCTCTTAGGTCCGGACCGGTAGTTTGGCCAGCGAAGCTGATTAGTATTACGGCATCTGCAATCTTGGCCCACATCAAAGCGTCAGGAAAAGCCAGCACGGGAGGAGTATCAATAATCATGTAATCATAGCTTTTACTGAGTTTATCTATTTGCTTGGCAGTCACAGGCGAAGTGAGCGATTCGTAAGCATCGAAGCCATTGCACAAATACGATGCAATTACATTTAGGCTGGTAGAATGTATAGAGCAAACAGCCTTGTCAAATTCCATTCCTAAAAGTGCATCCTGCAGGCACTTTGCGCCTTTTGGAAGGTCCAACAAATATGCAATGTCAGGTTTTCTCAAATCGCCATCTATCAGCAAAACTTTTTTCCCCGCCTTGGCCATACTTGTTGCCAAATTAATAGCGAAAGTAGTTTTGCCCTCTCGCAGGCCAGGGCTTGTGATAACCAGCTTTTTAGGCTTACCATCGTGATTAAACAGTTCCAAATTAGCACGGATGATTTGATATTCTCCCATTATTTGGCTCGGCTGAGGTGCTGGCTTGATGTAGTCTAAACTCATGGTAGTACCGATTACCGGGATATTGATGCGGGTTATATCATCTGGCGTTCGCAGCCTCTGGTCTGCCTTATCTCGCAGAAAGGCTATTCCCATGCCGCAAAACAGAGAAGCGAAGACTAACGCTGCTGAGTATTTCACTCGCTTATCTCGAATGAAGCTAATGTCAGCGGAGTAAGCGACAGAAATATTTGCGGGACGCTTTCGTTCCATTTCCATATCTCGTATACGTCGGCGTATGGTGTCGTACGTTTCTTTATCTAAGCTTTGTTGAAACTGGAGGTCTTCAATATTAAGTTGCTTACGGCCGAGTTCTACAACCTGGATGTCCTCCTTAGCAAGTACCTCTTGTAAATGCTTTTCGTACACTTTGATTCGTTCCAACTCCACTTTTGTGTTAAGCTTCATTTCATTGCGGGTTTTTGCAATTTCTTCAGATGCCACCTCATTAAATTGTTCTCCAACCTTCTGGCGTTGTTCCTCTATGCGAGACCGAAAAACATCCAAGAGGTCTCGTTTTTGTTTAATAGTAGGATTGTCAGGTGTCAATGTCTGTTGAGCAATAATTAGGTCCCGCTCGAGCTGGACAATGTTTCGGGTCAGTTCTTGGACCATCGGATCAGAATTGACATGTTCGGTGCGCAGCTTTAGCAGATCTTCCGGTGTAATGGCCTGCTCTTTGGCCTGCTCGAGAAATTGAACCTGCGCTTCAATGTTAATTCTGCGTGCTTCTATACTAGTGAGTTCGGATAGCAAAGCGTTAGCACGTTTTAACCTCATATCTTGGCGGTCGACCAAGTTTGTACTTCCGTACTCCGAGGCTAGTTGTCGAATTGTTTCGTTCGTACTTCGCAATTTTTCATCCAATAGTTTTTGTTCATTTTCCAAGAGAGTCAGTTTCCGATCCTGTTCCCGGGTGGTGCTTGTAACTTCGATGGCCATATAGGCGTTAATAAAAGCGTCCACAATCTGCTTCGTCTCTTCCGGCTTTGTGCTTTTCATTGTCACTTTCATTAACTCAGTATTACGAGCAACGCCGATACCGATAATTTCAGCAGATATTGCCCGTTTTAATTTCGCCACCGCGTCCGACTTAGTGTTCTCACCCGTTACTTTCTGTTTCACCTTTGTGACAAAGTTAGTTGAGTCATCTTCAAAAAAAGAAAGATTTCTGTCCACTAAATTGTCTGCCACCCTTTGTATCACTCGCTCGCTGGTGATTATCTCTGCCTCAGTATACATAGAAATTCGTGCAGGGTTTTCTTCGCCGGTTAGTATGTTCGTTAAAACAGGAGTAAACCTCAATGCACCAGTTATATTATATAGAGGTTTAATCAAATACCATATCGCAGGCAGTCCAGTTGCGCACATCACGAAAAATACAAGCAGCACGATGTACCATCGCCGCAGTATGCCTTTGACTAAGTCAGAGGTGCTCTGACTACGTAGCTCAGGCGGGATTTCAGCATCGACAAGCTTTTGTTCTAATAGGTGATCGGTATATTTATCTAAATTATTCATTTTTGGTTCTCCTCCAGGCATGACTTGTAACATTAAATGGGATTCCCAAACGCATTTTGTTAAGTTTGGAGATCCATCACCGATTTTGCCGGGTAACTATTATTGTTTGTTCCTCCGTTGGAGGTGTTGTTAGTTTTATTAAAAGCCAAAGCTCTGCAACTATCATTACCAGAGCTAATGGCATCATCACATAACCACCAAAGTCGTGAAATATTTTCTCCCAATGCTCCCCATTGAGGACCGTAAAAGCAATCGCCGTGATTGTTAATCGTGTTGTATTGCAAAGCAAAGCGATAGGCAGACTCGAAACCAGGATAATTATTTTCTCCCACCATGCTCGCTTGACCAGTAAGACAACCAGACCACTAATTACAAAAAAGGCAGTGACCATTCTCAAGCCGTTGCAGGCCTCGGCAACCGCAACAGAGGCGTTACCAATGCGGATAATATTGCCCTCTTGGATAACCTCGTAGCCTATCATTTCCAGGCAAAATACGGCTGATGAAGTAGCCCAATGCTGGAGCGGTAGAGCTACAGCAGCTTGGACTCGGTTTGGCCAAGGCAACATGAGGCATAGGAACAATAAGACAGTAAATACTTTTTGGAAAAGCTGCCAGCCGAAAAGAAGTAGAACCAGTGCAATGATACTTAAAACAATAGACAGTCTTTCTGCTGAGCGATACATAAAGAATATCCCAAAAAGTCTGATTCCCTGGGACAAAATGAAAGCAAATAAGCCCCAAAAAACAGCCGGCTTACAGGGACACTTGGTGATATCATGGCGTCTCGATAACAAGATATAAACAGCGATGAAAGGAACTAAGAGGCCGCTGGAGTATTCATCGCTTCTTTGCCATATATACCAGAGGTCTTTGAAGCTTGGCCAATAAGACCAAAAAAATGCAATCAAAACGAAAATGGCTGCAAGACCTGCTAAAATGCTCTTTTTGCTTGAAAAAGTCCTATTGGGCAGTTTTTTGCTGACTGTGTAAAGAAGCAACGCCAATACGTATTGTAATTTGCTTGCGTTGTTTTTAACAACTCCTATTATATCGCTGACCAAACCTTTCAATATTCCTCTTGCTTTGAATAGTATGAACTCCTTCTGCGCAAAGGTATTATCTGGCACAGCTGTATCGTAATCGATTATACATTCACAGAGCTGGCAGTTAGATCCAATTCTTGCGCCATCCCATATGCTACTATTTATCACAACGCTGTTTTCAGCAATAGTGACGTTTTCCCCAATTTCAGTTGGCCCGATAATTACCGTATCTTTTGAGATATGTGCTCCGTCCATAATAGTAACTGGTCCTTGAATTTTAACGCTCGGATCGATGTTCACATCATCGGCCACCCATATGGTTTTCAAATCACTTCCCTTGCAGACTCTTAAATCCCGGTTGAGCTGTGGAGTACCTTCAAGGTAATTGGCGATCGCACAGAGGTATCCTTGTCGATCTCGGAAATTTCCAGCATGTTTTGGTAATACCACGGCTTGAATGGTCTTCCCTGCCCGGATCATTTCAGGAATTAGACCTTCTTTGATATCAAAGTAACCTTCATTGGGAATATGTTCCAGGACGCTGCTTTCACAGACGTAAATCTCTGCTGGTTCGCCCAGCAAATTACCATTACCAGAGACAGGATTGAAAACGACAGTCAAATCAGAATGGCTTTCACGGTGGACACTTATTAGCGAATTGATTTTCGGCGGACATGTCATATTCGCCGGTAATACTAAAAGTAATGAATCTGTTTCATAACATGTAGCGTTACGAATGCAACCCGCAGTACCTGTAGGTAGCTGTTCGTCTATAAATTTCACATTCGTTTTATTGTCGAGGTGAACCGATTCTTTGAGCAATGAGCTGTTACCAATGGAACAAATTATTACTTGGTTTACACCTTGGCTAGCTAAGTGGCCCAGAAGATGTTCTAAGACCGGTTTTCCTGCTACTGGCCAGAGGGCATTTGGTAAATTTGCCATTATTGAACAACACCCGAAGTCACGTTGCCCGGCAAGAATAATTATCTGTATATTTTGTTTAAAAGGCATTTGTTAGAAATTAGAAATATAACAGCACGATTTTATTTTGTAAGGATATGTCACTCTTGAATATATGATGTTTTATGTAACTATTTGTAAAATCACTTGATTCTTTTTAAGATATTACCTTCAACAATATAGGCGTTTGTTGCTAAATCTATCAACGGTCCATCATCCTTTTTGTTATCGGTAAAGAAATCGGATATATGAATATCTTTTTTTCCGAAATAAGCCTTAATGTTTAAAACCTTTGAAGCCCCAAAATTCATAAAATCAGGGAAACGACCAGTAGGGTCTAACGAGCTTATCAATAGAATGTTCTTACCTAAAAATATTCTTGAAATATATGCGTATGGTGCTGTTGTACATATTATGCAATTTTCAGAGGTTTTCATCCGCTCAAAAATGGTTTTGTTCAAAAATTCATCAAATACCTGTTGGCAAAGTTCCCTTTTTTCAGATTCAGCTAATGCTTTTTCAAAAATGTTTACCACACGTTGCTTGAATCCAAAGTGAGAAATGATATGGCATTTTCGAAGGACTAGCCAAAATATTATGATGAATAAAAATTGGATTCTCCCTTTCCTGAATAGTCTGACCATGAACCTTTTACTTATTTCTCTAAAGCTGTTTGTCCTAATTAGGGTTCCATCGAAATCAAAGACTTCCAGTTTTTTAGGTTGCATAGTAATCTCTTGAATTTTTGGTTCGTAATAGTACATATTTATACAATGAATAATCCGTTTTGATTATGTCGGGAAGTAAGTGGTTGGAGATAGTCGCAAGAGTCACAGAAGAGGCTCCTCTCTCAAGCAAGGTAGATTTCACCAATGATAACGTTGTCCCAGTTGCTATGTCGTCATCGATAACAAGCACCTTCTTATCTTTGACATCAAAGTCGATGTTAAGTTCTGGTACCATTTTTTGTTCTATTCGCAGTTTATATTTCACAAGCCTGAATAATACTTCAAAGTGTCTCATAATATCGGACAGTAATTTATTTCTGAAAATGCAATCTTTAATGAAATTACTTTGTATGACTGTTGAGGCTCTTCTAGCTGTAATATGATGTATCTCAAACGAATTACCGAATAGTTCAATAAATAATTGGCTTATATAACGTCCAGCATTAGGAACAAAAACAATTGTGTCAAAAAACTGGTTTTTTGCGGCAAAGTACTGCATTATCTTGCTTAGGTCTGATTTGATGTCGCTATCATCTCTTTTCAAAATCTTATAAGGCCAGAATCTTGTGATTAGACCTTTATTGCTGCCTTTTTGACTAGCTTTTTTCTTTTCGATTATGTTGTCAATGAATTCTTGGACAGCGAGGAGAATCTGGTGCGAAGTTTCTGTTCCAGCAGGAACGAACGTCTGGGCCTGCTTGAGCTTTTCTGGTAGGTCAGAGACCTCATAAGCAACTAAAATATTGCCCTCGGTTTCCAGCTGTCTGGCAGTTGTGAATTGATGATTATTATCTACCTCGCCTAACATTTTTTTTCGTGGTACAACTATCACTTGTTTGCGATTCTTTATCGCCAAAGCTATTGTTCCTACTCCAGCGTGTGATATAACCACCTTAGCCTTCGAAATTAATTGTTCAAAGTCATTGGGTGAACAAAAGTCAATGGTCTTTAAATTATTTGGTTTATATGAGCTATAACCTATTTGAGCAATTACTTCGTCGGTAATGACTCTGCTACCGACAAGTTCATCAACAGCCTTCACAAGACGGTCAAAACCTTTGCGCCAAGTGCCAACAGCAAGAAATATCAAAACAACCTCCCAAGAAACTTCGCTTGTGGGAAATACTTTAGTAGTTCTGGCCATTGAACAATAAATAAGTCAACGAAAGGATACAAAAGCCTTGCTGTTAAAGTAGGCCGTTCTATCCTTGCCATGCTCTCAATAAAGATGAGTTTTGCCCCGAGTAACTTTGTGAATATACAGAAAAAAACGACTATTCCTGCTCCAGTTGAAATAACTACATCAGGCCTTTCAACTATTGCTATATAAGCGGATAAAATTGCTCCGGTGATCCATGATAAAGGATTTTGTCTGGTAATATTGGGGATGTCACGAACACGGGATGTTTTTGTCAATTCTTTAGCAACACCACCTGAGAATGTAAAATAGAAATACTCGTAATTCTCGTACACCGGTGCTATTTGTTTGGCTTCCACTAAGTGTCCGCCAGTAGAACACGCTATGCAAACTCGCAATTTGTCATTTCTGCTTGCTGATGATACCTTCACGATCTGAGACCTGTTTATATGCGAAAAAAACATTAAAGCTGTGAGCTTTTAGTTTGATTAGAGTTAGTGTTTGTGAGATAAGAGAACAATCGCCTAATCTGCTCTCTGTGAACATACCTTATCACTTCAGTGGGTATTTGTCTTTTTTCCCTCAACAAGTATCCGTACAGAAATCCAACCAGTCTTGATAGACTCCCTATAAAATATGGCTTTTCCAAAAAAGCACGGCGCAGTGATTTGGCTAACATAAACACCGGATGCGTTGCAATTCCATACTCTGCCAGTCCCTGCTGGAATCTTGCTTTAAGAATGTGCGTTCCGTAGCCCGTTCCCATGAGACGGTGGTGAATTGCCCGGTATTGGGGGAACGACCTCGTCTGCCACCCCTTCATTCTTGCCATGATACCGGCAAGAGAATCCGCGGCGCCATACTTCATAACATGGTAACCGCCAATAGCCTCGTAGCATTCCCGGCGAAATACCAACAGGCCTCCTGGTGTGTTGATCAGGTCGGGGTCCCTAATAGTGTTTTGTAGCTTGCCATTAACTGCGTCATTGAAGACTCCGCTGGCGATCCCCAACTTATGATTTTTGTCAAACTCTTCCAAGATATCCTCGTAGTATGTGGATTCAAAAGTAAGATCGGCGTCTAAGCTGCCAAGAAAATCATAGTCTAGGTCCTTAATTTTGTTGTACCCTTTTGAGAAAATATTTATGCGGTGGACATAGGCGGGTTGATTGCCGACATGTCTTACCCTGAGGGAGGTGATGAAATCATACTGAGCTTCATATTGTCTTAATACTTCACTTGTGCCATCCGTTGAATCATCATCTACGATTACCCATTTTTGTGGGAGAATAATCTGTGAAATAACGCATTTTATTACATTCTCGATGTATTCTACTTCGTTATGGGCTGGAGTTATCAAGACATATTTTGTTTTCATAGAAGTTTATCTTTATCAACGAATTGGTTCGTTACTTTTGCTTATGCCAAAGGTACTTTTTCTTGATAGTATAATTTTCTACCTCGTAGCTTGTAATTCGACATATATTTCTGAGAAGCCGCCAACCCAATAGCACCAGACTTTCTCACAGAACTCTACGTCTAAGTTGGCAATGTAATTTATGATAGGACTCAATATTTTTGAAGCAAAGAACCCGTGTGGGAATCGAGTGTACCTTAACTCTACTTTTTTTTACTTTAAACTCGCAATTGCCATAGTGGTCTCTGCTGTTGCTTAAATAATAATAAAACTGATAATATGAATATGCCCGGAGGTGGGTAGGGTCACACCATGCACTCCTTCCAGAAAAGTGGGGAACTCGTATGATTACTTTAGCGCCCGACTTCGCGATTCTGTAAATTTCCTCCATGAATTCAACATTATCTTTCATATGTTCCATGATGTGAGAAGCATAAACAACGTCGAAATAATTGTCTTCGAATGGATAAGGAAAGTTGAATAAGTTATGAACTATAGTTGGATGCACTTCAGGTCTAAAGTCAACACTTGTGACTTGCTCATTTTCTTTGGCTTTGTACGGGAACGTACCGCAACCCAGATCCAGAACTTGAACTTTTTTGTCAACCACTCTTATCTATCAAATATGTAAAACCCATCGAATACAAGCTAAGCTGCGCTTCAATTTGAATGAATTGGTTTTTCTCTGGGATGGATGAATGATATATTGAAATGCTCCATGAATTATTCGCAAAGCTTGGCGAAGAATAATAATCATACTGTAGATGACTTGACCAACTCTACCGTGATG
>CAZRMQ010000048.1:0-2715 GCA_964601185.1 uncultured Pirellulales bacterium
CTAAAGTTACAAAAATCAATATACAAATTCCTTCTTAGAGTTTATTTATTAGCGGCAGACGTAAATATACCAAGCAACTCACCGCATTCTTCGTATTCCCATTTTACTTCTGCCCAGGAAAGCCATTTTACCTTTACAATTACTTCCAGCCAGTGCTGTGTTTCACTGGCTTCACTCTCACATATTTTTATCTTGTTCTTGAAATCTGCCTTGCTTCTTGCTCGATTTGCCTCTCGATAATTTGCTCCGATGGACGTTCCAGATTTTGTGATTTGTGTCCTGATAACTTTCGCCTCGGGCGTGTTGGGCAGAATTCTCGATAGACGGATTATATGCACGGCAAATTCTCGTGTTCGTTTTTCAAGTTTCCTGGCAAATTCTTTATTGTCCACAACTTTAGCTCACTTTAGACACTTTAGCTCACTTTAGTCACTTTAATTTATCGTATCATTCCTGCAAAACCCATAAAGGCCATAGCAAGCAGCCCCGCGGTAATCAGCGTAATCGGTGCACCCTTTAGACATGCCGGCACATCAGCCAAATTCAGGCTTTCGCGAATACCAGCCATAATGCAGATGGCCATCGTAAAGCCGATACCGGCACCAAAGCTAAGAACCACCGCTTCGAGCAGATTGTCAATACCCCATAGATTGATAAACAGACACAAACCTAAAATTGCACAGTTTGTGGTAATCAAAGGCAAAAAAATTCCAAAGCTATCGTACAAGCTGGGAAAAAACTTTCGCACATACATTTCAACAAGCTGGACGGCACCGGCTATAACCAATATGAAACAGACATATCGCGTGACTTCCAGCGGCGTACCTATCAAAATTAAATGGTCAATTAACCAGGTCAATGTGCCGCTCAGAGTCACAACAAATGTCACCGCCAGCCCCATGCCGAAAGCCATGTCGATTCTGCCGGAAACGCCAAGATAGGGACATATACCGAGAAACTTCGTAAAGACAAGATTGTTGACTATGACGATAGATATAAAACCCATAATTAAAATGCTAAGAGTATCCATTGTTCTTCTCTCTTAAAACTCGAATATGGCTTTACCTCGCTCTTTTGGTTATCAGATTGACCAAACCCAACATAAGACCCAAGGTTAAAAACGCACCTACCGGCATACTCATCGCAGCCCAAGGTACAAATGCATCAGGCATTAATTGCACCTCGAATATCTTACCAGTGGAGAGCAGCTCCCTGACGCTGGCCAAAGCACATAAGACAAGCGTAAAACCGGCACCCATCCCTATCGCATCGATAATGCTTATGCCCAGAGTGTTTTTACTGGCGCAAGCCTCCGCTCGGCAAATAATGATGCAATTAACAATTATCAGCGGAACATAAGGCCCGAGAGTTTCGCTCATCCTCGGCAGAAACGCCTTTAAAAATAAATCTGCGATAGTAACAAAAGTAGCTATTGTCAAAGTGAACATTAAAATCCGAAGGTGTGGTTTTAGAAGATTCCGCATTAGGCTGACCACGATATTGCTGCATACAAGCACAAAAATGACACTAAGTCCCATAGTCAAAGCCGGTTTGACCGCAGCGGTAACCGCCAGCGTGGGACACATTCCAAGAACTAATCGAAAGACCGGATTTTCCCGCCACAAACCGGCTATGAGCGTTTCCTTGTAAAGTCCGGCTTTAGCATCATTTTTATTTGCCATCACTGATTAGTCCCTTTTCGAGCATTTGTTTTTTGATCTGTAGCAGGGAATTATTTATAATCTTAACAACCGCCTCGCTGCTAACGGTAGCACCGGTTATTGCCACGATTTCAGAATCGATTTTTTCGGGCTTACCAGTCTTGACAAGCTTCAGGACATCAACCGGCGCCGACTTGAACTGGTCACGGTAGTAATCATCTTTTATATGGTCTCCGAAACCCGGCGTTTCATTGCTGGCCAGAACATCAAAGCCGGCAATTTTTTCAAAATTTTTATCAACAGCAACAACCAGCTCGATTTTATCCTGAAAACCTGGGCCGGTGGCGTTAAAACTCCAGCCTAAACATTCCCCCGCTTCTGTCACGGCTTTGTAAATCTTTACTTTTTCTTTTTTGCCGTCGAGCGAATCAATTTCGAGCTCTATGGCTAACTCAGGCTTGGTTTTGGGCAGCAGAGCACCAGTCAGGTTGTTGGACTTCTCGGTTTTGTTCCATTCTATTCTCTCCGACAGAGCGTAATTAGTCGCCGCTATCAGCAGTCCAAAAAAGAACGATGATACAATCAACAACCAGCTTTGTTGGATAAAATATTTTATTTTAAGCACCCGGTTTACCTCCTGCAGGAATGCGCTTACAAAGCCTGTCGACCAACGGTGTTACACCATTCATCAAGAGAACGGAAAACATCATTCCTTCCGGATACTCTCCGACAATTCTTATGAGCATTGTTATCGTTCCGACTCCTATACCGAAAAGCCACATTCCCCTGCGTGTCAAAGGCGCAGTGACAGGGTCGGTTGCGATAAAAAAGGCGCCTAACAACATCCCCCCGCTGGTCAAATGAAAAATCGGCTGAACATAGGCATCGGAATTTATCAGGTACGCAATCGCCGCAAAGATAAAAGCAGATAATATTACAGCTAAGGGTATGTGCAAAGTTATCGTTCGTCTTATGAATAAATAAAGAGCTCCAATCAAAAGAGCAATAGCACTGGTTTCGCCGAGACAGCCGCCAACCGCTCCCGTGAACGTAG
>CAZRMQ010000048.1:2815-15423 GCA_964601185.1 uncultured Pirellulales bacterium
AGAGCAATAGCACTGGTTTCGCCGAGACAGCCGCCAACCGCTCCCGTGAACGTAGCCCTAAATTGTTGTTCGTTGTAAAGTTTGGCTCCATTTTTGTCCTTTAAAGCCATTTTACTCCAGGCCAATGGTGTTGCCTGCGTCCTTGCATCAATCTTATTATCCGGAGAAATCCTGGGCATAGTGACATCTATCGTAGCCGGCACCATCCAGGTTGTCATTAACATGCCGAAAGAGGCGGTCAGGAACGCCCTGCCAACCATCGCAGGATTGAAGATGTTGGAACCGAGTCCGCCGAAGACCATCTTTCCGATTGCAACGGCGAAACAGCTACCGATTGCAGCAGCCCAAAAAGGCAAAGCAGGTGGAAGTGATAAAGCCAGAATAATGCCGGTAACAACCGCACTGAAGTCACCAAGGGAATTTGGCTGTTTGCGAATTAGATTGCAAAGCCACTCGGTTGCGACCGCGGAAATAACACAAGCTGAAATAAGAATAAGAGCATAGAAGCGAAAATAATAGCCGGCTGCCGCCATCGCAGGCGCCAGGCCGATTATGACATCTATCATTACAACGCGCGTTGATAAGCGTTGACTAATATGCGGTGCGCACGAAACTCTTATATCACTTAACATTTAAACCTTACCGATATAGTTGTTTGATTCTCAATAATTAAGTGCCTAAAATTTGTAGTGACTAAAGTGCCTAAAGTTGTCATTTAAACTTTTTAGCTCACTTTAGTCACTTTAGCTCACTTTAGCTCACTTATAAACTACCATGTTTGTCGAGTATCTAAGCTGGCATCTTCTTCTTTTGTCTGGCTAAAAGGTTCTTTCCAGTTTTAATATATCCTGTCACCTCTATATTGGCTGGGCAGACGAAACTGCAGCAGCCGCACTCTATACAGGCATTGATATAGTAACTCTCTGCTACATCCAAGAGATTATTCTTAACCGCGTGGGCAATCTTAGTAGGGTTTAAATTCTCCGGGCAGACCCGCAGACATCTGCCGCAGTGAATGCAGGGCGTCTGACGCCGCGCAAATTTAGCTTTACCGATTTCTTCCCCTGTCAGCACAGTTACAGCATTAGTTGTCTTTGTAATAGGTGTATCCAGGTCCGCGATTGCAATTCCCATCATTGGCCCGCCGACAACAACCTTGGCAGACTTTTTGGTCACACCTCCGCAAAAATCGATAAGCTCACGGACCGATGTTCCTATGGCAACATTGAAATTACCCGGATTTGCGATTGCCTCGCCGGTGACAGTCACCACCCTGTAAGTCAGCGGTGCACCGCCGATTACCGCTTCGGCAATTGCTGCTACCGTAGCAACATTAAGCACCACCACTCCAATCGCGGGGGGAATCCCGCCTGTGGGGACATTTTTTTTCAGGATTGCCTTTATAAGCTGTCTTTCGCCGCCCTGTGGATACTTAGTTTTAACGGGAACAACTTTAATATTATCGTTATTTGTGAAATTCCCAAGCGCTGCTTTCATAACTTCTATCGCCCTGGGCTTATTATCCTCGATGCCGATAAAAACCTGCGAACAACCGGCGGCTCTTTGTGCAAGCTTCAACCCAGTGATAATCTGCTTTGTTCTTTCAAGCATAATTCGATAGTCACAGGTAATATACGGCTCGCATTCGCAGCCATTGATGATCATTATCTCCTTGGGCATCCTCGGATCAGGTTCTATCTTCACCCTTGTCGGAAATCCTGCACCACCCATACCGACAATTCCCGCCTTACGGACCGCCTCACATATTTGCTCCGGCGAGTACCTGCCTTCGTCAAAATCTTCCTTCAGCTCAAAGGGAGAGTACTTTGTAGGATGGTAGCGGTATGCTTCTATAATTACTGCTGGGCTTCGGCCTAAGACCGGATGTGACCGCAGCGCTATTTCTGTGACTTTACCGTGGATAGGCGAATGTACAGGTGCAGAGACATAGGCATCCGAGTCGCCGATTTTTTGCCCCGCCAGGACCATATACCCTTTCCTGACCAGCGGCCGGCAAAAAGCACCGATATGCTGGCTGAGCATTACAGCAACGGCTTTAACATCGGGACCAGGTTGTATTTCACTATCGCTTGTAAGGTCCTTTTCCTCGGGTGGATGTACACCGCCGGGAAAAGAAAATCTTCCTCTGGTATTTACTTTCATGCTTTGAAAACTCTCAGGACTACCTGTTTTCACAAAATTCTTTGGATTCGACAGGCTCACCACAAATATTTATAACTATTATAACTAACATAACCACAAATGTCACTGACAGGGCAAACACAAAGCCAAGGATTGTCTGCAACCATATTGCACTGCCGTAAGGCATCTTGACGATTATCATCTTTCCTAAAGTTCGCTCGAAAGCTGCCAATGATATAATAAAAACCAGTATGGGCAACAGGAACGCGAGACTGACTTTTAATACAACCGAAGTGCCCCGTAAACCTGCCAGCTTTCGGTAAATAGACTGGCAGTTATGCTCGTGGCCACAGCCTTTAGCTCTCCGTAAGGAGTCCCTAGGACTGCCACAGGTACAGGTTTTTTGATCAACCATAGTTTTTCACTACCATTCAAAGTAAACCATAATTTATAATAGATGCTAATTAAATTTTCAAATATAACTTTTTCATAATTGTGGGGATGAATATGCATGGGAAGCTGCCGTTATTGAGCTTCATCTTTAGTCTTTGTCTTTACGGAGGTTGCGCAATCAATCCTATAAGCGGTGACGAAGATTTCATGCTTTATCCGGAAGAGCATGATATCGTAATAGGCAGCAAATATGCTCCTGAGGTTGAAAAACAATTAGAAGGTAAAATTTCCGATGAGAGTGTGCAAAATTACATTGACAGCGTCGGCCAAAGAATCGCTCGTATCAGTCACAGACCCGATTGGGAATATCACTTCACTGCTGTAGAGGATAAATCGATTAATGCACTTGCTCTGCCCGGCGGATATGTTTTCATTACGAAAGGAATGCTTCAGAAATTAACAACAGAAGCACAATTGGCATCAATCCTTGGGCATGAAGTGGCGCATGCTGTTGCGCGAGACAGCGCAGCAGCAATAAGCCGGGAAATCGGAATAGGTATCTTGTTTGCTACGGCAGCAACTCAGGATACGCCCCGCGGTGCAATGACAGCAGCGAATATAACAAGGCAAATTCTCGGTCTGCAATATAGCAGAGAGGATGAACAGGAAGCCGACCTGGCAGGGCTGGATTATATGGTTCGGGCCGGCTACGACCCTGCCGGCATGATAGAAACTATACAGATGCTTCAAGATGAGCAGAAAGTTAAGCCTATCGAGTTTTTCTCAACTCATCCCAATCCCCGAAACCGTATAATATATCTAACGCGGAAGATTCAAAAAAAGTATCCTGACCTTGGGGAATTAAAAATCGGAAAAGAGGATTATCAACAACACATCCTGGAACACTTAAAAAAATAGAAAATGTGCAAGAAAAAATCGGGTACAGTCCACCGACACCTGACGGTGGAAATCAGGGTTGAATTTTCGATTTGCGATTGCCGAATGACGATTGAAAATCGAAAATCGTAAATTGGAATTTGAAAATCCTTAAACTATAACCTTACATTTCAGCTATTGACGCCGCTTAGCGAGTCGTTCCTTTCGTGAAGTCTCCGTTGCACTATATCCGCAGTCAGGACATCGGTCCGGCATACCCTTGGAAATTCCATAAAAGAAAATTTTCCCACATTTCTCACACTTCTCAGCTTTGTAAACACTTGGCTCTCCACATTTTTTACAAGTCAGAGCAGGTGTCTGATTTGACAAAGGATTGACTAACATCTTTTCTTTTATCTGCTCGAAGTAATCTCTCTGATCTATTTGATATGCTTCGCCACACTTTGGATTGTTGCACTTGACCCAAAGCATCTTCTCGCCGCGCGGAATGTCCTCAATACCACTTGAGCCTCCCGAGCGGGTCATCAGAAATATGACAACGGCCAGGACTAAACACAGGACAATGACAACAACATAGATCGTGTTTTTCATAGTAAATTCTCCAACACATAAACAACATTTCAGTCGGTCATTTCATTATAGGTTATAGTCCCCTAAATTCCTTGTCAACCGCTTATTTTTTCGTGATGCCCCTTTTGTTACTTCCCGCTCGACCTGCAGGCCCTTGACAGGTGAGAATCAGGCCAGAATAAGTGTATCAGCAACATGCAGGCCGCCGCCGTAAAAGTTTTGTGTTTTTAAATCAGTTTGGTAAAATTTACGTTTGCTCGACATAGTGAGACAGTAAACAGAACATTTTAGGATTTCTCCGCCAGAATGATAAAGCCTAAGCAATCCTGGACGTCGAGGTGGCACCGAGAATATAATGTTCATGGCACCTGGACCAAAGCAGATTGATGCACCCCGGACATGCGGCATGAATGGATGAGAACATTTGAAGATTTCTGAAAAAGTTAATGTCAGAATAAAAAATTTATTCCAATCTTGACTGTTGTCAGACAAGTATAAAGGTAAAGGAAATGAAATACAAAACAAGAATATCTATCGTAATCTATTACGCCGTACTATTTGTAGCTCTTTCTGCTGGAGTATCCTGCCGCAGTACAACAGTCCCGCAAGAACCGTTAGTCCTTGAGCTTGAAGGAGATTTAAGAGTACACGACCCGGTCATCATAAGAGAGGCGGACACGTACTACATATTCTCGACCGGAGGTGGGCGGCGTTCGGGCATTATACCAATTCGTCGTTCGAATGATTTATACAACTGGACTCTCTGTGGGCATGTATTCGACAAACTTCCTGAGTGGGTCACGAAAGAGATTCCGGGAGCAAGAGGAGCTTGGGCACCGGACATCTCTTATTACAACGGCAAGTACCATCTCTACTACTCGGTATCTACCTTTGGCAAAAACAACTCTGCCATCGGGCTGGCTACCAATAAAACACTCGATCCGAATAGCCCCGATTACGAGTGGGTCGATCAAGGCCTCGTCGTTCGCTCGTATGAGGGAAAAGATGATTGGAACGCCATCGACGGCAATCTTGTCATTCAGGATGAGCGCAATGTGTGGCTCTGCTGGGGAAGCTTCTGGGGTGGAATCATGATGAGGCGTATCGACCCCGAGACCGGAAAGCTTTCCACTGAAGATACTACGCTGTACTCCCTGGCAAGGCGTCCTCGAACAGAACAACATCAAACTCCGCCGGTCGAGGGTGCCATTGAGGCGCCGTTCATCATCCGGCACGATGGCTATTGGTACTTGTTCGTATCCTTCGATTTCTGCTGTCGCGGGACGAAAAGCACGTACAATGTCGTGGTCGGTCGCTCTCGCCGTATCACAGGACCTTATGTGGATAAAAAAGGAAAACCCATGATGAAAGGCGGCGGTACTCTGGTGATTAAAGCAACGACTCCAAACTGGCGAGGTCCTGGACACCAGGCTGTGCTTCAGGAATCAGGTGGAGACTACTTAGTTTTCCACGCCTACCACGGTCAAACCGGCAGGTCTGAACTAAAGATTTCCACTATAGTGTGGGAAAAAGGCTGGCCGCGAGTTGGAGAGCTGCCGTAGTTCACTATTAGGTTGTACAGCACCATAGTTATTGGTAGAATTCTGATTGTTATACAAAATATAGTTAGAAATTGCCAAGAGCACACACCCATCCCCAAGCTGCGCTTGAGGCTGCCACACGTGATTCGTCATTGGGTGGCAGCGTCAATCCGGCCCGTCCTGAGTGCGGCCAAGGGAAGCATTGAAGGACTTTGGACGGATTGGTGATGGCTCTTTCCAGGTCTTTGGTGTCATAATAAAATCGGATATCTGTTTACAACAACATATCAGAAAGTAAAGGAGAATTGACTATGAAAACAAAAAATTATGCCGGTTTGGTACTCACAATGCTCTGTGTATTTGGGGGCAGTTTCTTCGTGCAATCGATCTCGCACGCCGCCAGTCCAGAGGCTCGGATAAAAATCGATATCGATCGGACAATCGGCCAAATCAACAAAAATATATACGGGAATTTCGTCGAGCACCTGGGACGATGCGTTTACGGCGGAATTTATGACCCTGATTCGGAGCAGGCCGATGAGAAAGGTTTTCGTAAGGACGTAATGGAAGCGGTAAAAGGCCTAAATGTCACTATTGCCCGTTATCCGGGAGGTAATTTTGTCTCCAACTACCACTGGCTTGATGGAGTAGGTCCTCAAAGGACACCAAGATTGGAGCTTGCCTGGGCCAGGTTGGAAACGAACGAGTTCGGAACTAATGAATTCATGGAATTTGCCAAAAAGATAGGTACTGAGCCCTATTTTACGGTGAACATGGGTACCGGCACTATCGAAGAAGCACAACGCTGGGTGGAATACTGCAACGTCAAGCAAGGCCCATACTTTGCAGAACTCAGGCGCCAGCACGGGTATCCTGAACCACATAATATTAAGTACTGGAGCCTCGGAAATGAAATGGACGGATTTTGGCAGATGGGCCACCTCAATGCCGAGGACTACAGCAAGAAAGCACGTGAAGCGGCAAAGCTAATGCGGCTTACCTCACCCGGCATCAAATTGGTCGCCGCGGGTTCGTCAAACTATCGGCCCAACGCCGATCCTGATGCCTGGAACAGCGCTATACTACATGAATTAAGGGATGTAGTGGATTACATAGCTCTTCATATCTACGTGGGTAATCCTGAGAATAACTACTACAACTTTCTTTCGACTCCTCTTGTCTGTGAAGAACGCACCAAGGTAGCCAAAGGCATGATCCTGGAAGAAATGCTTAAAGCCAATCGTGGCGACCGTGACCCTATATACATCGCCTGGGACGAGTACAACGTATGGTATCGTGCCAGAACTACAGATACTATGCGAGGAACGCGCGCCTTGGAGGAGCATTATGATCTGGAAGATGCTTTGGTAATCGCAGGATTTTTAAATGTATTTGTTCGGAATGCAGACATTGTGAAAATGGCAAACATGGCTCAATTGGTAAATGTAATAGCTCCCATTTTCACAAATGAAAAAACGCTCTTCATACAGACTATATATTATCCTCTGCAACTATTCTCCCATAATGTTTATGGTACATCATTGGATGTTTTCGTAGATTGCGACACCTATGACACTGATAGATTCTTTCTTGGATTAGGGGAAACGACAACCATTCAGAAGAACGTTCCCTATCTTGATGTATCGGCTGCTAATAATAATGGGGAACTGGTGGTTTGCGTCGTTAATCGGCATAAGGATAAAGCCATTACGACGGAAATAATCTCTCAGCAAGGCCAGTTTGCAGGCGCTTTTAAGGTCTTCGAGGTTAATGGGCCGGATATTTATGCCGTGAATGACTTCGGCAAAGAAACGGTAAAAACCGTACAAAAACCCGATATCAATGCTTCAGGAGAAAGCTTTAATTATTCGTTTCCGCCCCATTCATTCACCCTTATGAAAGGAACAATCAGGAGGTAACTAAGCAAAACAGAATGCAGCTAAAGGATGTGTTTATCTTTTTATTATTTCGGGATTGACTAAATACCTGTCGGCTTCGTGACTTGGCTGGAGCGCAAGCCCAGAATCCTGCCCGGCTCTTCCGGGATGCCCGTGCGGGCTGAAAGATAAGCGGATTCAATGACAGCCATATTTGTTAGATTTTCTCCACCGCTGCTGCAAAGTTTGTTCTCATCGGGCGATAATATATTAAGCGCGAAATTATTCAGCACCTTCGCCATGCAACCGAGAGCATCTTCGTTATACTTCAATTGTTTATGGCTTTGTCCCGAACCGTCGCTGACGGTGAGCTGGTCTCTGGTGACGGTTACAATCTTATTCTTGCCATAAATCCTCAGGAACTCCCGCCTCGGCCCAAGTCCTGCACGTCGCAGCGCTGTCAAACTGCCGATAAGCGTATCATTAAACTTCATTGTTACAACCGCCGTATCTTCCGTCAGATAAAGCCGCTGTTGCTTATCGCCTGCTTGATTAGTATTCAACGAATACACCTGCTGTGGCACCGGGAAATTCCACATTATCTGGTCAATCATCTCATAACAGTCCCGAAGCAATACTCCACCGCCGGCCAGCTTCGGATCTGTATACCACGTGGGGTCAATCAGGTCACCTGTGTTGTAAAAAGCTTCTATCAAAAAAATCTGTTCAATTTCATTCTGCTGCAGAAACTCGCGAAAGGCAAGAAAGCTCCGGGCAAATCGACTGGGATTGGCGATAGCAAATTTTACGCCCTCGGCCTCGGCAAGGTGAACGAATTCCGCTGCTTCTTCAAAATTTCTCGCCGCTGGAGCCAGCTTAAGTATATTGAATTTCTTCCTCATCGCCATCCGGATGTGTTCATCACAACTGTACAAACCGGCTGCAACAAGCAGGCAGTCGAGCTGACTTTGTACCACTAATTGCCGATAGTCATCATAAGCTGAACATTTGTATTCTGTAGCTATTTTTTCAGCCGTGTTGCTGTCTTTGTCAGCGACAGCCTGAATTTGAAAATGGCCGATTTGCGATGCCGCTTTCAGCAGGAGCTGGCCGCCCTCATCAAGGCCCAATACCGCGGTTTTTAGTTTACCTTCACTCATCTTCTTATACCTATGTAAAATTCTTTTTCGTACCTATTCACCCAGACCGTATCCATTATCCGAAGTGCAATTCAACGATGTCCTTGTCGTGTAGTATGTGACTTAGCTGGACATTCTGGCCGTCGTAAAAGCCGGTGCCCCAGATTCTGGCGGACTGCAGCTTCTCCGCCAACTGACGATGAATTGCCTGCGCCAAATCCTGAACTGTCGAGCCGGCAGGCATCGTAAAAGGCTCATTCATATCCGGGGGCTTGCCCGGCGGCTTGGCATAAATGCGAATTATTCCCAACTGGCTAAAAATCACAGCCGACAGCTTCTCAAGGCCCGCTCCAGTCTGGACAGAAACTTCAACAAATTCAAAAGGATATTTACACGATTTCACCAATTCCTCAAAAACGCCGTCAACGGCGATGTCCGATTTGGTGCAGATACAAAAAGCTCTTTTGGCCAGTCCCGCCGAGGTGGACTGGTCGAGAGACGACGTTTCAGCATTAAGCAGCAAATTTCTGGATTCAAGGAAATCCAAACAAATCCGTAATTGCTCCTGAGTGTCGGCGGACAAATCTATAACAATAGCTATCAAATCACAATGGCGGTACGTCCCCACCTGGCCGGGTGCAATGTAGTCGGCGGTAATCGGCGGCATATCTATCAATTGAATCTGAACATCTTCAAATTGTAATATTCCCGGCACTGGGCCGCCCGTTGCGAACGGAAAATCGGCCACGTTGACCTTCGCGTTAGTTAAAGCTGCGACGATAGTGCTTTTGCCGCTGTTCGGCGTCCCTAAAAGAACAACCTGGCCGGAGCCGGTGCGAGGGACATAGAAAATATCGATGCGCTTGGCGCGTCCCTTCTGTGTGGCTACCTCTTTAAGCTTACTGAGCTTACGCCGAAGGTCAGCTTTTAAATGATCGGTGCCCTTGTGCTTGGGCATTACCGCAAGCATCCGCTCCAGCGCAAGGATCTTCTCCTCGTTTGTCGCAGCGGTTCTGTACCACTGCTCAGCCTTAAAATATTCCGGTGTCAAATTCGCAGGCATAGTCTGAAAGCTCTAAATCCTAATCCCTAAATCCGAAACAAACCCCAATGCCAGAAACTGCAAACCTAAAACGTTTTGTTCATTCGACCATCTGGATTTTGAAATTGTTTAGTGCTTTGTGCTTTGTATTTAGGATTCTACCTAATCTACCACCTGTTCAGCAACAAGGTCTCCGACCTGGCTTGTTGAGTAGCCCATTTGGCCGGCCTGCAACGACTTGAGCTTATTCGCGGTGACATACATCACAGTTTTTTCCACGGCATCGGCCGCCTTTTCTTCGCCGAGCGTTGCCAACATCATCTGCATAGCACAGATAGCAGCCAGTGGGTTGATTACGCCTTTGCCTGTATATTTCGGTGCGCTTCCGCCTATAGGCTCGAACATGCTGACGCCTTGCGGATTGATATTTCCGCCGGCTGCGATTCCCATGCCGCCCTGCACCATCGCGCCGAGGTCGGTAATGATGTCACCGAACATATTGCCGGTGACAATCACATCGAACCACTCAGGATTCTTGACCATCCACATACAGGTCGCGTCAACATGATAATATTCTCTTTTTATATCAGGATATTCCGCCTTACCCATTTCGTGAAATGCCCGCTCCCAAAGGTCATAAACGTACGTCAGGACGTTGGTTTTGCCGCATAGAGCAAGCGTATTATTCTCGCCTCTGCCTCGTGCCTTTTTACCGTACTTGCGGGTATATTCAAATGCATACCGCAGACAGCGGTCCACCTGGAAACGCGTATAGATAGAGGACTGCACTGCCACCTCGTGCGGCGTTCCTTTCATAGTGAAACCGCCGGTTCCGGTGTAAAGGTCGCCGGTATTCTCGCGCACAACCGTAAAGTCGATATCCTTCGGCCCTTTGTTCTTCAGCGGCGTATCAACGCCGGGATACAGCTTGACAGGCCTTAGGTTTATGTACTGGTCCAGCTCGAAGCGAGCTTTCAAGAGTATTCCCTTTTCCAGGATTCCTGGCGGCACATCGGGATGGCCGATAGCGCCGAGCAGAATCGTATCGAATTTGCGCAGCTCTTTGATGGCGCTATCCGGCAGGGTCTCGCCGGTCCTTTTGAATCTTTCACCGCCGAAATCAAAATTGGTCAGTTCAACCTTGAAATTGAATTTGCCCGCAGCGACTTTTAATACCTTTACCGCCTCAGCCGTCACTTCCGGCCCAGTGCCGTCACCGGGTATCACCGCAATCTTATACGTCTTTGCCACTTCTAAAATCTCCTTCGCTGTTACTTATGAGTCTTTGTTATATGTTCTAAAAGTCCGCCGGCGTTGATTATTTCCAGAGCAAAGTCCGGCAGCGGATTAAAATTAATATCTATACCGGCAGTTTCGTTTTTAATCAAGCCGGCTTTGTAATCAATTTCTACTTCGTCGCCGTCATTGATTTTTTCAAGTGCATCGGGCGATTCAATCACGTAAAAGCCGTTGTTGATTGCATTGCGATAGAAGATTCGGGCAAATGTCTTGGCGATTACGGTCTGCACGCCTGCACCGCGAATGGCCCAGACGGCGTGCTCTCTTGATGAGCCGCAGCCAAAATCCTCACCGGCTACAATCACGTCACCTGACTTAACCTTCTTTACAAACTCTGCATCCAAATCTTCCAGGCAATGCTCCGCCAGTTCGACTTCGTTATCAGTAGTTAAATACCGAGCCGGTATAATCTCATCGGTGTTTATATGGTCTCGTTTATAAACGTGTGCTTTAGTCATAATTATCCTCACATAATCCAAATCCTAAATCCTAATTTCTAAATCCTAAACAAGCACTAATCTTCAAATTTCAAATTACCAAAACCTTAGAGGCATTATTTACTTTTTGTTACAATTGATCCGAAGATATGTGTAAGCTCACAAGCCTCAGACACTAAAGCTTTTCTTTCTTGCTCCAATTCACTTTTATCATTTGTATCGATCAACCTCAACCAATATCGACTCTCTTTTGCTTCTTTCCTGCATATCTTGATGCGCATAACAAAGTCTTTCTTACTGAGAGCTTCATTGGCCTCAATATAATTTGCTCCAACAGAGCCCGATGCTTTCACCAACTGTTTTCCATCTTCAATATTAGCTATAGTCTTAACGAGTTTCTTGACAAAAGCTCTGACTCGCTGTGCAAACTTAAATGTCCTTTCTTCTAAATCATATTGTTTTGAATTTTCTTTTTTTGTCATTTGAATTTGTTTAGAATTTAGGATTTAGATATTAGGATTTTTAAATATACTTTCTCGGATCCGTTAACTTTCCTTCAATTGTGCTCGCTGCTGCGGTAGCTGGGCTGGCCAAAAAAACTTGGCTTTTTGGATGTCCCATTCGGCCAACGAAATTGCGATTCGTTGTGCTAACGCACCTCTCGCCTTCGGCTAATACGCCCATAAAACCGCCTAAGCACGCTCCACAGGTCGGCGCAGAGATAACGCAGCCAGCCTCGTAGAATACATCGAACAGGCCCTCGTCTTTGGCCTGTTTCCAGATTGTCGGCGTAGCCGGTACAATAATCGTGCGAATGGCAACCTGTTTTCCTTTGAGGATTTTCGCTGCGATTCGCAGGTCCTCGATTCTGCCGTTCGTACAACTTCCGATATAGGCTTGGTCCATCTTTTTGCCGGCACACTCGGTGACAGGGACTGCGTTGCTGGGCAGGTGCGGCAGAGCAATCATCGGCTCAATTTGTGAGCAGTCAAACTCCTCAACTGCAACATATTCAGCATCTTTATCTGATTCGTAAATAGTGTATTCTTTCTTGTCTTTGAGGTGTTCATCAAGATACTTTTTTGTCACCTTATCGAAGCCGATTATGCCGCTTTTTGCGCCGGCTTCAATGGCCATATTCGTCATGGTCATTCTTGATTCCATCGACATATCGCCAAGAGCCGGGCCGACAAACTCCATCGCCTTATAAAGCGCGCCATCGACGCCAATCCTGCCGATAACTGTAAGAATCACGTCTTTGCTGTAAACGC
>CAZRMQ010000049.1:0-15286 GCA_964601185.1 uncultured Pirellulales bacterium
CCGGTCATGAATCCAAATCTGGCTCCTATCCACCATCCAATCCAACCAAAGACTACCATGCCAATGAAAATACAAAGCCTGTACATATCTTATCAAACTCGAATGACTTAAACAATGATTATACAGTTTTATACGCCTTTTACCCGCCGCTGCTGGATTTATTATGGTCGGGATTGTCGGAAAAGGCAAATAGAAAAAAGTGTCCGCCTAAAGTTGTTAAATCCGGCTTCAGACGGGCCGGATAAACTCCAGAGCAGAAGGCGGAGGTTTACCCGCCTGACTTCGACAAGCTCAGAATGAAAATGGTGGGGCATCCATTCTCCGTAGCAGAGATTCCGGTTTCCACAATCACTTCGGCAGAGTTAGAAAATAGTGTTACATCCATTCTGTATCCCTTAAGGACTGCGAAGGATGAAAGCCCCACCCTACCGAAACAAATCCACCTTTTGCTTGGCCTTAACACGCCTGCGGCGTATTAACAACCAACAACAAATAAAAGCTTATACGTAAAGCGCGTACCTGTGGCAGAGCTACGCGCTTTACGTACGAGTGACATAGCAACTGTATTTAAAATCAAGAAAAGATTTTGCTTGTTTTTTGGCCGGTTTTGGGGTATAATATGACCTCGTAACGCGTATAGCGTATATCGTATCGCGTACATAAAAGTATAGCATATCATAGTTCAAGCAGAAGACAGAGGGCAGAAGTCAGAAGGCAGAAGACGGACGCAAATCAAAAGTTCACCCTATGAGATGGCGGCTGCGCCTATCTCACGGGGTAAATCAGGGTAACAGGAAATCAGGATGACTTATGGTAGTGATCAGTCAGGTAGGGTGTGATGAAATCGCACCGATTATATTGGGATATGGAAATGGTGCGAGGTTTCGCACCCTACGTTCTACAATTACGACTACGGCGTACAATTGTCGAGAGTTCTCTAGCTCTCCGTAAGGAGTCCCTATGACTACCACAGGTACAAATCGGCCTATTTTTATGCAAAACAAAGCCAATTTCAAAAAAGCCCGAATTAACGTAAACTACTTTTTGCAAAAGGATTGTGAAAATGAACCACACCACTGTAGGCAGGGAAAACAAAGCCAAACAAAGCCAATTTCGAATCGGAAAACAGATGACAGAGGATAGTTTAGCCGGCACACCTGTGGTGCCGGGGGTAAATCACGAAATTATTATTTGGGTCAATTTGATTCGATTTTTGGAAAGCCAATCGGCTTTGCGGCGAATCATTTTAAGGAAATCCAAGCCGGTGAAATCGCCAAAAAAGCCAGTCGCAGCCACAGGCAAAACAGCCTCGGCTATCATCGTCTCAACCATTAAATCAACCAAGGAATTCAGCTTCTTTTTGTCCAGCCGTGCAAGTTCGCGGTAGCCGTTTAAGAATTGAAGGAGTCTTTCCTCATCGAAATAGTCGGGCCAATCGGCTGGATCCGATTTGCCGCCCGTTTGACCTGGAGGCTTATGAGAGGCAACTATCGAAAACTGGAGCATGCCGTTGGCAAGGTCGGTGACAGGCGGAGCAACCTTGACGGCGTCGAAGTCCAGAACCGCTGCAAACTTGTGTGCGGAAAAGAGCATATTGCCCGGATGCCAATCGCCGTGCACAACCTGCTGCCGCCAGGATACAAAGCCGAGCTTATTAACGCGGATGCTCGAATCATTATAAAGGTCAAGCAAGACCTCAGCGGTGGTGAGCGATTGCTTCTTTGGACTGGTTTTTTTGCCAGCCCCGATGGTCTTAATATGTCTGCGGACGGCAGATGAATCATGGAAGCTGATTCGTTCAGGCTCATCACGCAAAGGAAAATCGGCTAAACAAAGGTGAAATTTAGCTAACTTCCGGCCGGCCTGGGTAGTGGCTTCGGGCGAGCCGTCGTAGCGGACGCCTCTGACGAATTTGAAGAACTCGTAAACGTGGTTGTCCAAATTCAGGATAGTATTATTCTCACTGCGGGTCGGTACGAGAGAGGCTAATGGAAAATTCTTATTGACCAGATGGGTTTGCACATCGTGGGCGAAAGCGACCCAACTGAGGTCGTCTTTGCCGCGCGGCCGACGTTTTAAGACAAATTTACCCTTTTCGGATGTCACGACCACTTTGGGGACGCGCCGGCTGCCGGCGGCAAGGGGCTTTACCTGATGAATTACGCCGATGTCGTAATGACTGAGGACGCGTGCAAGCTCCTCGGAAGAAAAATGTGCGCCGCCTCTGGGCATAGATTCGTATCTCGTCGCTGGTTATTCGTGGCGGGATTCCTGCAAAGGGGTGTCACTCGTGATGCGAATCCTGGGCCACGTTTGGATAGTTACGTCGCCAATTGAAGAACCATGATTAGAAAGAATATTGCGGCGATGACGCTTAGGATCAGCACCGCCATTCGGTAGCGAGCGATGGTCTCTTCGGTATAGGCGTATTCACCAAAGTCAACAGCTTCGCCTTTTCCCAACTGCTCAAGGACAGAAACATCAAATCTTTTGTGCGCTCGCAATGGCGGCTGTCCGTTGCGAAGAGCCTCCAAATCCATCAGCAGTTCCTCGACATTGTCGTAGCGGTCATGCCTTCGTTTGGCCATCATAATTTCAATGACTTCGGACACGCCGGCTGACAAAGATGTGTTTATATGGTCAGGTGGAATCAGCCTTTCACGCAAATGTTTTTTCATCACCTCCATAGAGTCATCTGCCATGAAGGGAACCCGACCCGTCACCATATTGTAGAATGTACTTCCGAGACCGTAAATATCCGCTCTGCCGTCGATGTCGATTTTGCCGCGAATTTGCTCCGGTGCGATATAATAAGGTGTGCCGTAAGCTTTGCCAGCCTCGGTTTCCGCCAGCTTGATGTCCGTCACCTCACGCGCCAAACCCATATCCGCGAGTTTCACCACGCCATCATTACTTATCATTATGTTCTTCGGCTTGACATCACGGTGAATCAGACCGTTCGCATGGGCGTGTGCCAGAGCATGGGCAACCTGAATGATTGTGTCCAGCGCTTCTTTTTCCTCGAAGATTTTGCCCGCCGCGATATCATCGGCCACAGTCCTGCCTTCAACGTACTCCATCACAAAATAGTGGTACCCTCCCGCCTCGCCAACGTCGATGGCCTGGACAATATTATTATGGTTGAGCTTGCCGGCAGCCTGGCCTTCCTTATAAAACCGCTCCACATACTCCGGATTCTCGGTGAAGCGCCTCGGCAAAATCTTTATCGCGACAGTCCGGTTTAAGCTCAACTGCGTCGCCTTATAAACAACCGCCATCGCACCGGCACCGAGTTTGCCGTGTATTTTATAGCCCGGAATCTGGTGCGGCGCGGTTTTGCTCTCTCTCAGCCTGACCCTCAATCGAGCCGCCTGGTTCCGCGTTATATAACCAAGCTCGACCATCAGATTCGCAAGCTCAATCGGATTGGTTTCCCGGCGGATTTTCATCTCCTCAACCGCACGCCGCAGCTCCTCCTTCGTGCAGAGACCCTGCTCTACCGCTACCCTGCCAAATAACGTATCGTAACTTGTTTCGTCCTTCATTTTGCCCTAAAGAAACTCGTCACGGCGTAGCCCCGACCTGTCGGGATAGCCGGGCAAACCATACGCCTTGAGCAAGCCTATCGCTCGGCTTCAGCCACAAAACAAATTCTACATCCGATAATAAAGCCATTCGAGCTAATTATCGACTTACAAAATGCCTTGTCTAAAAAAATTGCCGTTTCTGCTGCAAAGACAGAATTCGCCCGATGGCAAAATCGACCTTTTAACACCGTGAGTTTAGCAGTTTTTCCCCCGGTACCCCGATATGAATATAACAAAGCTATTAATAGAGTTCCTCGGCACCCCGTCCGAAGCTCTTATTTATCGGCCAATTCGCTGCCAATTTCATTGGCTTTCTCCGTTCGGCTTCTATAATCCTGCAAATTCCCTGCTAATACTCTAATCCTTTCCCGCTCCGGCTCGGAAAGCCTTCGCCGAGACGAGTTATTGTATATTATACACAAGCCGGCACATTTTACCGGCCTAAAAACCAAAAACTATAATTTATACGGAATTAAAAAGCAATAGTTCTATTTAAAGAAAGTCGACAGTTTTTAGTCGATAGTCGATAGTTTATAATCAAAATAACCAATTACCAGTAGCATTTTCTGTCTTCCGTCCCGCCATAGGCGGGTAAACCTCTGTCTTCTGTCATCGGTCTTCCGTTCTCCGCCTTCCGTCCTCGGCTAAGGACATTCTTCAAGAAAAATAAAATTAAACTTGAAAAAAGTCTTCTAAACATGCAATATAATCCTACGTAGAAATTGCAGATGATATAGTTTTAGGAGACTCAAGATGAAAGCTCGTATTTTCTGTGCAGTTTTGATTTTAATGCTTCATTGTCAAGTTTTTGCAGAGGTAAAAGACCCTGAAATGAAAGCCTGTGAAGGCAAGGCTCTTCATGTCAGGCCGTTTGATTCGACTCAGGTGCGATTGCTCGATAGCCCGTTCAAACACGCCCAAGATTTGTGCGTCAAGACTCTATTGAACTATGAGCCGGACAGGTTGTTGTCCAATTTCCGCACAAGAGCCGGCCTTGAGCCCAAAGCAAAACCTTACGGAGGCTGGGAATCACAGGCGCTCATGGGACATTCTCTCGGACACTATCTAAGCGCCTGTTCACTAATGTATATATCGACCGGCGACAAACGCTTCAAAGAAAGAGTCGATTACATCGTCGATGAGCTTGAAGAGATCCAAAACACAAACGGAGACGGCTACGCGATGTGCGTTCCACGCGGCAAAGAGCTATTCAAGGAAGTATCCGAGGGCAAAATTGAAACACAGAGGTTTAATCTTAACGGCTGTTGGGCGCCAATTTACACTCTCCACAAAGAAATGTCGGGGCTGCGTGACGCTTACCGTTTATGCTCAAATGAAAAGGCTTTGCAGGTCGAAATTAAACTCGCCGACTGGTTAAACACAATTATTGACGACTTAACAGACGAGCAGATGCAGAAAGTTATGTTCTGCGAGCACGGCGGAATCACCGAGTCACTGGCCGACCTTGCTGCAGATACCGGTGACAGTAAGTATATGGATATGGCCAGGAAAAAATTCCATCACAAGGAAATGATGGATCCGATGATTGAAAAAAGGGACATTTTGCCCGGCTATCACGGCAATACCCAGGTCCCAAAAATGATAGGCATGTCAAGAATATATGAGCTGACCGGATATGACAATTACAAAACCGGTGCGGAATTTTTCTGGGACAGGGTGGCAAATCATCATTCATACGTCACCGGAGGCCATGGTTTCAATGAATATTTCGGCGAGCCTGACAAACTCAACGACAGGCTCGGCACAAACACAAGCGAAACCTGTAACGTCTATAATATGCTCAAGCTCACAAGTCATTTATTCTGCTGGGAGCCGCGTGCGAGTGTCGGTGATTTTTATGAGAGAGCTTTGTACAATCATATCCTTTCGTCACAGCATCCTCAGGACGGAAGAGTTATTTACAACCTTACGCTTGAGATGGGAGGCTTCAAGCACTATCAAAGCCCAAACGATTTTACATGCTGCGTAGGCACCGGGATGGAAAATCATGCACAATATGGAAATTATATTTATTACCACAATGATAAAGAATTATATGTCAATTTGTTTATAGCTTCAGAGCTTGGCTGGAAAGAAAAAAGGCTAAAAGTTACACAAGATACGAAATATCCTGACGATGATAAAATAAAATTGACATTCAACTGTAAAGACCCTGTCGAGCTGTCAGTTTATATCCGCCATCCATACTGGGCACAGGCCGGCGTTGAAGTAAAGATAAACGGCCAGGCCCAGCAGGTGACATCCACACCATCGAGTTTCATTAAACTATCCAGAACGTGGAAAGATGGCGATGTAATTGAAATCAGGTTTCCGATGTCACTTCGTCTGGAAGCTATGCCCGACAATCCCAAACGTGTCGCTATTATGTATGGGCCGCTTGTTTTAGCCGGTGAATTAGGCCCCGTCAACGACCCCAACGCTGAAGATCTGCTGTATGTGCCCGTGCTGCTTACTTCTGGTAGGCCGGTCGAGCAATGGGTTAAGCCGGTTTCGGGTAAGCCGAACACCTTCATGCTGTCCAACGTCGGCAAGCCTCGCGACGTAGAACTATACCCGTTCCATAAAATGCACGACAAACGATACACAATCTATTGGGACACCTTCACCGAGCAGGATTGGGCGGACAAGCAAAAAGAGTACGAAAATATTCAAAAAGAGAAATTGGAACTCGAGGACAGGACGGTAGATACCGTCCAGCCGGGTGAGCAGCAGCCGGAATTGGACCATAATCTTCAATATGAGAAGTCAAATGCCCTCAGTAGAGGCCGGGGCCCGAAAAGCCGGCGTGCCTTTGATGGCGGATGGTTCTCGTATGATCTTAAAGTGATACCGGATGAGTCGCTGATACTGCAGATTAATTATCGCGGCGGCCGCAATGACATGGGATTTGATATACTCGTTGACGGCCAAAAAATTGCCGATCTGACACCGACACAAGAACAAGGGCGCAGCCTTACTACCGTTGATTATAAACTGGCTGATGAGCTTATAAAGGATAAAAGCAAAGTTACCGTCAAATTTGCCGCTCATACTGGACAGACTACAGGCTACATATTTGGCGTTAGAGTCCTGAAAGAAAAGAAGTAAACAGATTAGGCCTGCCACCTGCCCGGCTACAGCTCAGCACTTCGTCGAGACGAGTAGGCAGGATTATATTAATTAGGCCTTGCCCACGGCACGGGTCTGTGGGCTAATCATTCTACGAAGGTTGAATTTCCAGTTTAGGATTTAGTGCTTCGGATTTGCGCGACCTTATCGCGGTTTCTTCTTGCCTTTTCCAACAATCCCGACAATAATATCCCTTGTTTTTTAAGGGGAAAAACAATCCCCATCCCTAAGGGATGAGGATGCCACCCAATAAAATTGATAAATAAAGGGTGGCGGCTCCAAGCGCAGGATCACGGTCCCGATGTATCGGGACAGAGTTCGAGTCCGTCCTTGCCGGATGCGGTGAAGACGCACTTGGGGATGGCCTTTGACAATATGTGACTAAACACGTACCGAACCTCTGGCGACGGTCGGAATTTGTTCGAGCCAGGATTATGGTTGAGCTCACAGATGAACAGAGGAAAGTCATGTTTCAGCTTGGAAGACCAGACTCTGTTTTCGAATCGGTCCCCAGGCATGTTCTCGATCAACTTGTGCAGATGGGCTTATTGTACTACCGGTCAGAAAAGAATATCTACTTCACTGATGAAGGGAAAAGAATTTATCAACAGCTAAAAAAATGGGAGTCATTAGCGTAGGATCAGCAGCCTTGCGCGAATTGCCCAAGCGGTTGTTGAACCGTACCATCCTTGCTTCGCACGGGGCTACGCAGGATAAAACGACTGCACTCGGACGATGCATAAAGGAAAAAACAAATGAAGATTATTCGTTTTAACGATGCGGAAACTTACGAGCCGGAAAAGGATTGGAAACGGGCGAGCCTTTGCAATCAAGAGGACATCTCGATTGAGCATTTTGTCAAACCACCGAAGCACACCTCGCCATTGCACGACCATCCCAACGCCCAAGTACTTTTTGTTTTAAAGGGAAAACTTTCAATTATAACCGACGGCGGAGATGAACAAGTTCTTTCTGAAGGCGACGCTGCTTACATCCCAGGAGGAGAACCACACATTGTCACGAACACTTTGGACGAGCCTTCTATTGGCTTGGATATTTTTGTGCCGGGACGATCTTTTGATTTTTGGTTAAAACGTAAAAGCTCAGGGAGCTAATCTGCGCATTGAGGGAGACTCGTGGAAATATAGGACAGCCAATTATGCTATTCTGCGAAGTATCGATTTATCAGGATGTAGCACGAATTATTGGTTGGGGACAGCACAAATAGAACGGTGGGCTGAAGCCCACCCTACATACCGAGATTTTGGATGCTGAAGGGTAATATTTATGGAAAAAAATAAATGGCGCCTCGATGGCAAGCGTGCTATTGTAACAGGTGGAACAAAGGGAATCGGATTAGCGGTCGCCAATGAGATTCTGGAGTTAGGAGGGCAAGTTTATATCGTAGCTCGTAATTTTGATCTGGTTGAGGAGAGTCTGGCCTGCTGGCGCAAACAAGGTTTCAAGGCTTTAGGCTCCGCAGTTGATATTTCAAACGTAGACGGACGTGAGAAACTACTTGAAGATATAGCGCGTCACTGGGATAGGTTGGATATATTAGTAAATAATGTCGGGACCAATATAAGAAAGAAAGCTGTTGAATATTCGCAAAGCGAATACGAAACAATAATCACGACGAATATGCACGCAACATTCGATATATGCCGCAGATCCTATTCATTGCTTCGAAAATCCAAGGCAGGAGCCGTGGTCAATATTCTGTCCGTTGCGGGGCTGACTCATTTGCGGACAGGAGCACCGTATGGCATGAGCAAAGCTGCTATCCATCAGCTTACCAGGAACCTGGCGGTTGAGTGGGCCGGTTACAGTATTCGCGTAAACGCGGTTGCTCCCTGGTACACTCGAACCCCACTTGTAGAGCACTTGTTGGATGATAAAGATTATCTGGCGGACATCCTTGAACATACACCTATGGGCAGAATTGCTGAACCTGAAGAAGTCGCATCGGTAGTAGCGTTTCTCTGTATGTCGGCGGCATCATATATAACCGGCCAGTGTATCGCAGTTGACGGTGGTTTCATGGTCAACGGATTTTGATTTATCAATGAAACTTGTCTAAATAATAGGGACAACCAATTATTAATAGCTGGGGACATTGCACATAAAATGGTGAGCGTTCCTAATAAGCGAGCGTAATTCTGAAACAGGCGCAATAGTGATTGAGAAAACGAATGCAATGGCGTTGTTGAAGAGTAATCTCCACAGGACAGAAATGTTGATCGAAGCTATGGAGAACATTAAGGCCCGCGATCGACTGTACCAAATGGAGCACGAACATGATCAAGAGTATTCCAAGATGGTGAAGGCCGTCCAAGATAAGCGTTTGGAGGGAATCGAAAAGTCCTGTGGAGAACACGCCATAATTTCCTTGGCTACAGCTTTTGAAACGTACTATAAAAAATTACTGCAGCAATTGCTTTCCGAGCACCCAAACTACTTCCTATCAAGGCGCACTAAGTATTCTGACAGAGTAAACCAACTGATCGAAGATGGGCAATTAGTAACACATGAAGAGATCAATCAGGCACTAGAATTAGGGAGCCGTTTTGACTACTATGTGTTCTTCAAAGCATACTCAATCCCATTCCTTTCATCCGATGAAGAGAGCTTCATTGAATATGTATATCTGCGACGAAATAGTTACGTTCACAGTGCCGGGAGGCTGGATGCGAGAACAAGGGAGAAACTCGCGGCGACTTCACCACCTTTCAACGAATGTGCACTGAGCACAGAAGCGAAGAGACTAAGGACGAGGTTTCGGAGGATCTTGTACAAATCATATGACAGAATCAAAGCTATTCTCTCCCAGGGGTGAATTAGCACTCGGTGCCGCCTAAGAAGTCGCTCGAGGTAACGCTTCTGCCGCGTCGCATCGTTTCCAACGGCCTGTTAAAGGCGGACCAGGCAACCGTGCAGAAGATTATTACTTATTAAAACTTTCACAACTGCCTGACTGGATTGCATCTACCGTGTTATTTGCAATGTACTTTGACGTCAACGTATTTAACGCCCCATTGCAGGGCCTCTTCGTGAGTGTGGAAGAATAAATCAAGGCGGTTTCCACGGATGGCGCCGCCTCTGTCGAGCACTTTTATAGGCTGGTCGTTGTTGTAGCCTGCAACAATCATCTCAGCGCCGAAGGGATATTGCCGATCGGCTGCCGCGAAGGCGTCACCCGGGCGTATTCTGTGACCGCATGCTGTTATGCCATCTGAATATTCGCCGCAACACTTTTGACACGGGCAATAGGCCGTTACACGCATCCGTAAAGTTTGCCACCCGTCGGACCGCGAGGAAGACTCAATGCCGGATTCCCGGTTCTCGACGGGTACCGAGTTATGAGTATCTAAAATCGAGGGAGCATCGGCCTTTGCGGCAACCGTACTGAGCAAAGGTATCCGTCTATCGGCCTTTTTATATGCTATACAGAAGATACACCCCAACAGGCAGATGACTACTGCTAACATGATAGTGGTTGGAGAGATCGCTGAGTTTGGAAAAACTCTTCTAATACGTTTGAGCGCCGCCCTTTTCAAAAATACCCACCTCGCACTCAGATTGTTTAGATTTGCAGCCCGCCTCTGGCGTGATTAATCCGATTCCTTTTGGTTAAACTACCCCCCATCTCCGAACTATTGGTAAGATTGTATCACAAAGGCCGTTTCAATACAAGGAAATAGCGGCCAAGACCGCCGATCATGGGCTTTCGAGTGAAAGATGAAAGGTTTTATGGGTCAGTGAGGAAAAAATTTCGGGCTCCAATTCATAGGGGCTTTGTTAGCGCAACAAAAAAAGGCCTCAATCCGCCTCAGGCGGGTCAAAGCCTTTTAGATTCTGCAAAACAAAAAATTAAAGACTAAAATGTAAAATTGAAGAGGTTATCCCGACTTGTCGGGACTCCTTAATTTTAATTTTTATTCCAGTACCTGCACTTGTGAAAGGCCCGGCGTCAATAAGTTATACGTCAATATCACATCACCATCGCGCAAACGAATACAGCCTCGTGAACCTGAAGTGCCGATTTGTTCCGGTTTTATTGTGCCGTGAATGGCAAAGCCAATCCTGCCTTTGGCCTCTCCTTCGGTACCTTCCAGTGCTATCCATCTTGAGCCTAAAGGATAATCAGGATCACCAGCTTCGTATCTTTTGAAGGTATCCGGATCGGTCCAGGGAGGTGATACCATTTTGCCGCCTAGCTTAACAACCCAAAGTCCTGTTGGTGTTTCCCTGCCGGGCTTGCCCAGCCCCACAGGAAAACTTTTAATAAAGGTGTCCTGAAGATACAAGTCCATCGTGAAAGTTGAACGATATATCCTGGCATGAAACGGGCCATTGATGACTTTTATCGTCTCTCCTGCCTTGAGCAACTCAGGAGAATGAATCTTGTTAACCTCCTTGAGGATCTCCCATGGCACTTTGTGTTGCTCGCCGATTGTACTAAGCAGGTCACCCGGCTTGACATCATAATTGCTACATAGCCTATCCTGGGGAAATACAGTTCTGCTAAACAGCCATATATCGGCAAGCTCAGAAAGCTGCCGTTTAATAGCAGTTCGCTGCTCTTTGTTCATAGGCATTGACAACACCTGATTAAGCCTGTCACGTACTTCTATAATCCTGCCTGGTTCCGTATCAATCAGTGCCATAGCTTCGTCTATGCGTTGTGCTACCTCGGGATTGGGTTCGCAAGTACCCTCAGGTGTGATTTCAGACAACTTTAATTCAAGATGGGATTTTGGCTCCGGCGTTGATTCTACAGGCACGAACGAGCTTGTTTGGTTCTCTAAATTAGTGTTGGCTAAAGCTGCAGAAGTTTCGGCTTTGTTATTGCCCAGAAAATGACGACCATAGATAAAAGCAATCGCGACGACAATAATCACTAACACCGGAATAATGTTTGTCCGCTTTCGGATTCGGCCTCTTCGCCTGTTATAAGAACGAGAAAGATAACGAGCCATATCACTCTCCTTGCTATTTGTTAAAATACATTACTTTTTCATGTTCACACTTACACGTATCGGTCAATGCCTACAACTACTGTATAGTCCATAAGCCCACATTGCCCTTAGCTACCCTTGTGGATTCATTATGATTACCTCTACATTCTTTAGGCTGTCTATATCACAAGCAGGTTTTACCGTTATATCCCAGAATAAAGGATTCTCATCGTCCTTTTCATAGTGGGCCACCGTTCCTGCAATCACGGGGGTGTCGAGTAAGCCAGGCTTTCTTTGGACCCAAACCATGTCTCCGATTTTGATTGTGTATTTTATCGGGAGAAGCTGGAGCTTGGCGGAACTGTTGCCGGTGCCTTGCATTATTTTGTCCGCATCTAATTCTACTATCTTTGTTGCTATCCTGGATGTGGGGTCCGTAATTAACTTGACCTGGGCTGCGCGAGAGCTAACCTCACATATTGTTCCGACAACTGCATTGTTGGCAAGAACGAACTGTCCCTTAGCCAAGCCATCGTCTTCGCCGCGGTTGATAACAAGTCTGTCTTGCGACCTGCCATAGGCTGTAATAACATCAGCAAATACAAATTTAGAGCCTTTCCAGACAGGTCTATCACGGAATTCCGATAGCTGCTCAACTTTTTGCCGCTCTCGACGCAACCACTCTACAACGTTTGCAAGATGGTTCCTCAGTCTCAAGTACTCTCCGGCGCTTACCAAATCTTTATTAGAGAGCTCAAAACATTCTAAAAGCGATATGTTTCTGCAGATGCTTAAAGGCCGATGAAAAGCGCAAGCAAAAGCAATCTGAATTCTACTTGTCAGAGCCTGTGGGACACATAATAAAATAAGTCCCGCTAACAGAAATGAGATAAATGACGCGCTTCTGGCGCAGCTGGCTCGCTTCTTGGCCATATATATATAATCTGTTCCACCGGTTATGCGCCAATTACCACTTTTCATTACCACTCACACTCGCTACAGCCACCGTATCTTTCCACAACTGTATATTTTCCAGATACATGCTGGTGCCAAGAGCCACACAGGTCAGCGGGTCTTGGACTCTTTGGACCTGCAAGCCGGTTGCATCTGCCAGCACCGAATCCATTCCTCGCAGCAATGACCCGCCACCGCAAATGTGTATTCCGTTATCAACCAAATCTGCGGCTAACTCAGGCTCGACTTTTTCCAGTGTCGCTTTAACTGCATCTATGATTGCCATGATAGGGCCGCGCATGGCCTGACGAACTTCCGCACTCGTTACAACAACTTTTTTGGGCAGGCCCGAAGTAATGTCCCTGCCGGCTATCTCCATCGTCAGTTCCCCTTTCAGCGGAATGACGGAGCCGATTTCGATCTTGACTTTTTCAGCTCTGGCCTCACCGATCAGCAGGTTGTACGTTCTTTTAAGATGGTTGATAATTGCTTCATCTATATCGTTACCGCCAATGCGGATCGACTGAGCATTGGCAATATCGCCCAAGCTCATTATGGCCACTTCTGTTGTCCCTCCTCCAATATCAACAATCATTGAAGCGGTAGGTTCCCCAATGGGTAATCCCGCGCCGATACCTGCTGCCATTGGTTCATCAATCAAATAGACTTTTCGGGTACCTATCCGTTCAGCAATTTCTATGACGGCTTGGCGCTCTACCTGTGTCGTTCCGCTTGGCACAGCTATGGCCACTCGGAACCTGACCGGCCTGACAAAGCCGGGTTTTACCACGTCCAATCCCACGAAGGAGGATTTTATCCTGTCCAGGCTCTCGGCCTGGTCGGCCTGGCCATGCCGGATTTTTCGGATAAAATATCTCAACATCACCTCGGTGATTTCGAAGTCGCTGATTACACCGTTTTTCAAAGGCTTTATTGCGCTAATCGAGCCGGGCGTTTTGCCCAGCATTTCACGCGCAGCAAAGCCAACTGCCTGACCATTGTTCACAACGATATTGGTTCCTTTGCGAACTGCAACTACCGAGGGTTCATTAAGGACAATACCTTTATCACGAACACATATCAAAGTAGTGCAAGTACCCAGATCAATGCCAATATCCAGAGTGAACCATCCTGAAAGAGCATCCAACAGCATTTTTCATTCCTTACGTACCATACGCTATACACTAATAGAAGCTATCGCCAGTCACCGGGATAGTAAATGGATCCAAACTTAATGTCGAATCTCCTGCACAGCCCTTCCACCAGCGCCTCCGTCCTTTTTATCTGCATGTCAGTTAGACGATTGCTTTTACCGTCGGCTATAACATAAATGCAGATAGTCTTTCCACTCCTGGCTATTTGCGGTTCCGGGTCCGGCGATTCATAATTCATCGACCGTTGTTTCTCCCATTTCTCAGTTCGTTGAATTTGACCGTCGTCGCCGAAACCGTTACAGATAATAAAATGACAGTCCATATCTTCGGGAGCAGCCTGGCCAGCTAATAATGCTGACGGTTGACTGTTGCCGAACCTGGCGCCACTATAATAAACCTGGATGCGGTTCCAGCGGTTGGCGGCTTGAGTAACACGGGAGGAAATAGCCTCTTCTACAGGGACGAGCTGACGATACTGTGCCAGACAAAACGCACCAGCGGGGGGAGGATTATTACCGAGCACCTTTAAAACTATCATTCCGGTCGTCATTGAGACCACTAATGCCGCAAAGACTTTTGCTTGCCGCGACCTTCCTGAAACCATTCGGCACTCGCTGCTATCGGCTCGTTGCTGGTGATTCGTCGTTAGGCAATTTACTATTAGCCAGCTCCAAAATCTTGTATGATGGGACTCCGCATTCATATTGATATAACCAGTCTTATAAAAGAGCCACTCTATGCAGGCTGCCCGTCCACGTACGATTGCTAAAATGCACCCCCAAATGTGGTATTTTTTATGGGGACCGTTAAGTTTACAGGTCCTACTTTATAATTCCGCCATTGACTGCTATCGGCCTTATAAAAGAATTACTTTATCTAGTTTATCCTTCTATGCACGATGGCTAAAATACATCCCCCAATTATGGCATTATTATGGGAACCATGAAGTTTGCAAGTCCTATATGAAGGCGGTCACAATAAACGGTGAATACAGAATATCAAAAAAAACAGGTGTTGAGTGTCGAATCGTGTATTGAGGATGGTTGAAATAACCGCCGGAGAAATCCGTGAAAAACCTTTTAAAGAGATGATGAGTCGAGCTCTATCCTACCTCTTTGTCCAACAAACTTCTGGCGGATAAATCCGCCGTCGGTTGATTCTCTTCCATTAACGGAGAGGGCGAGCCCGACTATGCTAACGCTTCGTCGGATAAAATTCTTTTCCTCAGAGTCGCTTTTCCAGACGACGTCTTTAAATATTTCTCAAGACATCTCGCTGTCCCCTCTGATTTAACTGAGATATAAGCTTCCAGTATCGCCGGAAGCCTCCACTTTATATAAATTCCCTGTCAGCCATTTTCAGAATGTATGTATACCACATGTTTCAACCTCTAACGGCTGTGCCGTTCGTAGCGCCTCATAGAACGGCCCGCCGTTCGTAGCATAGCGTAGAACGGAGAGGGCGGGATTCGAACCCGCGGTAGGGACAAGCCCTACACAGCCTT
>CAZRMQ010000050.1:0-14163 GCA_964601185.1 uncultured Pirellulales bacterium
TAACAACTCACCACCTTTTTCGCTACTTGTTGCACTTATGAGTTGAATCCGCCAATTATAAAAAAAGGAATCAACAATTATACTCCCAGATTCGCCTCCTCAATGGATGTTTATAAAGAAGGTTTTGAATTATGCAGGCGCTTGAAGAACATCAAGTAACAGGTACCTTAAAGGATTATATCCGGGTGAGGGGTGGTAATTATAACGCTTGGAATGTTGGGATATGCCAGGATATGCCGGATATTGTTCCGTTACTTTATAGTACACATCGCAAATGTTGGGTGCATTACAGGATTTCAACGCTGAATATTGCCCAAAAAGTCCTTGATCAATGTATCAATGAGTTGGGAATGAAAGCTCAAGCTGGCTCGTTGTATCAGAATAGCGGCCCTTGCGTTATATACGCATACAATAGGATGGATACTAACTTTTGCTAATATTTTCAAGACCTGGGCAAGATCGATACATTGTTAATAGTTATGGTAGATTACCGTGCTGAATAGACCTCGCTCTGCCGAAGTGGCTACGCAAAGGCGAGAGCAGCTACGCAAGACTATCTCCAATCCGCTTAGGCGGAGGGAAAGCAGGGTATCAGGAGACAAGAATCCGCCAAGGGGGTAAATCCTCCTTCCAGTGATTCCCTCTTAACTTGTTTTTTCTATAACAAGAAAAGGGGGAATCTTTGCGCACTACGAGCGACGAGCCATAAACCAATACACTAATTAATCAATTCACTAATTGTAAACTTTCGCACTTTTTAGGCGGCTGATTTTAATGATTTATCAAGACAAACATACCAACCTTCCGATGTCTTTATTGAAAATAAAGATAAGACAGGGAGGTTGGCATGAATACAATTACTACTTCGGCATGGGATACGATAATTCAATACTTTTTCCCAATATTCACGGTTCCCACGACAGAAATTTTCCTCAATCTCATAACCGGATGGGTACTCTGCACTGCAAGACATACCATCACTGGCATCTTGCCATTTGCAGACCCAGTTGGACAGAAAACTCACGATGCTTATCACCGGTTTTTCCCGGATGCTTCCTGGGCAATGAGCGAGTTGTGGAGACTTTTGACGATTCTGCTGGTCAGGCTGTTTTACCCAACCGGTGTAATACCCAACGACTTGGACGACACCCTGTTTCATCGCAGCGGCCGAAAAGTCAACGGGGCCGGATGGTGGTGAGATGCTGTCCGTTCGACCGGCACAAAGACAGTCCACGCCTGGGGTCTGAATCTGGTGGTTCTTACGCTGAGAGTAAATCCGCCCTGGGGTGGCGAACCACTTGGCCTGCCAATCAACATGAGATTGCACCGAAAGAATGGTTTGTCCCTGATAGAACTGGCCGAAGAAATGTTGACAGAAGTTGCCTTGTGGCTGCCTCAAAGGCGGTTTATCAACCATTCGGACGGTTTTTACGCTTCTCTGGCCGGACGGGCTATACCCAATATACATATAATCTCTCGTATGCGTCGGGATGCGAATATTTACGATTTGCTTCCAAAGAAAAGAAAGAAGCGAAGAGGCAGACCTCGCAAAAAAGGCAAAAAGCTTTCTTCTCCGCAAAATCTGGCCAAAAGAATACACAATTGGCAATTGGTAGAAACCTGCGAACGAGGCAAGTGCAGAAAACGGCTGGTATATGTCAGAAAAGTCGTTTGGTACAGAGTCTCGCAAAAGCCGGTGCTTTTGGTTATAAGTCGAGACCCGACCGGCAAAGAGAAGGACGATTTTTTCTTTACCACCGACACAACTCTCACCGCAGCCGAAGTCATTGGAGGTTTTGCGGGACGATGGAGCATCGAGGATACTTTCAAAAACACCAAGCAGCTTATCGGTGGTCAGCAACCTCAGACTTGGAAACGCAAAGGCCCCGAACGAGCGGCAGCTTTGAGCCTGTGGCTTTATTCTGTGATCTGGCTGTGGTATCTTCAGCAAAAATCGAAGCAGAGACACTTTTTTGTTCAGCCCTGGTATCCGGGCAAGTCTGCTCCGAGCTTTGCGGATGCGTTGAGCTGCCTTCGCCGTGTGCTTTGGCAGGATAGAATTAAATTTATGTTCGGTAAAAGGTTCGTACATAACAAAAATTTCGAGTTTCTAATCGAAGCATTAGCTTCAGCAGCTTAAATGCTTACCAAAAGTGCGAAAGTTCACGTAAAGGCAATTTAAAAATTCGCGGAGATAAAATATCTATATTTTTCACCTAAAATAATTGTACGTCGCCTTCCTTCTCTGTAGAAGAACCGCCAAATAAATTTGGCGGCTAAATACTTTGATATTTAGCCCCGCAGTTCACTGCGGGGTTTTACATTTCCCAAAAATTTCAACCAAATAAGCAGGTATAAATGGTGAATAATCTAAGGGGACTTATTCTGAATTCTGGTTGACAACACAGCCAGCAATAAATAAAGTGGAGCCAATGGCAAAGACACTCTATATAATTGACGGCCACGCACATATTTACGCTGCTTATTTTGCTCCAATGCGTCAAATATTGACCAGCCCAGCCGGCGAGCCGACCAAGGCCACCTATATCTTTACTACTGCAATTGCAGGCCTGATTCAACGTATAAAGCCGGATATGCTTGTTGTGGCGATGGATAGCATTACGCCGACTTTCAGAAACGAATTATACTCAGAGTATAAAGCCAACCGTCCGCCGATGCCCCCTGAAATGCCGATTCAAATAAGGCGAATCGAGCAAATCCTCGAAGCGATGAACATCCCCATATTACGAGTGAACGGCTTCGAGGCAGACGACGTAATCGGAACTTTAGCTAAGAAAGCCGCTGCCGATGGATATGACTGTTTTATCTGCTCAAAAGACAAGGACATTCTGCAACTACTCGACGAGCACATCAGCATCTTCGACATCAAGACCGATACCGCTATGGATGCCTCCAAAATGGTCGAGCAGATGGGTATCAGGCCTGAGCAATTTATTGATTGCCTCGCTCTACAGGGTGACACATCGGATAATGTCCCCGGCATACCTGATGTCGGCCCCAAAACCGCTTTACACTGGATTCGAAGATACAGGTCAATTGATAATCTTTTAAAACACATCGACGAAATAAAAAGCAAACGAGGCGATAACCTGCGAAAGTTCAAAGATAATCTTACTCTGGGCAAAATATTAGTCACTATTGACTGCAATGTCCCTCTGGAGGTCAATTACAAAGATTTTGCGGTGAAGGAATTTAATAAAGAAAAATTGGCCGGTATTTTCACCGAGCTTGGTTTCAATCGCCTTCTTGCACAATTCGGCCTGACAGACAGTTCGTTGCCAGTGACTCGTGACTCGCCGCTCACACGGGATACGGGACACGGAGAACCTGCTTCCGCCAAGACGGTAAGTCACGATTATCAGTTAATAGATACACAGGAAAAATTTGATGGATTTGTAACCGAGCTCAAAAAGCAAAAAATATTTGCAATCGATACCGAAACTACTGCGATTCAGCCGATGCGGGCGGAGCTTGTAAGCATTAATATTTCCTGGAGAGAGCGAACCGGATTTTATCTTCCGGTAAGGGCACCTATGGGCTCGAAACATCTCGATATAAAAGCGGTCCGCAATGAGCTTGCACCCATATTGGCGGATGAAGATATAAAGAAAGTCGGCCAGAACATCAAATACGATTTGCTGGTGCTGCAAAACGCGGGGATACCCCTCAAAGGGATTTACTTTGATACGATGGTTGCTTCGTATTGCCTTGACCCGGGGCGGAGTAGTCACTCTATGGACCAAATGGCGCTGGACTTTCTCAATTACGAGTGCATACCTATTTCTGCTCTTATAGGAAAGGGCAAAAATCAGCTTACTTTTGACATGGTCGATACGACTGCTGCCTGTGAATACGCCGCGGAGGACGCTGACGTAACATGGCAGCTTTACATGAATCTAAAAAATCGAATCGAAGCGGAACCTTTGCTTAGAAAATTATTTTTCGATGTGGAAATGCCTTTGGTCTCGGTCCTTGCTGCTATGGAGTATAACGGCGTTTCGCTCGATACGAAGCTTTTGAGAAAGATGTCCGGCGAGCTTAACGAAGCAATCAAGGAATTCTCCGACCGGATATATGAGCAGGCCGGCACGGTCTTTAACATTGATTCTCCGAAACAGCTCGCAGAGATAATTTTTGATAAACTCAATCTTAAGTCGTCACGTGTTGGAAAAGCCGGTCGAAGCACAGATGCAGCGGTGCTGGAGCAATTAGCAGACCAGCATCCAATCGTCGAGCTGATTATGCAACACCGTATGTTAAGAAAACTACAAAGTACTTATGTCGACAAGCTCGGCTTGTTAATCAATCCGAGGACCGGCAGGGTGCACGCTTCGTTCAATCAGACCGTCACCGCGACAGGGCGATTAAGCTCCAGCGACCCAAATTTGCAAAACATCCCGATTCGTACCGAGCTTGGCAGCAAGATTCGCTCCGCTTTTGTCCCAGAAAATAAAGATGGCTGTATTTTAAGCTTGGATTATTCACAAATCGAGCTCCGGTTGCTGGCGGATTTTTCAAAAGACAAGGCTCTAATGATTGCTTTTGCTGCTGACCAGGACATTCACCGCTTTGTTGCTTCGCAGATTTTTAATGTACCACTCGACGAGGTGACAAGCGAGATGCGCTCTCGCTGCAAAGCGGTTAATTTTGGCATCATTTACGGCCAAGGTGCCTTTGGCCTGTCACGCTCTATAGGAATAAGCCAAGCCGAGGCCAAAAAGTTTATAGAAGATTATTTTGCCCGGTATAAGTCGATTCGGAAATTTATGGACGATTGTATAGCGACAGCAAAACGCACCGGCTACGCCGAAACCATTCTGCACCGCCGACGGAAAATCCTGAATCTGGCCAGCAAAAACAGCAATAAGCGCGCGCAGGCTGAACGCTTCGCAGTCAATACTGTTATTCAAGGCTCCGCAGCAGATCTAATCAAAATTGCGATGATAACTATTCAACGGAAAATCGAGAAGGAGAACCTGCCTGTAAAAATGCTGCTTCAAGTCCACGACGAGTTGGTTTTTGAGCTTCCAGCCGCTGAAGCTGAAAAACATGCGAGCTGGATACGCAAGGAAATGACAGAGGCCATCAAGCTCGATGTCCCGCTGAAAGTTGATATAAGCTACGGCCCGACCTGGCTTAAATAATCATTCCGTAATAAAATTGCTGGGAATAGTTTGAAAAAGTTTGTATAATCAATTCAGATTATTAATGTCGAATACTTTTTGGGAGGAGAAAAAAATGTTTAATTCAAGCAAGGCTCTTCCAATACTGTTGTTTGCATTATTTACCTATCTCTTTTTTGCATCACCGGCTCAGGCAAAATATGGCGGTGGCAGCGGGACGGCAGTCGACCCTTATCTGATTGAAACGGCTGAACAGTTGAATGCTATCGGAGCTAATCCTACAGACTGGGATAGATACTTTAAGCTAATGCAAGATATTGATTTGAGTGACTTTATAGGTACGACTTTCAATATCATCGGTCAGTGGGAGGCCTGGGGTTCACTTAATAATGAACCATTCGCAGGCGTTTTTGACGGCAACGGCAAGACAATCTCAAACTTTAGCTACGTTTCTGCAAGTGGAGACGGCATCGGACTTTTTGCGTACGTTAAGGGCCGCATTCAAGACCTGGGATTAATCAATCCCAAAATTGTGTCCCAAAGTTTCAACACCGGCTCGCTGGCAGGTTACCTCGAAGAGGGGAGAATCGTCAACTGCTATGTCAGAAATGCTGACATCTCAGGAGGCATTTATGCCGGCGGCCTGGTAGGAACAAGTGACGGTTTAATCTCCAGTTGCTCCACAAGCGGCCGGGTTTTCGGCGATGTATTTGTTGGCGGGTTAACGGGATTGCTCGGCGATGGCTTAGTGACGAATTGCTATTCCACGGCTGCTGTTTCAGGCAACCAGAATGTTGGTGGTCTTGTAGGCATAACCGACAACGAGTTTAGTACAATCAGCGACAGCTATGCTATCGGAGCCGTCTCCGGGAACGTACATGTAGGCGGACTTGCAGGAATACTACAACAGGGAGCAGCCATGAAGTGCTACTCGGCGGGTAAAGTCTCAGGAATTCAACACGTCGGCGGATTCGTAGGATACATGGGAATCCTGGCAACACTCTGGAATTGTTTCTGGGATATCGAGACAAGCGGCCAGCCGACCAGTGCCGATGGTATAGGTAAAACAACAACTGAGATGCAAACAATGAATACATTCAGTAATTCCGGCTGGGATTTCTACAATATTTGGACCATTTGCGAAGGAATGAATTATCCTGTTTTGCTGTGGCAGATTCCGGTCGCCGATTTTCGCTGTCCGGATGGCGTTGACATGATTGACTTTGCCTGGTTTGCACAGCAATGGAGACAGAACAATTGCGGCCCAGTCAATTATTTCTGCGACGGTATGGACCTTAATCAGTCCGGCTCGGTGGACTTTTACGACCTCGCTCTCTTCGCCGACCATTGGCTGGAAGGAATCCTATAATAATTGCATTTAAAACTCGACCGCAATTCAGATTTATTCATGCTACCTGTTTTTCTTCTTGAAAATCGCCTGATAACAGTGTAAATTGCCTCTTACTCGGGAGAGAACACCCTGGGGATTTGCGTGGTATTACAAAAGCCGGTGGATATACATCATCCGGCAGGCGCAACTCGATAAAGGCGTTGATGCGCCTGTATGATGAACAGTCTTAAAGGAGTAAGACCATGAAAAGAAATCAATTTATCCTGGTTGTAGTGCTTGGTGTCTATCTAACTTTATGCGGCTGTTCTGAACAGCAACTGGAAGATGTTGCCAAGAATTGGTGCATGACTATCCGTGCCAGCCAGATCATTCCGGTCTATCCGTTGACCGAGGACCTCCAGCCTGGCGACGTTTTTTTAGTACAGGTGCCCATCCAGAAGCAGGAAGAGTATTACACGAAACGTGGCTTTCTGCAGCTTGATCAGCTTGTTGTTCGATTGGATAAACTGGATTATAGTAATTTCTATTTCGATTCGTACTTCAAGCCCTACTATAAAGGAGATGCGCTTGACAGACCTACGTCGGACCCGAATTTGAAAGGCCGGCAATTCATAGAAGCACCGTTGCCGATGGCTGCGTTTCCAAGCTACACTTTCGATGTTGATACAAGTGCCGGCCTTCGTCTTGCGCTACCCGTCAAAGGTGTTCCCGTTGGGATGGGATTGATGAACGCATCCAGTGCCACCGGCGCAATCACGATAAGCGATGGCATGACTTACGCCATCGGTACCGAAGAGGTCTTGAAACGGCTGGATGCGTGGGCTAATGATCCCAATACTAACGTTCGCAAGATGCTGCGTGATTTGTATTCGACAACAAAAGGAAATGTTTATCTGCGGATAGTTACCCGCGTATATATGGTCGGCGCGGTGGAGATAAGCCTGAGCCGCAAGAAGGCAGGAGGCGCAGGTATAGAGGTCGGCCAGGCGCCAACGATTCATCTGGTCAACCTTCAGGCCAAAGATGCTAACGACACTAAGGCCAGGGCCGAAGCCTATCAGGAAATACTTGATGAGCTGTCCAAGCCGATGGCCAGTGCTGTGCCGGGAGGCGGTATGAAAATCGCCTGGGCGAGTGAGAATATGGTCATGCTGAAAGAGCAGTTTCCTCGTCTGCTCGCGATAGGTTACCTCGGCTTTGATGTGCCGATATTAAAGGATGGCTCACTCGGGCCGCTCATTGCTACTCGCGACCACATCGATCCGGAAATCCGTATCCGCCCCAAGATAAGCAAGGCAGCGGAACCAGTTGCCTGGCAAACGATATTCAACCTTTACCGTATGCTCACCGCAAAGGATGCCCCCAAAGAAGCAAGACAATTAGCAAACTCGATGGACACACTGTTCGACCAGTACGTGCTTCCGAAGGACATAACCTTCTACAAACTGAATCTGGATGACGAAACCGACAAATATGTCATGACTCATCTCGATGGTCTTCACGGCTATGGTAGAGTCGACCTCAACGGCTTCAGACGCCTTAATGCTCTGCACGGTATTATGCAGGATTCTATCGATGCTCTGAAAAATACCATCCAGGGTGGCTTAATCGAGCAAGATGGCGAAGTTATTCAACCATCCGCTGAGCAAATTCGTCAATATGAAACTGAGCTCGAACAGCAGCAAAAGCTTCAAGAATCGCTTGTGCTAACCGTCCGCCAACATCCTGCTGTGCGCGAAGCGCTGGAATTGTCCTTTGGTGATATCCTGCATAATTAAAAGGAGAAATAACAATGAAAATGGATGTTGTGAAAGTCGGAGACAAAAAACCTAATGAAGCGTTATTAAATTGGCTATCAGATAACCAAGACGAACATATACGTGCAATCGTGCTTCGAAAGAATGACAAAGGTAAGCTTTTCTGGCATATTTACTGCGTGAGCTGAGTTGCTTGATGTGAGCCCCTGACATCAGGCGACAGCTCGACCGAGCTTGCCGAAGTCTGGCGAGCCGATGCACCACACCCTTATCTCATCTTTCGAACACGAACCTCGATTGTTTTTGAGTCTTTCAATAAATTAACGAGCAAATTCGGATCTGTTTGGCCATAGTGATATGGATACAGAATCTTTGGCTCAAAAGCCTTTGCAGCATCGGCAACCATTTCAGGTGACATTGTATATGGCAGGTTCATAGGCAGAAAAGCGATGTCGATATTCTTTAAGCTTTTCATCTCAGAGGTGTTTTCCGTGTCACCTGCCACATACACTTTTTTATCACCGAAAGCAATGATATAACCGTTACCCTGTCCTCTGGGGTGGAACGGCTGTCCATTAGGTCGCGTATGCACAATGTTATATGCAGGCACCGCTTCGATTCTTAATCCGTCAATCGTTTTTACATTGCCCTCATGCATAATAATCCCGCCGTGGACTCTTTCCGCACAGGCTTTAGTTAATATTATGCTGGTTGTCTCTTTTCGGATAACACTTATGGCTCCGGGGTCAAGGTGATCACCATGTTCGTGTGTTATCAAAATAAGGTCGGCTTTGGGCATTTCAGCATAATCAGCCAAATTGCTCCACGGATCCACGTGAATTATCTTGCCGTTGAAAGCGAACATCAATGTTCCGTGTCCGATGAAGGTAATCTTTAAATCACCGGCGCTCGTTTTAATAATATCTTCTTCAAATTTACTTTTTAATTTACTATCTGGTTTGGTCTGCATTTGTTCAAAACCTTTAACTTTCATCTTGATAGAGTATAATGAAGTTCTGGCCGTGATAAAGAGCGTCTGTTTATCTTTCCCACCGAAACAGACGTTAGCAGGATTTTCCGGCACCTCGATCGACTCTATTTTCCGGCCCATTTTGTTATAGACAACCACAGCGCTGGCAGTCAGATAAACATTGCCCTGGTTATCTATAGTCATCCCATCTGACCCTTCAGAAGCAAACAGCTTCTTGTTTGATAAGGTTCCATCTTTTTTGATCGCATATACAAAGGTTTTATTCCCGCCGTGGTCGGCGACGTAAAGCAGTTTGCCGTCTGGAGTGCCTATCAAGCCGTTGGGTCTGACCATATCGTCTATTACCCTGATGAGTCTTTTTCGGTCGGGGGCTAAATAATAGACATGTTCACCATTCTGATCCATACTGCGTCTGCTTCCGTAGCGAGGGTCGGTGAAGTAAATACCACCATTGGGGGCAATCCAGAGGTCGTTAAGGCTGTTGAATCTTTTGCCTTCGTATTTATCAGCCAGCACCGTTATTTTACCTTGCGGACTGATAGATACCAGCTGTCGTCCGAAACCTTCACAGGCTATGAGGTTTCCTGTTTTATCGAAGAATAGGCCGTTGGCTTCTTTTGAGTTTTCGAGGAAGGTCAAGAGCTTGCCGTCCAGCGACCATTTGCGAATTCGATTATTGGGGATGTCCGTAAAGAAAATATTCCCCTCAGCGTCAGACGCCGGCCCTTCTGTGAATTGAAAGCCGTCAGCAAGTTTTTCTACTTTGGCCCCATCTGCTATGACACTTGTATTTATAGCACCATAACTCTCTAATGCTGATGCTAATAACAAAATTATCAGAAAATATAATCGCCCGTTCATTTTGAATCTCCTTTCGCTTCAGTATTTTTATGGATTTCCGCGAAGAATGGCTATTATTATTCGTTCGGCCTCATTGCTCAGCAGAGCTTTCCGATTTATGTTTTGCTCTGGAAGGTTCCATAAACTTGGTTATTTTTGCCAGGCCGATGAGTACTACGATTGCGATAATAGTTGATATGAATGCCAGACTATAAAGGTGAGCTCCGCAAGCCATTCCGATACTGGCGACTAACCAGATTGTTGCGGCAGTGGTCAAGCCGTGAATTCCACCCCGGTCTTGTATAATCGCTCCAGCACCTAAAAAGCCAACACCTGTCACTATTTGAGCCGCAATCCTCGTAAAGGAGCCGCCTGGTTCGGCCATCTGCTTGGAGATGATAGTAAAAACGGCTGAACCGAGGCATATCAGGATATTAGTCCGCAGTCCAGCAGGCTTGCCCCTCAACTGTCTTTCCAGCCCGATTACCGCTCCGAAGATAACAGCCAATAATACACCAGGTATTTCATTCGGCATAATCACTATGTCACCTCTCTATCAGCGTCTCATCAACCTGCATACCGAAGTGTCTACCAGCCTTTTCAATATGAGCGAGAACTTTGTCACCTGTTTTCAAATTAGTTATTGATACAGCTTTTCCTTCGGGATTGACCAAGCGAATCGTCTCTGCGTTTTGAAGAACCAAGCTTATCGGCTGGCCTTGCGACTCGGCTTCAATCAGTATCATAGGCCTTTTTTCGATTTTATTTCTGCCAAGATATGCTGTTTGACTTCGGCCATTAAAATCTACGAGCATTACTTCGTCGCCGGTTTTTAAATCAGCCAAGTACTTTGTTTTACCGCCAGGCGTTAAGGTATATGCGTGCACGGCACCGGCGTTGACACGGAAGGGCCGAGATGCCACATAAGGATTGTCGATAGATTCAGAATGAACCAAGAAAAAGCCGGAGGCGGTATTTCCAACGAGCATTCCTTCGCCGACAGCCATTTGTGTGCAAGTGTCAAGGCAGGCCCGGTCGCCCATGCCGAGCTGTTTGGTATTTGTGATGGTGGCTGTTACGAGAGTCACATTTTCGCTTATGCCGTGGATGATTTCAGCGGTCTTTTTAATTTCGTTGACGTCCTTGGTATCGAGCACGACGCCGTCAACGCCTTTTTCGAGTATCTCGACCATCAGTTTAGCTTGTTCGCTGTTTTCGACCTGCACCATGACATTTTTGCCTCGGCGGGCGAGCAGGTTCTCAATAGGGATGATTGTCCAGTCGAGCATTTTAAGCACGACGATTTTGTCGGGCGGAACCGCTGCGGCTTTATCTTCGTCGGCTTTGCCTGCTATATCTATGAACTCGACATCGACGCCCGGCTTTATGTCGCCATTTTTTTCGACGGTTTTGATTTTGCCGAACTGGAGAACAGTTTCGCTTTTGCCATTCGGCAGCACCACCGCCTCGGCTCCGCTTTCCAGAGCAGCTATAGCAAGTCCCTTTTCATACGGCACAACGTTTACCCACAATTTCTTCATAGTTATTCCCTGTTTTTTGTCATTCCCGCGCAGGCGGGAATACAAAAATGCTTTATCAATTTGTCTGGCTTTTTTATAAGATTAAACGCCAATTAGCCAAACCTGTCAATATATTTCAGCAGTACATGCTAAAAAGCTACACACTCAGTTTCGCAAGGATAATGATTGTGATATGAGACATTGCTTGCATTTGGGAACTTTGGATTCCGCGTTTACCGGAAAGGAGGATTCTTAATCCGTTTGCGACTATTAATAATACCCGACAAAGCGGATAAACCGATACATGTAATACCACAGCCTTGAATAATACCGAACAGCCACGGCCGGGGCAGTTTCAGCTTGAGCATTTCAAAAGCGTGGTACATAGATGCTGCCTGCATAACAATAAAGGCCGCTAATAACAATATGCCACAGAAAGCCAGCCACCGCAAACGTGATACGCCACAGGCTGTCAATCCTATGATTATTAAAAGAGTCAGACTTGCTGTTGCCAAACCTGTCACAAGGCAAAATTGAATGATTCGATGCTGAGGATACCATCCGTACCTTTTGACTATTACTCTACAAACCGTCTCTAATAAAACATGAAGGTCTAATTGTTTATTAAGGCCCATCACGAATAAACCCACTGCGAGACTCCACCAAAACACACGATGACCTCTCGATGGCTCTTCACAACGTGCGTATGCCAAACAAAGCAAAGCTATTAATATATAAATAACAGCGGTTATCCATCCCGTAATGGTAGGGTCATTAAAGCCCAGTTTCCATCTACCGTACACTATTATGGCAAATGTCAAAGTCGCCCTCCTTCGGTAAAAAAGTTTTTAGCCACCATCTAATCTGACAGACATTTATGTGCTCGTTTTTTGTTATCTTCCTTGATTCAAGTATCTAAATCTACATGTAGTTCGTCAAGGTTATTGTATTTCTTTCCGGATGATTCTGAACTATATAGCAAGTTTTAGACATATTTGAACACATATTGCGCAATTCCTTATAGAAGGGGGTTTAATCGTAGAATGGATAAGCAGCTTGCCTATGCTTTACATGTGATTTTTTTGAAAAAACAGTTGTTATTTATGTTGCTTTGCGGTAATATTAAAAACCCGTTATTTAAGAGACAATTAATTGTAAAGTTATTCTTTAGGAGGTTAGCTATGAATCAGATGTTAATTAAGAAAGTACGCAGTATGCCTAACGGCACAAGGAAAGCTGTCATTTTTGTCTGTATTTTGTTGTTGGTGCAGACATCGCTTGTTTTGGCGGCAGAAGACATCACAGGTGAATGGGAAATGACGATGGATTTCGGCGGTCGAGACACCTTCGCCACATTGACTATCACCAAGAAGGATGATGATGCCCTGGCGGGCAAGTGGGGCTCACGTGATTTGTCCGATGTCAAATTCGATGGCGAAAAACTCACCTTTGTCCGTACAATCAGTTTTGGTGACCAGGAGTTCACAATGGATTACGAGGGAACTCTGAAAGATGGCAAAATTACGGGCACAATGTCAAGCGACCGTGGTGAGTCTTCCGCCAACGGTGCGCGAAGAAAGCCCAAGCTCCCCGTCCTCGGCCAATGGGACATTAAGTTTAATGTCCAAGACCGTGAGATAAATGCCAGGCTGATTGTCACGCAGAAGCCGGATGGCACACTTGATGGAAAATGGAACGAAGAGGGCGAGCATGTAGTCTCCGATGTCAAATTCAAGGACGGCAAGCTCACCTTCACTCGCAATAGCAAAATTGAGGATTTCGAGTTTGAAACAACTTACGAAGGTAACGTAAAAGGCAACAAGCTGACAGGAGTGCTCAAAGGAGAAATGGGGGATTTTCAGGCCAATGGCAAGCGCTTCGGTACAGCATTGATCGGAAAGTGGGAGCTTACATCAACTTCCGATTTCGGTACGTTTACAAGCATGATGAGGATTGAGTTAGACATGACCGGCAGATATGAATTCTTTGGCGGTGAGATTCCCATGAAAGACCTCAAGCTTGATGGCGACAAGGTGACATTTTATATCGAGTTTGGACCCCCTGACCAGACCTTCAAGATGGAATTCAATGGCAAGCTCGACGGCAAGACCCTTAAGGGCCAGATGGAATCAGACAGAGGTACCAGCGAAATAACCGGCACAAAGCTCGAGCCCGAGGTCAAAGCAGCAGCAGTGGCTCCAGCAGCAGCTTCGGCTCTTGTCGGCAAGTGGGAGCTGACAACAGTCTCAGAGAGAGGCGAACGTACAAGAATGCTGACGATTAATGCAGACATGACCGGGACGTATCAGGTCCGTGACGGTGAGGTTCCCATTAAAAACCTCAAGCTCGAAGGCGACCAGGTTACATTTAAGGTTGAGATGAGCTTTGGCGACAGACAATTCGAGATGGATTTCAAAGGCGCACTTAAAGATGGTGCACTTGAAGGAGAGTTTACCACTGAAAGAGGTACCAGTAAGGCGACTGGTAAGAAGATTAATTAATAGCTTTATATAGCTGTACTGTCTAATATTATTAAAGTAATGTAAGTCGTTTATACGAT
>CAZRMQ010000051.1:0-13817 GCA_964601185.1 uncultured Pirellulales bacterium
ATATTCTTGTCAATTGTGCGGGGATAACCCGCCGAGCACCGGCTGAGGATATTAAACTAAATGACTGGAGCCAGGTCATCGATGTAAATCTGACCGCTGTTTTTGTAATTTCTCAGGCCTTTTGCCAACACCGAAAACAAATGGGAGCGGGCGGCAAGCTCTTTCGACCTGGCTCAAGACAGGCCGCCAGACATTCGGCGGGTAAAATTATCAATATCGGCTCGCTGATGTGTCACGCAGCTCGGCCCACAAATACGGCTTACGCAAGCAGCAAGGGCGGACTGCTGATGCTGACAAAGTCGCTGGCTGTGGAGTGGGCAAAATATAATATCAACGTAAATGCCATCGGTCCGGGCTATATCGCCACCGAGCTTACTGCTCCACTGCAGGCTGATCAGAATCTTAACACTTGGGTCATTTCAAAAACTCCGCTGGGCAGATGGGGTCAGCCGAACGACCTTGTCGGGACGGCTGTTTTTCTGGCCTCGAGCGCCAGCGACTTCATCACCGGACAAATTATATACGTTGATGGTGGCTGGCTCGCCATGCTTTAGCAATAAAACCCCGCAATAAATTGCGGGGCTAAATATTTCTGTCAACCGTTAAACTACGATGGACGTCTGTACAGGTAGTGGAGAAGCAGCCTCAATGGAAAACATTGACAGAAGCTTAATCGAAGCCCATTGTAAGGGTGATGCGACGGCTTTCGGCGAGATTGTTCGCCGATATGGGGATAGTGTCTTGGGGTATTTGACGCGAATGGCCGGTAATCGAGAACGAGCAGAGGATCTTTTTCAGGAGACCTTTAAAAGGGTCCACGAAAAAGCCCATACATTTCGGGGCGGCCAATTTAAATCCTGGCTGTTTAGAATCGCAACGCGAGTAACTATCGACCATGCGCGAAGACGCAGGCGATTAAAAATTGTATCGCTGAATCAGAGATTAGATTGTAATAATCATAATAGCGACGAACCGGGAGCGGTTGCGGTAGCAAATGATTCACACAATCCTTCTCAGGAAGTTATGAAAATCGAACAAGCCGAACAGGTACGCCATGCTATCCAGTCCCTGCCTGACAAGCAGCGGGCGACGCTCGTTCTGGCATATTATCAGCAGCTTAGTTACCCGGAAGTGGCGGAAGTTTTGGGCTGCTCAGTTGGGACGGTAAAAACACAAATGTACAGGGCACTTAGAACGCTGGCGAAAAGATTACCTGATATTGGTGAAGGTTTGAAATGATGCGCCATTTAACAGAACGAGAGCTTATTGAATACCAGTTCAAGCTGGCCTCAGACGACCGGCTGAAAGAAATAACCGGCCATCTGCAAAGCTGCGCTCGGTGTCGCGAGGATTTAGAGCAGCTTAAGCGCAAATTCGCATCATTGGATTTGCTCCGTGAAGAAACTAAAGTTTCCGAGGATTTGATCTCACGCACTGTAGAGCAAGCTAAATCGCCGGTAAGAACAAAAATCTTGTTTGGAAAATCAGCCAGGATTGGTGCGGTTGCAGCGGTGCTTTTGATAGGATTCTTAGCGCTGGTTGCTCACCTAAATAAGCAGACAACGCTAGAATACCAACCTTATCAGCGGGAGTTTGCCAAAGAACCGAAGCCTATGACGGAGACCACAAAATCTGATGTTAAAACCGAGAGGTTGCTGGCCGATCGATTCGATGAGAGTTCGTCCATCGTCTCTTGTCCCTCGTCCATCGTCCCAATAGAGGAGCAGCCACCTTTTGCACCGGCAAGCGCTATAGAGTTAGTTGTGCTGCCCAGGAGAGAAAAAGTACAGCTTACTATCTACAATTCCGCTGATTTAACGTTGGTGCGGGAGCGGAGGAATCTGACATTAAAGCAAGGCTGGAACTGGCTGCAGTTTATGTGGGCTAATACACTGATTGATCCCACTTCGCTTAGCCTCGAACCGTTAGAGCAGAAAGACAAGATAGACATACAACAGTTGGTGTTTCCACCTAAGGTGCGAGAGCTTGGCCGTTGGCTCATTCGTTCGGAGGTCACCGGCCAAGTACCGTTTGAGATAACGTACTTTACCAGCGGCCTATCCTGGCGGGCATTTTATATGGGTACACTCTCACGAGATGAAAAGACGATGCTTCTGCAGAGCTATGTAAGAGCCACTAACAATAGCGGTGAAGACTATGAAAATGCTCAGACTCGGCTGATTGTAGGCCAGGTACATCTTCTCGATGAGATATCACAATTGGCAAGGCGGCAATATCCTTATGATAGGCCGATGCCTCATGTCCTTCGCTACAGTGGCATAGGGGATGTAATAAGTGATAAATCTAAACCAAGCGATGAATTCTCCGTTCGCAGGAGTCTTAGTAACATGAGTATGGAATTAGGTCTGCTACAGCGCAAGGAAATCATAAAGGAGGGCTTGAGCGAATATTTCCTTTATACCATTGAGGGAACCGAAACCATACCGGATAAATGGGGAAAACGTCTGCTTTCCTTCCAAGCTGAGGAGATAAAGGTAAAAAGCCTGTATAAATACGACCAGGAGCGCTGGGGTGAGCAAACGACAAGATTTGTTTCATTTGCCAACGACGAAGAGCACAATCTGGGTGATACACCAATCCCAAATGGAAACGTGAAAATCTATAGCGAGGCTGATGCTACTCTGCGAAGTAGCTCGCTACGTAGCACGAGTGAGCAGGGATATTTGTCGTATGTCGGAGGCACGGGTATTAAGTATATTCCGGTGAATGAAGAGATTGAATTAAATCTTGGCCCGGCTCGATTGGTTGAGATTAAGCCTGCATTGATGAATTATAAGACAAATAATTATATGTTCGATCCGAATAGTAACATAATCGGCTGGGATGAAGAACAAACCTGGAATATTGAAATCACGAACACTCGAACGCTGCCTATAGAAGTTGAAATCACGCGTGGCTTCGGCACTGCGTACTGGACGTTGCAGGCCGATATACCCTACGAAAAACACGATGCTACACACGCTCGCTTCAAGCTAACTCTTGAACCACGAAGCAAGGGAACGTTTACATATACAGTGACAACGTATCATGGTATGCGAAAAGAAGCTTTGACAAGATAAAAATAAATTTTAAGGAGACTAAGTTATGAATAGTAAAAGAAACAAATCCACGTTCTGTAATAGATTTCCAATAGAGTTGTCATTGCGAGGCCAGCCTTTCTGGCCGTGGCAATCTCATATATTGCTCTTGAGATTGCTTCGCTTCGCTCGCAATGACATCCGCCACCTAATCTACTACAAATTACTAATTGTAATTCTACTACTTGTCGGTAGCGGTGTCGTCCAGGCGAGGATCAAACTCGTCGCTCTGCCGGAGCGTGCAGCGACGGTGATTCGCTTAGACAACCCGCAGGCGACACTTATCGAAGAAGAACGTGTGCTGACCTTGCAAAAGGGCCTCAACAAGGTGGATTTCTCCTGGAAAGGCGTCAGTATTGATGCAGACTCAATCCGGCTGGTTGCGCTGGATCATCCGGACAAGGTGACGCTTCTCTCCGTCAGCTACCCGCCCAACGAGGCAGCCCTTGTATGGGATATCAGTAGTGCCGACAACTTCGCTGAGAGGGTTCGTATCAGCTATTTATTGAGCTTTATCGATCGGCTGATTACCTACACGGCTATAGCTGATAAGGCTGAAACGCAGCTTGATATAAAGAGCTTTTTGGTGCTGCGGAATTTCTCAGGCGAGGACTTCGATAGAGCGCGTGTGCTTCTGGACTACGGCGAAGCCTTCGAGCAGGGCATCGACCATGAAGAGACTAAGCAAATGCTGTTTCTAAAGGCGGACAATGTGCCGATCACCAAAATCTGGACATTCGATGCAACTAAGCTGCCCTGGGACCCGGAGCAGTTAGAAAACAGAAATGTCGGTATCCCTGTAAGCTATCGAATTGTCAATGACACCGAAAGCGGGCTGGGCGAATTTGCCCTATGGGGCGGAAAGGCCCGAATCTTTCAGGACGACGGCCACAATAGCACCATCTTTTTAGGCGAAGATGTCGCTAACCTGGTACCGGTCGGCGAAAAAATGGAGCTTTATATCGGCGACAGCAGAGACATCGTTGTGACGCAGCAAAAAATGACGGACACACAAATTAACATCCGTAGAAACAACAGAGACCAGATCGTTCTGTTCGATACGGACGAGGAAATCGTCGCCAAGATCGAGAACTTCAAGGATAGTCCCGCTGTTCTTACTATGCTGCAGCACATTCCAGGCCAGTGGGATATGGAAAAGTGCAATATGCAATACAAGAGAAAGGATGCCTATACTCTTGAGTTTGAAATCATGTTGCCTGCCCGAACGGAGAAAGGCCCTGCAGTAAAGGAGCTCAAGATGCACTACAATCGACGTAATGTAAGACCGTGAGGAAACAGAAGACAGAATACAGAGGACAGAAAACAGAATAAAGGGTCAATAAAATGAAACGCACAATATTTATATTACTTATTATCGTTGTAACAACTGGTTCCAGTCTGGCTAAGGTTGATTTGGTAACACTGCCTTCGCGGGATACAGTGCAGCTTACGATTTATAATTCCGCGGACATGACCTTGGTACGGGAGAGCAGAGCGCTAACGCTGAAAGAAGGTAAAAACAGTTTGCAGTTTTCCTGGGTCAATACGCTCATCGACCCGACCAGTCTGGAGATGCTTCCTAAAGCCGATGCTGACAAAATTGACATTGCTGAATTAGTCTATCCGCCGAGAGCAAGGAACCTCGGACTGTGGAATATCGAAAGCGGTGTAAGCGGCAAAGTGCCTGTTGAGATTACATATCTAACCAGCGGCCTATCCTGGCGGGCGTTTTATATGGGGACACTTGCCGAAGACGAAGAGACAATGCGCCTGCAATGCTATGTGCGAGTCACCAACAATAGCGGCGAAGACTATGAAAATGCCCAGACCCGCCTTATCGTCGGCACGGTGCATATACTTGATGAAATCGCTGAGCTTGCCCGCAGACAATATCCATACGGCCGACCAGGTGAGCCTGTCTCAGTCCCGGAAATGCCAGTTCCAGCAAGAGGACCGGTAGACCGGCTACGAACGCGTGCTTTATTCGAAGCAAAGTCTGAAGAGTTAGCTTACAAACCGAAAGAGATTAGAAAGGAAGGTCTTAGTGAGTATTTTCTCTATACAATTGAAGGTACTGAGACCATTCCGACAGGCTGGTCGAAAAGACTGCTTAGCTTCGATGTTGATGAGGTGCCGGTGGTAAATCTTTATAAATACGAGGAAGAAAGATACGGCCAAAATGTGGTTCGATTCCTTAGCTTCAAAAATGACGAAGAGCACAAGCTCGGCCAGACACCCATACCGGGCGGCTTATTGAAGGTTTATAGAACTGCCGGCGACCAGGGACACTTATCTTATACGGGACAGTCTTCGTTTAAGTATATCCCTGTGGATGAGGATGTGGAGCTTAACCTTGGATCGGTGGCAGACGTTGTCGTCGAGCCGACACTGATGGACTTTAAGGCGGACAACTACAGGTTCGACAATCGCGGCAACATCTCCGGCTGGGACGATATCTATACGTTCAGAATCGAAGCTCGAAACACCCGTGACATCGCCGTTATGATTGAAATCCGGCGAAACTTCGATACGCCCTATTGGAATTTGGAAAAGAGCGGTGATTTCGACAAGTTTGCGAAGATTGATATGGACACAGTAAAGTTTACGCTTAACTTGCAGCCTCGCTCGGCAAAGACGTTCCAGTACACTATAAGGGCTTATCGCGGCACCAGACAGGAAAACTGGAGAGAAACCTCACAGTAGGGCGCTAAGTTGAAAAATATCCAGATAACCCCCAAATAAATTTGGGGGCTAAAATAATATTTAACCCCGCAATTTATTGCGGGGTTGCTTCTGCCGCGAGGTTAAAAACATCGAACTGCGGACCATACTGGCGTATGTAGTATAGAGAATAAGAACGCTCGAAAACATACACGGGCAAAAGTATCACAGTACCGATATAAGGTATCAGCAAGAGCACACTTACACAGCAACAACAAAAGCCGATACAAAAACCGAGAAAAATAATAAAACCAATAGCAATTGCTATTGCAATTCTGAAAAGGGCATAGAGTACAAAACGGGCCTTGTTTATCGAGAGTAAGTTGAGAAATTCGCGCCAGGCGGTGGTGCAGCTTTTTGTTTGCAAAAACATAATCGGTACTACAAAGTCCATCGTGAACCTATGAACCAGCCAAAATACAATCCCCAGCAGGATAAAGACAAGCGCTGCTGCAATAATACCCGGTACTGCCAGGACAAACGTCGGCCCGGCTAACATTGCAACTAAAGAAAAGGCGACAATAAGAAATGGTAAACCGAATATTGCAAAAGCCACAAGTCCCACTACAATCCTGAACAGAAACAGACTATCGGCGTGTTCGCGGAATTTCGTCCATGGAATTTTAACTTCAGCTTTATTCTCAGCCACGCAATGCAGGAACATAAATCGTCCCCGGCTGCTAAGCCAGGTAAACAGAATCCAGAAACATAATATTACCAGCATAACGATTATGCCAACAGGAATGATCCAGGACAGGTTGTCGAGGAAAAACTCTTTTGCTTCTTGTGCTGTGTGATGGATACCCTCGCCTGAATGCCATTGTGCTTTGTTGCCCCCACCACCTCCGCCGCCTCCGGTGCCGAGGTAAGCCAGCCAGGCGCAAAAGCCTATAACAAACCATTTGCCCAGGTCGAACGGCTTAAAAAGAATTATTTTAACCCTCTCAAAAGCCGGGCCGAGAGGATCGATTACACTTATCCTTTTTAACTGCTCGGTAGTCATAATAGACCTCCAAGTCTAAACTACTCAATAGGTACAATTAATGTACACCGATTCTATTTGTTGATTATGACCTACGTTTTGGATTTTTCTAATTGTTGTTTTAGTTTTCGTACTTCCTTGCAAATCGGCCAGTCGGCAAATGCAAGGAAAAAGGCCATAATTATGTTCGCTATTGGCACGAGCATCAACAATCCAAGTGCCCAGCTATAGCCCGCCTTGGAAAATATTTTACAGAAGACAAGGATTTTTATGGCGGTCACTACGAAGAGAACAAACGAGGCGAACAAGATTAAAAGCATTATGAATATCGGGGTCATCTCCGGGCAGTTGGGACAAACTAAAACAGGTTCCACCATCTTATTTCCCTTTCAATTCGAGGTTACCTTATAATGAAATTGCTATGAGCAGCAAGTTTGTAATATAATGGATAATACCCCTCATACAAGTAAAATTTTATTTTTGCTTTATCGAAAACACGCATCCGATAGCCATGACCATTGTAATCGGGGTTGTTTTTCCCCAGCTAAATACATACGCAGGGCAGATCATAAAAAAGGCTGTGAGCTAATGTTGCTCACAGCCTTTTTGCTTTCAAATCAAATGCCCGGAATTTTTATTATTTTATGCACTGCGCGATCCACTGTCGCACGAGCAGCGAAAGGTCCTGGTAGTTAATTTGACCGTCGCCGTTCAAATCCTGGCACAATGAACATTCCGTATCCGGAATCTCAGGCGTGAAAAGATAATCTTCCGTCTCGCCATACATATAGCCATTCTGCGGCCCGGATCCGCCATTACCCAATTTGCCCTGGTTCTCTCCACCCTTCCATGGCTGCTCCGAAATAGTTACACGCATCCAAATCTTCTTTATTCCACTCTGCGGATGCCAGCTCAGAAATGCCGGCGACGTGATCTGATTAATGCCGGCCGGCAGGTTGTACAGATACTGGTTCCGTACAGCCCATTCCCTTACTAATCCGCCGGAGCAGCTTAGAGTAGGATTGGTAATGCTGTCGTCATCCCAGTCACCATCACGGTTCCAGTCGAACCAGACATTGACCCAAAGGTCGGTGCCTGGGTTGATAACTTTGACCTTGTAATCGAAGGTGGCCCAGCCACAATTAGGCAGACTCAGCGGGAAGATAACACCATCATCAAAACCGTCCTTGTTCGCCGAGTTGGACGGCGGGTCTATATTGTTGATCATATCCTGATCCGCACCGATGTCGGCCTCGGCCTCCAGGCTGACATTATCGCCCAGATGAGCCACTTCCCGAGACCTGCGATGGAACGGGCCATAAGGTCCCGAACCGCCATCATTGAACACGGTGGGGAAATTGGCCTGGACGCTTGTACTTGATGTCGAGCTATATGTTGCGGTCATAGTCCTGCCGAAATTATTGGTGCTGTCCGGTGCATCGCCGAAATCTAATTCTGCAGCAGCGCCTTGTCCTTCACAGCTAATACTCAGCACACCCTGACCTACTGCCTGCTGATAGCCTCCAACCTCAATCAGATACTGGTTGCCGGCGATCACGTCGAGGGAGAGCTGCGATTGTGTGCTGCAGAAGTCATCGTTACAGCCGAGCAGTCTGGCTACTGTCGGATTGCACTGGCAGCCATTATAGACGGCCAGCTTTGTGTCGAAGCTGCTGCCGCACAGGCTGACTGTGGCTGTGCCCGTGCATGAAGCTGTATAGCAATACCAGATATTGGGGCTGGTCATACAGATGCCGGGACCGTCGAAGGTCGCAAGGGTTGTATCGAAGGCCAGATCAGTTACATCACCGACTAATTTGGCATTATTACAATTGTCATTGGGTGGTTGCTGACTTGGTTGTCCTTGGCAGCTAATGCTCAGCACGCCCTGACCGGTTGCCTGCTGATAGCCTCCGACCTCGATTAGATACTGATTACCGGCGACCACATCGAAGGAGAGCTGCGATTGTGTGCCGCAGAAGTCATCGTTGCAGCCGACCAGTCTGGCTACTGTCGGATTGCACTGGCAGTCATTATAGACGGCCAGTTGTGTGTCGTAGCTGCTGCCGCACAGGCTGACTGTGGCTGTGCCTGTGCATGAAGCTGTATAGCAATACCAGATGTTGGGGCTGGTCATACATAAGCCGGGACCATCGAAAGTTGCCTGGGTTGTATCAAAGGCCAGATTAGTTACATTACCGACTAATTTTGCATTGGCGCAGTTGTCGGCCTGTGGCTGCGGACCGGGTTGTCCCTGGCAAGTGATAGTCAATTCACCTGTGCCGGTTCTTTCTACAGCATCAAAACTATAACCTCCGATCTCAATCAGATACTGATTGCCGGAAATCACATCGAAGTTGAGCTGCGATGCGGCATCACAAAAGTCGTCGTTGCAGCCGATTAAGTTTTGTTGTGTTGGGTAGCAACCGGCATAGTCATAGGCAGCAAGTACGGTGTCATAATCGCTGCCGCATAGGCTAACGATGGCTACACCCGTGCATGAGGCCGTGTAGAGATACCAGATATTTGGACTGGTCAAGCACAAACCCGGACCATCAAACGTCGCACATCTCGTGTCGAACGCTAGGTGCCATACTTCACCAATCGATTGTGCTTCATAGCAATCGTCATTGAGCGGCGGACATATCGCCTGCTCACAAGTGATTGTTAAAACACCAGGGCCGACATCCTGCGGCACGTTCCCTCCAATTTCGATGAGATACTGGGTGCCTGCGACTGCACCGAAGCTGATCTGTGACTGTAGATTGCAACCGAGGAAGTCGTCATTGCATCCGATCAGGTCACCTGCTGCGGGAGGGCAATTGTATCCTTCATAAACAGCAAGCTGAGTGTCGTAACTGCTGCCGCAGAGGTCTACTGTGACGACACCTGAGCATGTGGCGGTGTAAACGTACCAGAGATTCGGGCTGTTCATGCAAATACCCGGACCATCAGATGTAGCATCTGTCGTATCGAAAGCCAGATTAGTTACATTGCCGACCGGCGTTGCGTTTGCACAGTTGTCGTTGGTACAAGCCTCCACAACGTCATTTGCGGCGCCGAATGTCAATATCATACCGCAAATCAAAAGAAATTTAAGCATATACAATTTCATAACGAAGTCCTCCTAAAATAACAAAAAGGCTTTCACTTTATAGATACTCTTACTGCAAATCTTACACTGTTTGGATAAACAGCAAAGTACGTTCGACCTTGATGGTACTGCAAGCCGGTATTTAGCGAACAGATGTTCTTTGATACTGCTAAAAATCTACGCATATCTGCGTTCCGTAAAAATCCAGGCTCAAGATGACCAAATACAAGTGTATCCTTGCACCTGTAGGATCGTAGTAAGCACAGTTTAATTCCCCACATACTCCATGTGTGATACAAATAGCTCTCCTCCATGATCTGACTATTGCGATGTAACCTATATATTATAATCCTAATTGCGGCTTCTGTCAAGTCTCTAAATCTATTTCCCTTCATTGGATGTGGTCCTTTGTACAGGTCAGATAAGATCGGTCCTCTTTTTTGTCAAGTCCTGTCTAAAAGTGCCAGTATACACTCCAGGCGTAACGCTTTTTGGGGCTTTTTTATTAAGATTTTGGCTTTTATCGTGTTTTTCAGGGAGCCGACTAATGTATTTGGGTATAAAAACTGTATTTGTTTCGACCTTAAATAAAAACATAAAGTCCTATAAGTGCGCAAATACAGTAACTATACGGACGGCGCAGGTTTTTAGCGGGAACCCCCAGCTTCGATGAATTTAATTATATTATAGACGACTAAATTACATGGAACAGGCATTTTATGCTTCTCAGCAAGTCCAATTACAGCTCCATTTAAGGCGTCGATTTCAGTTTTCTTTTTTGCGCTGATATCCTGCAGGGTTGATGATTTGTGTTCAGCCGTGTCAGGCACGAGCTTATTATAGAACACATCAAGAAAATCTTTAACGTGTGGCCAATGTGTTTTGTAACCCGCCGCTGTCATAACGCCGAACACTTCCTCTACAATGCCGTTCATTATAACCCGGCTGAATTTGTTTTTGGCCAACACTCCGTATGGGACATCGAGAATAGCACCGAGGCTGTTTAAGGCACAATTGTAGAGCATTTTCGCCCAAAGGTCCTTTTCTATCTCGTTGGTCGTTTCACAAGGTATGTCTCCCTTGGTTATAGATTTGCAAAGCTGCTCAACGCGTGATACGTCACTATTGAATAAACTGCCAATATGAATGGCATCTGCATGGACGGTTATTACAACTTCATTTTTCCGGGGCCTGTTAAAACCTGTTATAACCCGCGCATTGTAAATGATTTCTTTGCTAAAAAAAGACGTAAATATTTCCGCGTTACCCCAACCGTTCTGAAACAGCACAATCTTCGTTTTCTCAGCAAATAAAAGTTTATGCCTTGAAAGAGCTTTCGCAGCCTCCAGAGAGTCAAAAGATTTGGTGCAAACAAGAATGTAATCGTAAGCTTGTCTTGGAACCTCATTCAGAGATACAAAGCTTCCGAACGAAGTTGGGTCTGCGGAATAATCGCCGAAAATTCCCGTTCTTAATAAGCCGTGCTCACACAAAGACCGAACGGTATTTTCTCTTGCAATAATATCTACCTGGCATCCGGACTTCAGTAAGCAGCTCCCGACGCCAAGGCCAACTGCTCCGCCGCCATATATCAATATCCTCATGATTTACAACTTGTCCTTCTTTGGAAATTATGGTTCTATGAATAGCGGTTATTATAATCAATAATTAGGGTAAAACAACCGTCACCGGTGCGGAGACGGCTGAATATTTAACAGGGTTATGTTTGGAGTGCAAACCGGTAGATGAAAGCAATGATACTTAGGAAGATCGGGCCGGTCGAAGAAAAGCCTTTGGAGCTGCAGGATTTGCCGATTCCTCAACCCGGCCCCGGCCAAATCCGTATAAAGATTTCGGCTTGCGGCATCTGTCACACCGAGCTTGACGAAATCGAAGGAAGGCTTCAGCCCAAACTGCCGATAATTCCGGGACATCAGATCGTAGGCACAGTGGAGGCTCTCGGTCACGGTGCAAACAAATTTAAGTTAGGCGACCGAGCAGGAATAGCATGGATAAATTCTGCGTGTGGCAGATGCGATTTCTGCCGACAAGGGAACGAAAACCTATGCTCAGAATTTCAAGGCACAGGCTGCGATGTAAACGGTGGATACGCCGAATATACTGTGGTCAAGGAAGATTTTGCCTATCCGATTCCCGATAGTCTCAGTGACAGCCAGACAGCGCCTCTTTTGTGTGCCGGCGCAATCGGCTACAGAGCCTTGAGGCTGACCAACCTTCGAGATGGTCAAGTTCTCGGCCTATTTGGCTTTGGAGCTTCAGCACATATTGTTATTCAAATAGTTAAATACAAGTATCCAAAATCTAAGGTATTTGTCTTTACTCGCCCAGGCCAGCAAGAGCACCAAAGGTTGGCCAAGAAGCTTGGTGCTGATTGGATTGGTTCAACTGGAGAAATTCCACCAAATAAACTAAATTGTGCAATTGATTTTACACCTGCCTGGAAGCCGATAGTTGAAGCGATGAGAATATTAGAAAAAGGAGGACGGGTCGTTATCAATGCAATTCGAAAGGAAAACAGGGACAAAGACGCTGTCCTGAACCTGGATTATCCCACCCATCTTTGGCTGGAAAAGGAATTGAAAACCGTAGCTAATATTACCAGGCGTGATGCTGAAGAATTTCTGCCTCTGGCGGCGGAAATCCCAATAACCCCCGAAGTTCAGGAATTCAAATTAGAACAGGCTAATGAAGCTTTAATTTTACTAAAACAAGGCAAAATTCAGGGGGCTGGCGTGTTGATAATGTCTTATCAGTGATAATACTTAATTAAGCGCAGAAATGAAAAATCCCGCAAGAACGCATAGCCAAATAAGCAATATATTTAGCCCCGCAATAAATTGCGGGGTTTATCCGCGGCTTTTCAGTAGTTTGAACGCATCTTCGCCGCCGTTTATCAGGTGAATCAAAGGCTGCGGCCTGTCAACCGGCAGGTTCTACGTCATGTGGAATTTCGTCACATACTGGTGTGAGAGTACCCACGAATAGGTACCAAGCGGCGTTTCGCATATGCGGCGATATCATCATAAGTAAGCACTTCAATATCAGTGGTCCGTGCGTCCAGTTTCTGACGGTCAAACCCGCATTTGAAGTCAGCCGACCTGCCAATAACTACTGCCAAATGAGGCCTGAAAATCTCCATTTTTACCTTTGTTGCGAGATTCTCACGGTTGGCTTTCTCCTCAAACCAGTCTCGATATTCGAGAAGCTGTGATCTTGCTTCCATTATGGCGTCCGCAAACCGATCCCGGTTTCGCTGGTGGCGGATTAATTTAGGCTTCGGTAGTTTTAGCTCCATCACCATTGCTTTCTGTATTTCGGGATTTGTTAGGATGAAATCAGGAACCAAGGGCCCTTGCTTATGTCGGCTAAGGTAAACCTGCGGATAGACTTCTCGGTAGTCCCATCGGCGGAAAAAATGTAGATGAGATTCAAAAAACTTCTGAAAATCCCTCTCAGAGGCCTTGGGATTCCGAATCATCTCCTCCAGCTCAGCAATCTCATCAGGCGTAAAAATACCGAATCTTTCTTTAAGGTGTGTCAACAAACCTCGGTTTCCAATAATAGCACCATCAGAGGATCTCATAGGGAAATCGCTTAATACACTGATCGCGCGAAAGACAATTTCTCCTTTTTCGATGCAGAGCGCATATTGGAAATCATCAGGCTCAGGTGGCACTTGTCCCAGCGATTCTATGACACGTCGTGTTCGAGACATATCCTGGAGGATTCTATGGGCTTGATCAAACATTGCACTTTTATACTCGGAATACTCGTCATAGCAACTACCGAGGAATCCAATGAGATGTGGGATGTTCGCGACGGGACCTTGCCAAGGGACCAGAAGGGTCTCAGAGATGGCTTGGCAGAAATGATGGCAAGTGATCGTTTTACTTTTTCCTGC